>JASMGX010000023.1 GCA_030751095.1 Pirellulales bacterium | reverse complement strand
ACGGCATCTGTCGCTTTAGCAAGCGGTCCAACATCGCGTTTTCTGTCGCGGGCATCTCGCTGTTTTTGGTTGCTGAGGACTTCATCGAGTGTGGCGGATTGTCCGTGGGATTCCAACTCCAAAAGGCGGCGCCCGGCGCGCTGCTCCGCAGAGGCCGTCAGAAAGATTTTGCAGCGGGCCTCCGGAAAAACTACCGTTCCCTGGTCTCGGCCCTCCGTGACGATATCGCGTCCGCCGGCAAGCCGACGCTGTAACCGCACTAGCATCTCACGAACTTTTGGATTATCTGCGACAAAATGGACCTGAGAAGTGACTTCTACCTCCCGAATCGCCAGGCTGACATTGCTGCCGTCGACAAAGACATTCTCATCCTTTAAGTCGATCTGAAGCTGCTCTGCAAAATCGGCAACACCGTTTGTCTGAGAAAGATCGATCCCGGCGCGGAGCGCGGCATACGTCACCGCTCGGTACATCGCCCCCGTATCGAGGAACTGGTATCCCAACCGCAAAGCGAGACCTCGCGCAACGGTCGATTTTCCAGCACCCGCAGGGCCGTCAATCGTGACAATCATGTTTGCCATATCAATTCAATCACGCAAATTTCACTGCCAACCAACTCCAACGTGACTCGATCGCCGTCAGGCGACAATTTCTCGAGAGTATTGCCCAAAAAATCAGACTTTCTCGCAGTCCCAATATTGCAAAAACTTTGCAATGTAACCAATGTCGATCGACCGCGAGTTTCCAGCAACCGCAGCCGCATTCCCGAAACTTTGCCCCCGGCGGAAATCGCCTCCTGGTGCGTTGCAACAACGTGCGGTGCACTGATATGCAACAGCCATCCCGAGTTTGGTGATGGACCCGATTTGGTTTCTTTCAGGATTTGGGGTGGCGACATAGAGGCCAAAGCGGATCTCGCAGGCGACGGCAAATCGATGCCAAGGGCAAACTGGAAACGACGTGCTGTTTCACCTGGAGCGATCAGAAGCGTATCTATTTGACCATCGTCTACTAAAACATGGTAGGGCAATCCATTGCTCAAAAGCGTTACGTTCAACGACCCGCTCTGCAAATCCAAGTAGTGTGGTGCCTCCAGACGCCTTCGGTGTGTACGCAAACGTGTCATTCCGACACTCCGGTAAATCTCCGATCCGGGCCAGGCAAAGCGACAGGCATAGTAGGATTGCCAGGGATTGTCTTCTGGAAGAACGATCGGATCGAGCAGAACATCCATGTAGATAATCGGCGATCCGCACATCACACGCACTGTCTGCTCAAATCGTGCAACCAGTGCCCCATCGGGATCGAGCAGCCGTCCCCGACTGGTGATGGAGCCGACAAAGGGCCCGTTGTAACTGCAAACAACCTCATCTGCCTCCATCGTCGAGTAGACGGGGGCGTGGCCCGGCAAGGCCTGTGGCATCCGTAGGGCGAGCCGCTGCGAGAGAATGTTTCCACGGTACGACTGGGTGTAGACCGATTTGATCGCTCCCGTTGGAGCATCGACATGCACTTCAAAAAACTCATTTCGTAACAGATTCATCTCATAGAGAGGCTTGCCCGCTGCCGGCGACCAACTGCCACTGTCCCCGCAGACCCAGGCGTACCCAAAGGGTGGCACCTCAAGAAGTACTTCTTGGTGGCCGTTCCGCTCAGCGGCTCCCTTCACTGCACCAGTAATTTGCGGTGGTGATTTAAGGTCCGTTTCCAGCACTACCGGTTGCGGAGAACCATAAGGATTCAAAACCAGATAACCCTCTTGGGCATTGCCCTTGGTGCGAGGCAAAGCCTCGGACATTAAAAGGGCCGCATCTGCTTGGGGCATATTTTCAGATCGGCTTTGGTCCGAACCGGACAATAGGGCCGCAAGCGCGCAAAACACACCTGCAGCCCGCGTCGATGCCTCGGCCTTGATTTGAGTTACCAAAGGTGAAATCGAAGGCACTCCCGCTGCTGCGGACTCGCGGAGAAGAGGACTACGGTAGTCATCCGCCTCAAACTGTGTGGCCCCGGACATCACATTGCTTTCCCGAAAGCATTCCTTAAGCGTGACAAATTTCCCCAGGACAGCTCCGTATTTCGCGATTCGTTGAAGGTCCCGATACCAGCGGCTTACAAACTGAGGCCAATGGGCAAAACCGATTGCCACCATATGATCATTATCCATTGCATCGCCTATATGCCGAGGCAACGAAAGAAAACTCTCGCTCTTCTGTGCATCGAGCGGTGCACGGGCCAGCGCGCTCAATTCACTTCCGTCCGTTCCTTGCCAATTGATGGACCCATGATAACTTTCAGGAGATCGATTCCCGTCGAGTGTGTAATGGAGCGCTCCTACAAAACCCCATTTAGAGAGTAGTTGTGGCAAATTGCAGCTAAGACCAAATCGTCGGCGGCCAAACACGAACGGACGCACCCCCAAATACTGTTCGTACAAGGAAATCCCTTGTTCCAGTTCCTGAGAGGCGCCCTCCTGGGAAAGTAGCGATAGTGGTGATTCATCCGATATTTCACCGCCGACGAGACAGATGTTTTCCTCTGCAACACCGCGATGGAGAATGTCGAACGTTTCCCGATCCAATTCATGCAGTCTTTGTACGTCCTGAGCGGAAATTAGCAGGTTCATCGGTTGATTGGTTGCTATTTCTCTCGCCAGTGTTTTCGGTGGTGTTGTCGGCGCGAAGAGCGTCAAGTCGTAAAGAAAGCTATCGACCGGATAATAATGACTCTTCGATTCAGTCAGTGCATCGAAACATTTTCCCAGCGAGTCCTTCGCCTGCGCCCCTTCGCCCGCAATCGCAAATGTGGCCGCTTCTATGACTAATTGGGTAAAGCGATCCACATCGAGCAGACTGCTGTATCGCATGCGAACCGTCAGCACCTCCGTCAATAAATGGCAAAATCCGAGAGCAAGAAAATCTTTCAGAATCGACGGATCGAGGCTGGAATGGGCAATATCTGCCTCCGCAAGAGCGACCGCCATGATTTCATTTCTCTCGGACATCTCCGCACAATCGAGAACAAACGCCCCCTGCGCACGAAGTTCATCGAGCCAATAGCCCGGCATATCATCACGACACACTTGAGGCATCGTTACCAAGGCTCCTTCCCACGATTTTTCTTCACCATCGTCGTTCCTCCGCCACGTCGGCATACATTGCGCATGGGCAATCAGTGCCGGATGCCAGAGCGCCGTATAGGAATCGAGCACCTGATCTGCTGCTGATCCCTCGAGATAAAACGGGAAATCATCCAGGCTGTGGCATGGCAAGAGGGCGATAAGCTGTTGGTAGGTCATAGGTCGTTTCTTGCCGCAACAAAAACAAACTCGGCAACGTTTGGCAAGAACTCCGAATTCAGACAGAACAAGCAAAGCCCCTATCGTAACGGAAACAGAAACGACAATACATCCGGCCAAGCGATAGCGCCATCATTTTTAGGGTATACCGGCAACCCGATTACCAGAGGACGGTCAGGAGGCTAAAACGTTGTGCCCGGCAACAGCGCAACCATCGCCATCTTTCCGGACCGATGCGCACCACACCCGGCGCCCTATTCACTGCATCGATGATCACGACTTCAAAGCGGCATCAACAAGATCGATCAGCTTTGAAGATTATTGGTTCACCTGCAAAGGCCGACTGCAGTCCTATCCATGGCGGGCGCACCAACCTGTGAATGGGTTAGGCAGCTTTTTTTGTCTCTGTAGAGTCGCCTGGCGACTGCAAGGGACGGGCAGGTTCAAACACACTGCCCAACCGACTCATTAAAACTGCCGGCAAGATGATCAAGTCACCAATTAAAGCGGTGCCCAACATCGCCCCCATCAGCCAGCCAAATCTGGCAATCGGTGCAAAGGAGCTAAAAGCAAACACCAACAATCCCAACCCGCAAATCAGTGATGTTTGAATCATGGCAGCACCACAACGGTGGTAGGCATTTAGCACCGCCTCACGTCGCGAGGCTCCTGCCCGCAGTGCACGTCCAAAGGCTGCGATAAAATGCAGCGTATCATCCACAGCAATCCCGAGTGCGGCGGTCGCCGTGAGCATCGAGCCAACTTCGATTTCAAAGCCAGCCCAGCCCATGGCGCCGAATACCACAAAGGCAGGAAACACATTGGGGATCATTGACACCAATCCGGCACGAACACTCCTCAAGACGAGAACCATGATGGTGGCGATAATCACAAAAGCCACGATAAAGCTATTGATCAAGTCGTCCATCAGCTGATGCTGCGCTTTGTGGACCAGCGGCACGCCACCGCAGTACATGGCCGAAATAGCGGGAAGTGTTTTTTGGTAATGGACGAGGATCGGCGCAATGCGGCTTTCCAACCCGGCCAGTAACGTGCCGTAATCATGATTTTCTGTCGCCCGCACGCGGGCACTGATTCGCCAAAGCTGTTCCTCGCCGTCGATCTTCACGTAGCCGGTATCGATAAATTGGTCGAGGTTCCCCGTAAGTTTTTTTTCAAAGACCGCACGCCGCGTGGCTTGACGCCACCCTGCCCCTGAGCGCGTCGGGAGCGGCGGCGCAAAAGTCGCAGCCGAAATCGTACAGTCAATCCCGTCGACCCGCTGCACGCCGCGTCGAACGGTCTCGATCATCTGTAGCCTGCCTAACACCGAAAGGGATGTCTCCTTAGGCATGCGGACCACCACCTCAATCGGCACCAGTGGGCCGACATGGTGTTCGAGCCAGTCGTAATCGCTCAAAATTTTTGCCTCGCCGCGAAACAAGTTGTGCAGTCGTGCGGTCGCCTGCAAACGGGTGACGCCCCAACCGGCGACCAAAACGCCGCAGATTGCAACTAGCACAATTGCTACATGGTAGCGGGCCACACCGGCGAGCAGGCGTTCCCAGAAGTGGCCCATCTGTTTGGCCCGTTGGTGCGTGCGGAGTCGATCAGCCCACTTCCGCTGTGGAAATTCGGCAAGCAGGCAAGGGAGCAACAAAATCATTATCCCTGTACCCGCCAAGACCGCCGCGGATGCATATCCGCCGAACTTGCGGATCGGCACAATCAGGCTGACGGTGAGTGAGAGTAGACCGACCGAAGTGGTTGCTGCCGAGAGCCAACACGGCCCCCAGGCTTCTCGGATGGCCTGAACCGGAGCACCGCTGAGACCATTTTCGCGAATCGCATCGCGATAATAGTTGGCAATGTGAATCCCTGCGGAGATGCAGAGTACGTACACCAGTGAGGGTAGCATCAGCATCACACTGTCCATTTGCGATCCGGTATAGATCACCATGGCCAGGGCAAACTGCTGACAAAGTTGTGCGGTTCCAAAGACCATCAGACCAATCAAAAAACTACGCAGGCCGAAGGCCATTAGTGAAAAGCAGGCGATGGTCGAGACCGCCGTGAGCAGATCAAAATGCTCGGCGCTCGCCGCATCGATCGCTACGCTCTCCATCGTCGGACCGGCAATGTGCAATTCCGAGCGAGCGATACCCCCTACCGTTTCGGCAGTCGTGAACACCTGCTCGACCGCTGCGTGCCGATCGGTCGCCCCCCGCTTGTTGATGATGGCGATCAGGCAAGTCGTCTCTCCATCCGGCCCGATGAGCCAACCCTTCAACCGGCGGAGTACCGTTTTTTCTTTGAGCTTGAGGGGCTCACTGCGGAGACTGGCCAACACCTCGGGGCCGCTTAACACTTTGGCGAAATAGGCCGGACCGTGGGCCGGTTGGCGGAGAGCTTGGGCCACGCGGGCGACGCGTTCATCGCTGAGGGTGCAACCCTGCCAGCTGAACATCAACAACTCGTCGCTGCCGAACTTCTCGGCAAACCATTTTAGGTGCTCTGTCTCCTCAAATTCCTCGGGCAGCCAATCAGCCACCTTGTTGGAGTTGGTCTCCATGGCCGCCTTGGCACCGAGCACAATGATCGGGACGAGGAACAGAAACACCAGAAAGATGCCGAATCGATACTTCGAATAGATCGCATCCATGCGTAAGATTCCACGTCCAAAAATCTTTGATTTTTCTAGGGCATCGAGTCTGAACGGCCCCATATCGATAGTATCGGCCGATCATTGACTTCGGGCGTGATGCGTTTTCAGGTTTCCTTGAAGACTCTGCGGAAAGGGCCGGTAAAGTTTACCCAACCGGAGGGCTCTTTCAGAGATTGGAACTCTGTGCGGCGCAGGATGCGGTTTCCGCGCGTTAGCAATTCTCTCGATACCAAGCCACAAACTCGGCAACACCCTCGGTGAGTGGGAATTGAGGGCTGTAACCGAGCAACCGCTCGGCCTTGCTCAGATCGGCATGCGTGACGGGCATCTCGCCCGGTACCGCATCGAGATAGTCGATCTTCGCTTTCACGCCCAATGCCTCTTCGAGAATTTCAATCAGCCGACGAATCTCGACCGGATGATTGTGGCCCAGGTTGATGCACTGCCCGATCGCCTCGGGGCAATTGCGGGTTGCAAGTACGCCATCACAGAAATCGGTGATAAACGTGAAATCACGACGGATCGAACCATCACCAAACAGCGGCAGCGGTTTGCCGTCGAGAATCGCCTTGGTGAAGATGGTCATCGCCAGATCGGGCCGCAGGCGAGGGCCATAAATACTAAAGGGGCGCAGGCAGACCACCGGCACCTCGTGCAGGGCATGGTAGGTGAGCCCCATCAGTTCGGCCGCTCGTTTGCTCGCCCCATACGGAGAGAGAGGCACGCCGATCGACGCATCCTCTCTGAAGGGCGCTTCGGCGCCACCCCCGTAGACGGTGCTGCTGCTGGCCAGTACAAATCGCTCGACCGGGTGTGCGCGGGCCGCCTCAAGAAGGCAGAGGGTGCCTTCAATATTCGCCTTCTCGTAGAGATGGGGCCGTTCAATACTCGGCCGCACACCGGCGTAGGCACCGAAGTGAAAGACTTCGTCAATCTCTTGCTCTTCGAACAAGCGGTGCATGGCGTCCTGGTTACAAAAGGTCTCTTCGACCATCGTCACTTGCGGATTGTTTTCAAACGCCGTAACGTTTTTGCGTTTGATCGCCGGATCGTAGTAGTCGTTGTAGTTGTCGAGGCAAACGATTTTCTCGCTCGATTCGGCCAGAAACCGCTCGACAAGATGACTGCCAATAAATCCAGCGCCACCGGTAACAAGAATTGCCATGGAACATCGAGCCCAGTATGGAACAATCGTAAAATGGAACCTTCTTGATCTAGTCTATTTGTCGCCGATCAACAAGGGTCGGTCTTTTGTTTCCGGCAGCAACCGCTCAGGCGATCAAACGCCAAGGCCAAAATGACTCCTCCGGCAACGACTGCCTCTTTGACGTTGATTTTTGTAGTCCCCTTTCCCCGATCGACAAAAGTAAACGGAATTTCTGCAAAGGATGCACCCTGCCGGTGCAACTGCCATAGGATTTCTTCCTCGAAGGAGTATCCCTTGGATCGAATCTGGCCGCTCTCGATACACGTTAGCACCTTTGTCCGATAGCAACGAAAACCACTGCTGCAGTCCCTGACTTTGAGACCCAGCAGCAATCGCGAAAAGAAGTTGACTGCAAAACTCATCAGCCGCCGCCATAAAGACCAACCGCGGATCGTTCCACCAGGAACGTAGCGAGAACCAATCACAACATCGACCGGCGGCTTCTCGGCGGCTTCTATTTTCGCAAGAATGTCTGGCAGATAGCGCGGCGGATGGCTCAGGTCGGCATCCATCGTCATGGTGAACGTATAGTCGTTTTCCAGGGCGAAACGCATCGCAGCGAGCAGCGCTGAGCCCAAACCCAGCTTTCCCTCGCGATGCAGACACGTCAGTCTCCGGTCGGTTCGGGCATACTCGTCACACCACCGTCCGGTACCGTCCGGGGAATCATCATCGATGATGAGAATCTCACACTCAGGAAGATATTGAAACACTCCTTCAACCAACTCGGGAAGATTTTCAATCTCATTGTACGTAGGAATGACTACGAGTGTTTTTTTAGAATCTCTCGTCATGGTATTCATTCTATCGCAACGATCCGGCACTTACCGCCGCGCACGCTTTTTCAGTTGCCGGTAGCGATAATTTAATAGAAAAATCACAGCTACAATCACTGCAATACCGCCAACGGTCAGCAACAGGTTGTTCCGATCCAGATATTGATTGATCAAGAAAGAACCGTAATACATCGCACCACAACCGAGTAGGCTACCGAGACAAATTCCAAAAAAGGTTGCAATCCGAGACATGCCCAGGAGACGCCCGAAAATAGCCGCTCCGACCGCCCCGGTTGCGGCGAGAGGAAACATCACAAAAAGAGTAATGCCGACAAAGGTAGCCCTCCGCATCCAAGGGTGCAGTTGCAGGATAAATTGTCCATCTTCGGCAACCAGCAACAGCCGGTGGCCAAGGTACGGAATCCGAAACAAAAATCCTGCGTGAAAAACCAGCATCATGGCCGTCATCAGATCCATGTAGAGGACCAGAAGAAAAAGTTGGTCCGGAGTAAAAAACGGACTGGCAACCTCTGAACCATCGCCACTGAGAATCACAAATTTTCCAAAAAGAAAGAAAGTGAAAAAACCGGTAAGTACCAACTTGCGAACAAAAAGCCAGCCTGCAGAGACACCAATCACAACGAGCAGCACGACGGTAAGAAGCGGAGGCCCCACAAGAGTCAGGAGCCACAAAAATGGGAAGTCTCTCTGGAACGAGACGCAAAACTCTTCCTCATGGCCTGCGAGATGCCCTGGCAGGGCAGTTTGCTCTTCATGCTGTTTTGCGGTAGATGCCATAATGCCGCCGTCACCGAGCCTGCCACAGTCAGGAAAATCATCCTGTTGAGCAACCTGTTTTGGAGTTATAATCGCCCGCTTTAGCTTCTATCGTCCCGGAGAGACACCGCCGACCACCAGGAATACTCCTCTTCAAGATATAAGGGTAAAAACGAATGTCAATTGACCTTGCCGTTGTGCCAGTCGCTGGTCGCGGAACCCGCCTGCTACCCCTCACGAAAAGCCAACCGAAAGAAATGCTCGCTGTGGGCAAGGAACCGGTGGTGCAATATGTTGCTGAGGAGCTGTACCGATGCGATATCCATCGACTCGTCTTCGTGACCGGTCCCGGCAAGACCGCAATCGAAAATCATTTTGATATCGATGGCGAATTGATTACTCACCTGCGCGAGACCGGAAAAGAAGAATTCCTGCAAGACCTGGCCTTCGAACGCGATCAGTTAGAATTTTTCTACACCAGACAGCGGAGACAGCTCGGTCTGGGGCATGCGATTCTCTGCGCCCAACCGCTGGTTGACGGGCAGAACTTTGTGGTCGCACTAGGAGACTCCATCATTGGCGTCAACGGCCAGTCGCAAATCGTGAAATTGATGATCCATGAATTTGAATCTTCCCAGGCTGATGCGGTGATTGCTTTTGAAGAAGTCGATCGAGAGGAAGTAGTGCACTACGGCATTGCAAAACCCTGCAACAAGACAGATGGATTCTTTGAACTCAGTGACTTGGTCGAAAAGCCACCCGTCGACGAAGCTCCAAGCCAGTTGGCAGTGGCAGCCCGCTATGTGTTCAATTCAAAAATATTTGATTATCTGGAACATACCGAACCGGGGAAAAATGGCGAGATCCAATTGACCGACGCCATTCGAACGTTGATTGCAGATGGGGGCAAAGTCCTTGGGGTCCGACTGCCTACCAACGAAAAACGTTTCGATATCGGATCGTTTGAACGTTATTTCGAAGCGTTCATCGAATTTGCCATGGCCGATCCAAAATATGGGCCGCAACTCCGTAAAGTGACTGAAAAAATACTCGAGAGCTATATATAAGCCTCTCCCGGAAGGCACAACGATGGAACTGATTCGGAAAAAGGCGTATGCCCGCGCTGGACTGATGGGCAATCCATCAGATGGCTACCACGGTAAAACAATCTCCTTAGGCCTGGGCAACCTCTGGGCCCAGGTCACACTGTACGAGTGGGATCAAATTGAAATCATCTGGAGTCAGGAGGACCGCAGCCGTTTCGACTCGATTGAGGAACTCAATACCGATGTGGCAATGCACGGTTATTACGGCGGCGTGCGGCTGGTCAAGGCGACCATTAAAATTTTTGTCGACTACTGCAAAACTCAAAATCTTCCGCTCCACAAGCAGAATTTTTCGGTCCGTTACGAGAGCAACATTCCCCGACAGGTCGGTTTGGCCGGTTCGAGCGCGATCATCGTGGCGACACTCCGCTGCCTGATGGAGTTCTACAAAATCGATATCCCGATCATTGTCCAACCATCTCTTGCCCTTGCGGTCGAGACCCAGGAACTTGGAATTGGTGCCGGGTTGCAGGACCGCGTCGCCCAAATTTATCAGGGGGCAGTATTCATGGACTTTGCCCAGGAAAAGATGAGGGTCGAACAGGGATTTTCCTGTGGCAGCTACCGACCGATCGATCCGTCGAGTCTATCCTCGCTCTACGTGGCCTATAGCACACTGGAAAGCGAGCCGACCGAGGTGGTCCACAACGACCTGCGCGCCCGTTTCGAGCGGGGCGATGAAAATGTCGTGAAGGCAATGGCCCGCTTTGCAGAACTTACCGACGAAGCGACTCGTGCGATCGAGCGCAAAGATAGTCCAGCACTCGGAAAACTGATCGACGCCAATTTTGATTTACGGCAAAGTATCTGCAACATTGCCCGCGGACAATTGAGAATGGTCGAACTTGCCCGCGAGGCGGGCGCGACCGCAAAATTTGCCGGCTCCGGTGGGGCCATCATCGGCACTTTCGAGAGTGAACCGGTCTATGACCGGCTCAAGGAACGGCTCGGCTCGATCGGCTGCCGGGTGATCCGGCCGATCTTTGTGCCGTCGTTGGCCTAAGGTGACAGTGGCAAAAGTCCCGTCAGTCTTCCTCACCCTCTGGCCGAAGCGACTCCCGGTGTGCTACGAGAGCAGCGCGGTCCTCGTCACTCAAATCCGGGTATCGTGGGTCCATATCTTTCAGGGTCTTATGTACTATCTGTGCTACCTGGACCCGCATAAACGGTTTGTCATCTGCGGGAATGGAATACCAGGGTGCCCACGGGCGGGAGGTGGCATTCAGGGCTGCCTCATAGGCATCCATATACTCCGTCCAGTACTCCCTCTCGGCCAGGTCCGAGGAACTAAATTTCCAGTGATTCTTCGGCTTCGTAATACGACGATGCAGTCGTTTACCCTGCTCATCAGGACTCACATGGAGAAAAAATTTGATGATTCGTGTGCCGTCGCGCGCTAGGTGTTGCTCATGGTCGCGGATGCTCTCGTAGCGATGTTTCCATATCTGTTCGAGTGATTCGTAGGGAGGCAGTCGCTGCATGCCGAGGAATTTCGGATGGACCCGAACGACCAGAACCTCTTCGTAATAGCTTCGATTGAAGATGCCAATCTTACCGCGTTCGGGCATCCGCTGGGCGGTTCTCCAGAGAAAGTCATGGTCCAACTCACGAGCAGAAGGCTGTTTGAAACTAAAGACCTGGCAGCCCGCGGGATTGAGGCCACGAAGCACTGCACGGATTGTGCCATCTTTGCCCGCCGCATCCATCGCCTGAAACACCAAAAGCAGCGATTGACGATCTTCTGCGAAGAGGATCTCCTGCAGGGTATCGACAGCGGCTACTTCAGCCTTTAGCTGTGCCTTCAAATCCTTGCGAGAAGGACCACTCTGTGGGGGCCGGGTATCGGCATGTTCGATCTTAAAGGAACCGTCAAAGGGCACGCGATAAGAGTTTTCTACAGGGTTCCACATACTCGGTTCTCCGGGGTGGAACACCATTCTACGCAGCGGGACCCATTCTCCGGTAGAGTACATCAACGACTCGGTGGCTGTTTTCCACCGTATCGCGATGCGGTGGCCGCACGAAACAGCGCACCCAACGTCAACGACTCGGAAAAACATCCGCAATCTCAACAAAATGGCCCCAACTTCCGCGCTCTCGATTGACGCCGATTGCGAAGCGCACGAGAATGGGGACAGCGATTGCGACAAGGCATCCGAGCAAGAAGGCCAACCTATGCCCGGCAAACGAGGCAAAGCCCGAAGAATCACGCGGCGCAACCTCTTCGAAGCGACCGCCGGCACAGCACTCGCGTTGCCACTTGTGGGCATCAAAAATAACGCCGTCGGTGCCGAAGTGCGGAGCGGTCGGGTCCGCCAAGAGAATGCCCTGCCCGGCACGAGCGACTGGATGCTCACGCGGCCGATCGTGGATGAGGACAACTCAAACCGCTCTTCACGCATCGAGGGATTCTGCTCCAAACCGAGCGTGCGGCCGGGCGAGTCGTTGGATCTTAAGGTCAGTACGCGTCCCGCCTCGACATTTTCGGTCGACATCTACCGTTTGGGGTACTACCAGGGCAAAGGGGGCCGGCACATGGCGACTCTCGGCCCGTTTCGCGGTAGTCCGCAGGCTATTCCTCCCGTGGGCGAGCAGCGGCTCCGCGAATGTGATTGGGAGGTGGCGACACAACTGAAGATTCCCTCCGACTGGCTCAGCGGGGTCTATGTCGGCAAGCTGACCGCTGAAAAAGAGGGCGCTCAAAGCTATGTCATTTTCATCGTGCGGGACGATCGGGCGTGCGACTTTCTGTTCCAAGTAAGCGACGCTACCTGGCTTGCCTACAACCTCTGGCCAGGCGGCTATTCGCTCTACAACGATGGCAAGCACCCACAAGCCTACTGCGGTCCGGGCGTCGAGGTCAGTTGGGACCGACCCTATGCGTGGAACTGGCACGGCCATCGGGCGCCATTAACGCTCGGCAGCGGTGAGTTTTTTCTCTGGGAATACCCTCTCGCCTACTGGATGGAAAAAGAAGGGTATGATGTCTCCTACATCAGCACGCTCGATACGCACACCGACCGGCAGGGGCTGCGACGAGGGCGGAGTTTTCTCTCGGTCGGACATGACGAGTACTGGTCGCTTGCGATGTTCGACAACGTGCGGCAGGCGGTCGATGCGGGAATGAATGCGGCATTTTTTAGCGGCGACACCTGCTGGTGCGTGGTCCCGTTTCTCCCTGGAGTCGGCGGCGCAAAACACCGCAAGATCACACGGCAAGGCCTCTTCGGACCACTTAGCGACGAGGCCGAAACGCCCGAAGCGCTCGCCGAGTGTCTGGCCCGCTATCCGGGTACCAAGCAGTTGCCGACGCTCGCTCCATCGGAAGGACTCTTGATCGGTGCGCGCAACGTCTACCCTTACATGGGGATTGCCGACTGGATCTGCCGCGACCCCGACCATTGGCTGTACGATGGGACCGGGATGCAGATGGGGGAGCGGATTTCCGGACTGATCGGATGGGAGTGGAACAGTGGCCCGGCAGATGTTCCGGGGCTGTGCGTGGTGGCAAGCGGCAAGGTCAGCGACGGATTGGGTGGCGATGGCCACTACCACGCCACGATCTACCCTGGCAAAAAAGAGAACTGGGTTTTCAATGCCTCCACCTGGTGGTGGTGGGATGGTCTGGCGATCCCGCCCGGCCACTACCGGGTCACCGACCAGCTCAAAGGCCCCGATCCACGGGTGCTACGGATGACCCGCAACGTGTTTGCCAAATTTCTTGCTTGACTTCCATCCTGCAACTTCATTGTTCCCCTGCATGGTTCACGTTTGACGCGGTAGCTGTTTCATGCCGACACTTTTGTCCAAGGAACGAATCGTCGCCACGATCAGTACGGTCGATCCGACGAGTACCGTCTACAACTCGACAATGTTGGTAATGGCTGGCCTGTTGGCAATCGCCCTGCTCGCGAATCTTTTGATCTGTCTGGTCGATCCGGCACACTACGGGCGGGAGGATGGGTCGAGCAATCGCCAGACTTCGGTGATGCCACCCTTGATGATCTGCTCGGCAACCGGTTCCGGTGGCGTCCGGTAACGGCTGTTGAGCCCGCTTCGTCGCGGCGAGGCCTCGTATCCCCCGAGCAGGCCCATGCGATACGCGCGGGCCGTGGCGACATAGGCATGTACGCCCCCGGTGTACCCGAAGACGAGCGTATCGCGATAGGGCGACTCCCGATCGGCCCACAACTGATAATCGCAAAAGCTTTCGTGCGGAAGCGAAAGAATACAGAGCGTTTTCCCGAAGGCAAACCCGCGGATTGGATAGGGCATGGTTCGCTGTTTTTTTTCTTTGGCTATCTGCAATAACTCCACGAGTCGCTGATCGTCGGGCGATTCGGCCAGCATTCGCTCACACTCTTTCACAGGTGGCGCCATCTGCAGCGGCAAGTGCACGGTGAGCGATGCTGCTCGAATCGGGGCAGGAGGGACATCTTCGAGGAAAATGCGGGTTACTGCCTGGGCAAGCACCAACCCGGTACGACTGCACGCCTTCAGGCCCCCTTTGAGTGGAAAGGCATTCACATTACCGCCACAACCCTGGGCGAACATCAAAACGCGACTCGCACCATCCCCACTGCCGAGCATCCGCTGCAGGTGGGCCACGGCAAAACCGGGATAGTCGGCGCTGATGAGTGTGCTCGCAGAGTGGATCACCACCGGATGGGCCGCATAGGAAAAGAGGATTGCAATCCGCGTTCCGTCCTTGCGATACAAGCCCAACACATCGACCCAGGGGACGACCGACCCGTGCGGATTGGGGGCCATCGTAATATTGTTGCCGTGCGGCATGCGGCGATTGAAACCGAGCTGTGCCGCCTCTCGCCCTGCCCGCAGCCTGGCCGGTTCGAGCCGATCGACACAATCGGCCGTAGCAGCGACCACTTTTTCGAGTACATCGCGGCCGTATGATTTTTCCGAATCATCCGCAGGCAGAGACGCGCCGGGCCCGCTGTGCGTGTGCGAACAGTTGAACATCACCCGCCCGTGCGGGATGCCGGTTTTTTTCTCGATCGCCTTACCGACCGCCTCGGCGTAGGCAATCTCCACACCCACCAGATCGGCCGTTACTATCACCACCGGCTGCCGCCGGTCACTGAGGACCAACACTCGGGCAAAGAGTTCGTCCGCCACGCCGGTACTTGGCTCGCCGGGTCCGGTGAGCCGCACACCAATCTCGGGCGTAATATTCACCTCTGCGGCCGCCGCTAGAAAGGTCGATACGGTGGATTGCTCAGCTGCGCTGATCGCCAACGGAAAAAGAAAGGCGATGAGCGGCACGAGCAAAGCCCGAAGGGGTTTGCCAAATGGAACCTGTCGTTTCATGAGTTTGTCCTGTCTGCCTCGCTTGTTTCAGCCAGCCGGTCGTCACGATCGACGATTATCAGGGCCAGCAGTGTGCCGGTAAAATACATGAACTGGAATGCCGCATCTTCGTATTGGTGCGAAATGCGTGTACCGAATCCGAGGGCCACAAACATCAACAGGGATGCGGCGAGCGTGAGTTTCAACAGAGGCGCACGCCCCCGGAGCCACTCGCCCCTCAAGAGGCTCACCACGGCACCGAGGCCGAGCAACGACTCGCCCAGAGCGATGCCCAGATACATTGGTGTCTGTGGCAGACTGCCCAGCGGAGTGTTGGCAAACTGTTCGACGAACCACTCCGGAGCCCCGCCGTCAAGCCATTTACCGAGGCCGGCAAGGCAAAACATGATTGCGAAAAGGAGTGTTATCGAAAGTGTCATTACCGTACGGGCAACTCGACAAGTTGTCATCACAACTCTCCACAGATGCCAGAAAATACAACTCTTGTGCCGGTCCTGTTTAACCGATCGCACCACAAATCACAATATTCACAGCAGGATTTATGGACAAGGGGGTCTGTCTTGACGGAGAACGTGCCCTCCGTAGATACGATAGGCACCTCACCGCGAACCGGATGTTTATTTCAACGACGGCGCCAACTTCAAAATTGGCCCTCGCGAACCTGACCCTTAGAAAGCGATTCTCGCAAGTGGGTCACCTTTTCAATTGCGATCGGATCATTATCTATAACCGGTTTTTCATTGTTTACTTTATCTACCTGCACGACAGACTTTAATGAACGCAATGTGGCAGAACCACCGACTGCCGGTTTGTCTTCGTACCAATCAAACCAGGGCATACCGGCTTGTTCGTACGACGTTGCCGTCGGGGGCTTCGTCGGCGGGTACTTACCGGTAATCTGGCACCACGTTTCAGAATTGGTTAGATGGACAAAACAGCGGCTACTCTGTTTGGTCTCCCAATCGGCCAGCTTGTATTGATCATCGTAGATTTGCTGTCGCATCCGCCCACCCGCGCCGAGGCCCATCTCCATCTCAGATTCTAAAAAGGAACAAGGAGGCGGCGAGAAACAATGCACTTCGGCGGTCTGCCGGACAGCTTTTTGAAACGATTGGACGACCGGATGGTATCGCTCAAAGGCCTTGCGTCGCATCGGCATGACCATGATCTGCAAACCACCAAATTCAGCCCCACCGGTAATCTGCTCTTCCGCCGTGTAACCGCCCCCAAGCGGCATCGCCACAAATTGGCGGATCACTCCCTGCTCGATGCTAAAACCATCGAGCCATGGTTGAGACGGCACCTGGAGATAATTTTGCGGCTGCCGCCGCAAGTGATTTGTCCACGGCTTCCCGGTCACCGCATCGATTTTTCCGGCGGCAATTTTAACGGCAAACGGATAGCAGGTATCGTGGTCCGTTAGAAATGTCGATTGAAAATTGATCCACATTGCCTCGGATTGGTACATCGGCAACATGACACCGCCATGCTCAAGCCAGCGGTCGGGAACGGTACGCAAATAATCATCGACATGCTCGATCGGAAACTCGCCGAGTCCCGCCGGAAGCGGGTAGTCGGTACCATCATCGGGTATCCGCAACGTCCGCTGGAATTGTATGTTCAGCTTAGCTTCAGGATGTACCTCCGGAAAACTAAACTCGAGTGAATCGTGACTTAGTCCAATCATATCTGTCCCCTCCTATCGTTAATATTACCAATTTCCATCCCGAACTTCACGCACAATGCGAAGCACCGCGTGATCGGGTATATCTTTCAGGTCCCGGATCAATTCGGCAAACAACTTCGGACGCTTGCGGATGATGCTTGCCAGATCGGTGGAGATTTTTCCTCCCAGAGCCAGAAGGATATCGGCATCTTCGTTCAAATCTTCCGCCAACCGCCGGAGCGTCTCCTCCGAAGGCGAACCCTCCGAACCGCGTTCCACCTTGCTCAGGTAGGAGGGCTGCACCCCAATCCTCTGGGCAACTTTGCGAAGCGAAAACTGCGGGTCGCTCTGCCGACGTTGCTCCCTTTGCTTGCGGAGGTAATCGCCGAGATCGCTCATAAAAACCTTTGGCCCAGGAGAAGAAATCTGCATCGACAGTGTAGTATATACTACACAGTACACGACAGCAAGGCCATTCTGGCATTTTTTTCAAAAAAACCCGCCAAATATGGCGTTTTCCCACCGTCTATACCTTCTCCAATTGCCGTAGCAAATGGGAATCTATGGACAACTTTTTACCGGCCGCGGGGTTTGATGCTCCGCTGCTTGGCCAGTCCGATCGATAGAATAGAGCCTCAAATGCGCGCTACCATCACACTCCTTACCAGTTGCATCCTCCTGATCGCCAACGGTAGAGATGCGGCCGCCGCGGCTCGAAAAATCGTCCTCCCTTCCGGCGGGCAACGGACCGAAGCGTATCTGGCCGAACCGGAGGGAGAGGGTCCCTGCCCGGCAGTCCTCTTTTTGCACGGCGGGCGGGGGGGCATCGTGGGAGGCGATCCGCAGCAGTCCCTCGCCGCACTGGCACGCGCAGGCTATGTCGCTTTGGCACCGATGCGACTAAAGCAGAACACACTCCGAGCGGAGATTACTCAGACCCGTGGTGCACTCGAATATCTTCGCAAGCTCGATCGAGTCGATCCGAAGCGGGTGGCGGTAGTCGGTTTTTCCCGCGGAGGGCTGCTCGCCCTGATCGCTGCGGTCAAGTCTCCTGAGCTACGCGCCGCGATCCTCATGGCCCCCGCCGCCGGACGCGGTGCACTCAGCCGTGCCCTAGCGGCAGCGACAAAGAACACCGCCCCCACGTTGATCCTTGTGTCGGGCAACGATTCGGCACAGGCTGACCATGTGGAGATAGCCCGAACGATCAATGGGCGACTCAAGCAGGTCGGAGCCGACTCGCAGCTAACGGTCTATCCGGCCTACCGAAGCGATGGACACCAACTGTTCTTCAAAGTCCGCGCCACATACTGGAAAGACCTCGTGGCGTTTCTCGATACGCATCTCCAGGCATCGAAAGCCCAATAGCGTCCATAAGGATGGAAAAATCGAGAAGATTGGCGCAAAGCAGAACACAACCGCCATCAAGAATTTGACAGTGACGATTTTAACTCGTCGATCGCGTTGATCATCGTGGCCACGATATCCATCGTACTCACAATCCCTACCGGACAGCCCGATTCGTCAATCACCGGAAGGCGGTGGACGTGCTTGTCGTCCATGACCCGAGCCGCGGTAAGCAGGGATGAGCCGAGAGCCACCGAAAACACGGTGGGTGTCATGCAATCGAGTACCGTTTCCGCCCGATTTCCCTCTCTCCCCCGAGCCTCCTGATCGCGGCTGAGAAAATCTGTCGCGCTGAGGATACCGATACAGGTACCCGACTCGTCAACCACGGGCGCCGAAGAGACCTTATGCCTAGTGAAAATTTCTGCCGCTTGGGCCATCGTGTGCGAAGGAAAAACGCGAGCAACATCCTGGGTCATCACATCTGAAACGCGGAGCGCGAGGAGACGATCTGTTGCTGCTTCCATCGTATTCACCTTGGCGGCTAAGACCCCTAGAGGGCCGGTTGGCGGAACGAATGATGCTGGTTGCTTCCCGACTGGCTGGCTATGCCTGTCTATCTTTTATTCTTATCTCGGCCCCTATATGCAGGCAACCCCCGAAATGGCCCGGTTGCACTTTGTGTAAGCATTCTCTGCCCCAAAATGAGGCACCCTCTTCAGAAGCGGTATGGGGATGTAAATGGATTCAGCTGCCCGAAAATCTTACTTTTCTATTCTTCAAATCATCACTTCCATTCTATGTATTTAGGAAAATGATGCTCCTCCGTCTGCCACAAAATCCGAGTGTTTCTACTGCCACGCGATCGCCATGCACCGATCAAAAAGACGTTTGGCACGAATCTTGCAAATCACTTCTCCCGGCGGACTCGTTGCGGACTCGCATAAAAAGCGAGTCCCAATGTATATGGTGCTAGGGTGTAAGAGAGATCGGCAACGCGCGGCGAGATCCGCCTCTCTTTCCGGTTCACTTTCCGAACCGGCTATCGATCTTTTCGCAGGCGGCCTTTGGCAAAGGAGTGCGATAGGGCTGCGCGCTTGCGCCGCCATGATTCAGTCGCTATTGAAACGTGGTCGGCCAGACATATCCAGGGACGTGATGCATGGAACTTCAAAACAAGATGACCTCGCTCTGGAGCAACTTTTTTAAGGTGGCAATGCCCCAAATTCGGGCGTTCCACATGACGTGGTTTGCGTTCTTTGTCTGCTTTTTTGCTTGGTTTGGCATTGCACCCTTGATGTCCGTGGTCCGCGACGAGTTGGGGCTGACCCGCTCGCAAATCGGCCTGAGCATCATTGCGTCAGTAGCAGCGACCGTCATCGCGCGGCTGTTCTTCGGCTGGCTCTGCGACCGCATTGGACCGCGACTCTCGTACACCTGGCTCCTGATCCTCGGTTCGGTTCCCGTAATGGCCATCGGCCTTGCGCAAGATCCCCTGACGTTTATTTTTCTTCGCCTCTTGATCGGTGTCATCGGAGCATCGTTTGTGATTACACAGTATCACACCTCGGTAATGTTCGCGCCGAATGTTGTCGGAACGGCAAACGCCACCACTGCCGGTTGGGGGAATATGGGTGGCGGCGTAACGCAGCTCATGATGCCGCTAATTTTTACACTGTTTGTTGCAGGGTTTGGATTCGGTAGTGCCCTGGGATGGAGGCTGTCGATGTTAGCGGTTGGCATCGTCTGTTTGCTGATGGGGATTGCCTATTTCTTTCTCACGCAAGATACCCCGGATGGCAATTTTAAAGAGCTTCGCGCTGTCGGCAAGTTACCCAAGACAAAAATAGCCAAAGGCGCATTCGTTGAGGTATGCAAAGATCATCGCGTCTGGGCACTTTCGCTAATCTATGGGTGCTGTTTTGGTATTGAGCTTACGATTTGCAACATCGCTGCGCTTTACTTCGCCGATTATTTCGAGTTGAGCCTGTTTTTGGCTGGCGCCATGGCGTTCTTGTACGGTGGCATGAATGTTTTTGCGCGACCGCTCGGAGGCATGATCAGCGATACTTTCAGCGGCAGGGTGGGGCTACGTGGCCGCGTGATGTGGCTATTTATGGTCCTGTTCTGTGAGGGGCTGACGCTGATGTTCTTCTCACAGATGCGGGTATTAACGCTCGCCATTCCGGCACTGATGCTGTTTGGGCTATTTGTACAGATGTCCAATGGGGCGACGTTTTCTGTTGTGCCCTTTGTCAACAACAAATCCTTGGGCACGGTTGCAGGCATCGTTGGCGCTGGCGGCAATGTCGGAGCGGTCGCTGCCGGCCTGCTGTTTACAGGCACTACGGCTTGGCCCACAGCGCTGTTGATTCTGGGTGGCTTGGTCACTGCCGCTTCGTTCTGCGTCTTCGCAGTCACTTTCTCACCGGAAGCCGAAACCGCCGCCCGTAAAGAATATGCCCGAGCTCTCGCCAAACGGGAACAGAACAAGGACGCTGCTGGACTTCTAGCTGCCTGACCCACAGTAACGCGATCGGACGGAAGTGGATGATGCCGACAATCACAGATGGTCACAACGATGCACTAAGTCGATTTGCCGATGACTTGCTCGACGAGCAGCAGTCCCTTTCGGCCGCTGGTCGGTTTGCACAAACGCACCAGACCAACAGCGTGCCAGCGGAGGCAAAATACTATCGCGACCTCCTTCCACTTACTGCACCTCCGGCGGGGCAACAATACGCTTTTGAAGTCGACCTCGATATCTGTTCCGGGTGCAAGACATGTGTTGTCGCATGCCATTCGCTCAATGCCTTGGAGGAAACGGAGCTATGGCGCAACGTCGGTCAACTTATCGGTGGAACGAGCGAGTCGCCGTTCCTGCAGCATGTTACGACTGCATGTCATCACTGCATTGAGCCTGCGTGTCTTGTAGGTTGCCCTGCTGAGGCTTACGAAAAAGATCTCTCCACCGGTATTGTGCAGCACTTGAGCGATCAATGTATTGGCTGTCAATACTGCACACTTAAATGTCCTTACGATGTACCCGTGTACAGCAAGTCGAAAGGGATTGTCCGTAAATGCGACATGTGCCATCAACGATTGGAGGTTGGCGAAGCACCTGCCTGCGTTCAAGGTTGTCCTAATCAGGCAATTCGCATTCGGCTCGTAGACAAGCAAACTCTTCTAGACGAGAGCGAGGCAACCCAGTTTCTGCCTGCGGCACCGGAACCCGGTTACACCGTCCCCACTACGATTTACAAATCGAGCCGTCCGCTCCCTCGTAACGCGCTGCCGGCAGATTATTTCTCGGTCCAGCGGGCGTACGCCCACCTGCCACTCGTCTTCATGCTTGTGTTCACGCAGATGTCGGTGGGGGCATTCCTTGTGGAGCAGGTGATGTATTCCTACTTTTCGTTGTTTCGCGAAAACATCGCCACATCGGTTCGTCCGCTGCATTTGAGTGCCGTACTCGTCTTGGGATTGTTGGGTATTGGGGCCTCTGTATTTCATTTGGGGCGTCCGATGTATGCGTTTCGGGCCCTGCTTGGCCTGAGGACATCCTGGTTGAGTCGCGAAATACTCGCCTTCGGTATTTTTGCCGCTTTTTCAGTGGCGTACGTGGTTTGTGCATTTGTTGATTTCTTCCCCCCATCGTTTTCCAAAAATTGGGAGGCAGGTCTTGGAGTGGCTGCCTCTGCAACCGGCATTGTGGCCATTTTCTGTTCCGTCATGATCTACGTCGACACACGACGACCATGTTGGAGTTTGTCTCTCACTGCCGCAAAGTTCTCATTGACCGCCTTGATCCTCGGCATACCAATCTCGCTTCTGATCTTGTTGGTGGGAGCGGCCACCTCAAACGAGGTGACGGTACATTTTGTCATGCGTCAATACGGGTGGACACTCTGTCACATCCTGCTGTTTGCTGTTTTGGCAAAACTATGCCTGGAGGGGGGTATATTGATGTACCTCAAGACCCGGCAATACACGCCCCAAAAGCGAAGCGCCCTGTTGATGGTCGGGCCGCTCGGTATCGTCGCCTTGCGCCGATTTTTCTTCGGGATTGTCGGTGGCATCATTATGCCACTCCTGCTGGCGACCGAGGGAAACTTCTCCGATGCGTATCATCCGCTGTTTGTTGGCCTGATGACGCTCCTGATGCTCGGCCTGCTGACAGTTGGCGAGTTGCATGAAAGGCATTTATTCTTCGCCACTTCCGTGTCCACCAGGATGCCGGGGGCCTTCACGACATGAGCACAAAGACTCGCCAGCGACCGACCCGGGACATCCGACGGACCAATACGGTCTGGCGAGCATTCGACGGACCTCTAACGCGGGAACTGGTACTCCAGCCAAGTACGTTCGGGCTCTCGCAGGTGCCCGCCGCGCTACAGCCCGATGCCACGACCGGGACGGTGTGCGGATTTTGCTCGATCGGCTGTAGCCTCAACATTCACCTCCGCAGCGGCGAGGCAATCCATCTTACTCCTGCCGCCGATTCTCTCGTGAATTTTGGCATGGCCTGCCCCAAGGGCTGGCAGGCGTTGTCGGTACTCAAGTCGGCCGAGCGTGGCACAACACCACTCATGCGAGGTGGAAGAGGATACAAACCGATCAGTTGGCCGGAGGCGACAGAATCGTTTTGCCACCGCATTCGGGAAATCCAGGCCCGTCATGGCCGAGAGTCGGTTGCCTTCCTGAGCACCGGCCAGATCACGACCGAAGAGATGGCGTTGCTCGGTGCGGTGGCCAAGTTCGGCATCGGCATGGTCCATGGGGACGGCAACACCCGCCAATGCATGGCATCGTCCGTCGTTGCCTACAAAGAGGCATTTGGTTTTGATGCCCCCCCGTATACCTACTGCGATTTTAAAGAGTCGGACGTGATTGTGTTGGTCGGCTCCAATCTCTGCATCGCCCACCCGATCCTCTGGCAGTGGGTGCTGAGCAATCCACACCGGCCACAAATTATCGTTCTTGATCCGCGGCGGACCGAAACGGCGATGGCAGCAACGCAACATCTTGCGCTTCAGCCAAAATCCGATCTGGCACTGCTCTATGGCCTTGCGCACATCCTCATCCGGGAAGATTGGATCGACCGGGAGTACATCGAGGAGCACACCAACGGCTTCGACGATTTTCGCGGACACCTCGCCCGATTCGGACCCGAAAGCGTCGCTTCTCTCACTGGTATCGACGCCGAGACGTTGCACGAAGTTGCCAAGACCATCCATGAGGGTGCGCGGGTGTCGTTTTGGTGGACCATGGGCGTCAACCAGAGCTACGAAGGGGTCCGCACCGCCGAGGCGATCATCAATCTGGCCCTCATGACTGGCAACATCGGTCGGCCCGGTACCGGCGCAAATTCTCTCACCGGTCAGTGCAATGCGATGGGTTCGCGACTGTTCAGCAACACTACCAACCTGCTTGGCGGGTTTGAGTTTACAAGCGAAATGCATCGCCGAAAAGTTGCTGACATCCTCGGCATGGATGCGGCGCGGATCCCTGACCGGCCTAGCTGGTCCTACAACGAAATCATCGAAGGCATCCTGAGTGACAAGATCAAGGGCCTCTGGATCATCGGCACAAATACGGCCCACTCCTGGATCAATCAGAATACGTGCCACGAAATTCTTGACCGGTTGGACTTTCTTGTGGTTCAGGACATGTACTCGACGACCGAAACCGCGCAGCGCGCCGACCTCTATCTACCTGCGGCGGGTTGGGGCGAAAAGGAGGGAACCTTTATCAATTCCGAGCGGCGCATCGGGCTGGTTAAGAAAGTCGCCTCGGCACCCGGGCAGGCCCTGAGCGATTTTGCCATCTTTCGCCTGATCGCGGACTCTTGGGGCTGCGGTGCGATGTTTGCCACCTGGAGCGACCCGGAAGCGGTCTTTCACAAGTTGAAGCAACTTTCCCGTACTCAGCCATGCGACATCACCGGCATACGCGATTACCAAATGATTCACGAACAGGGCGGGATCCAGTGGCCGTTTCCTGAGGGGAATCCTGATGCGATGAGCGACGGCCCGTTGAACAGCCAACGGCGATTGTTTGCCGACGGCAAGTTTTACCACCCCGATGGCCGGGCAAGATTTCTCTTTGAGATGCCGCGCGAGATGCCGGAACGTCCGAGCAACCGCTATCGGTATCTGTTGCTCACCGGGCGGGGTACTGCAGCACAGTGGCACACACAAACGCGCACGGCCAAATCGGCAGTCCTCCGCCAACTCGGACCCCGGAAAGTGTATGTGGAAATCAATCCGCTCGATGCCCGGCGCGAGGGGATCCGGCCAGACCAAGAGGTGATTGTCGAGTCGCAGCGCGGCCGCCTCCGCGCGAAGGCACTCGTAACGCCCACCGTGCAGCCGGGACAGGTGTTTATCCCCATGCATTACGCCACCACCAATACACTCACCCACGCTCACTTCGATCCCTATTCAAAACAACCTTCGTATAAAGATTGTGCGGTCTGCGTCCGCCGGTACGAGCCCTCCGACGACGTATAAGGAAGACAAAAACATGACGAATGCAGCCAAACAAACAGTCGTGGTTATTGGCAACGGCATGGTGGGCCACCGCTTTGTCGAAAAGTTGATCGAGTACGACCGGGCTAATCAATATAACATCGTCACGTTCTGCGAAGAGTCGCGGGCGGCGTATGATCGCGTTGGACTCACGTCCTTCTTTGCCCATCGCAATGCCGAAAAGCTGATGATGGCCCGTCTCGACTGGTATCAAAAACACGCCGTCGAGATTCACATCGGCGATCGAGCAAACGAGATTGATCGAAAACGACGGATCGTAACGTCAGACAATGGGGCCTCGATCCAATACGATTATGTCATATTTTCCACCGGTTCATACCCATTTGTACCACCGATCGAGGGCATTGGGAGGCCTGGCGTCTTCGTCTATCGCACCATCGAGGATCTGGAAAAGATCATCGCCTACGGTGCGGATGTCGGGCGTTGCGCCGTTATGGGTGGCGGCTTGCTCGGACTCGAAGCGGCCAAAGCGGCGTACGACCTCGGCCTCGAAACGCATGTGATTGAATTTGCCTCCCGGCTGCTACCCCGTCAGGTGGACGATGCCGGTTCCAAAATTCTTGTGAAGAGAATTGAAGCACTCGGCGTCCAGGTCCACCTCAACAAATCCGCCCAGCAAGTAATCGGGAAGACAAGCGTCGAGGGGATAACTTTTGCCGATGGACAGTCGCTCGAAGTCGATATGATTATCGTTTCGGCCGGCATTCGACCCCGCGATGAACTCGCACGCGACTGCGGAATTGCGGTAGGCGAGCGTGGTGGTGTGGCGGTGAATGATTATCTACAGACCTCCGACGACGATATCTACGCCATCGGCGAGGTGGCACTGCACAACGGCATGGTCTATGGGCTTGTCGGCCCGGGCTATGAAATGGCTCAAATCGTTGCAGCGAATCTTTGCGGCGACGACCGCCAGTTCACGGGAACGGACTTGTCGGCCAAGCTAAAGCTGATGGGTGTCGATGTTGCCAGCTTCGGCAACTACGAAGCGGATGCCTCGCAGACCCAATCGCTGATTCTTGAAGACCCCTTCGCCAACATTTACAAAAAGCTCCTGTTTGATCTTGAGGGCACGCATTTACTCGGAGGCATTCTCGTTGGCGACGCCACTGATTACAGTACGCTCGCAATGCTGGCCAAGGGGGAACTACCGCTACCCTGTTCACCAAGTGAGCTGATCGGGATCGGCGGCTCCATCTCCGCGGCATTGGGTGGCGCCGATGCAATCTGTGACGATGCCCAGGTCTGCTCCTGCAACAACGTGAGCAAAGGAACAATCTGTGCAGCGATTACAGAAGGAAACCTTACATCGCTTCGCGACGTCCAGTCATGTACCAAGGCAGGTACGGGCTGCAGCGGTTGCCTGCCATTGGTCGGCGATATCTTTCGCAAAGAAATGACCAAAGCGTGCGTTGTGATCAACAACCACCTCTGCGAACACTTCTCCTATACGCGGCAACAACTCTTTGAAATTGTCAAAATCAACAAGATCAAAACGTTTGGTGCTCTGATTGCTTCGCATGGCACGGGCAGTGGTTGCGAAATCTGCAAACCGACAGTCAGCTCTATTTTCGCCAGCCTGTGGAACGAAATGATTTCTGATCCGGAACATCATACGCTACAGGATACGAACGACCGTTTTTTAGCCAACACACAGCGTGGGGGACTCTACAGTGTGGTCCCACGTATTCCGGGCGGTGAAATCACACCGGACAAACTGATAACGATCGGCCGTGTCGGCAGGAAATACAGACTCTATACAAAAATTACTGGCGGACAGCGGATCGATCTTTTCGGCGCGCAATTGCATCAGCTGCCAGATATCTGGGAAGAGCTAATCGAAGCGGGCTTCGAGAGCGGCCACGCATATGGCAAGTCGGTACGGACCGTGAAGAGTTGTGTCGGCGCGACATGGTGCCGTTATGGCGTTCAGGATAGCGTCGGCTTTGCCATCCGTATCGAAGAACGCTATCGCGGCATCCGCGCACCGCACAAGATCAAATTTGCTGTCAGCGGTTGTATCCGCGAGTGTGCCGAAGCGCAATGCAAAGATGTCGGCCTGATCGCTACGGACAACGGCTACAACCTCTACATCTGTGGCAACGGGGGGGCGAGGCCACGACACGCCAATCTTTTAGCCGCCGATATCGATGAACCGACTGCAATTCGTTACATCGACCGCTTTTTGATGTACTACATCTTCACGGCCGACAAGCTCACCCGCACCGCGGCGTGGCTTGAGAGGATGGAAGGCGGCATCGCACATTTGAAAGAAGTCATCCTCGAGGACAAACTCGGTATTTGCGACGAATTGGAGCAGCGGATGCAGCACTTGGTCGCCACCTATAAATGCGAGTGGAAAGAAGTTGTCAACGATCCTCTCCGTCGCCGCATGTTCCGGCAATTTGTCAACACCGATGAAAGTGAACCGACGATCGAAATCATCGACGAACGCGGCCAGCACCGCCCCGCAAATTGGCCGAAAAGTAGCCCAGCGGCACAAGAATCCCAGAAGTTCCGAATATCCTCCTCAAGCGGACAATGCGACAACGGCATGGGCGCCTCGTCTGGAAGCAGCAATGGTCAAAAGACCAATGGGAAACAGAAGACAAACGGAAACAGCCGCCTCGGCACGCGGTGGGTCAAGGTCGGCCTGGTGGCCGACTTTCCAAGCGACGGTGGCGCGACGGTCAAATACGGGAACGTACAGATTGCCGTTTACCATTTTGAAAGTCGTGGAGAGTGGTACGCCTGCCAGAACATGTGCCCCCACAAAAACACATTCATTCTCTCGCGAGGAATCATCGGCACCGCTGCAAAAACGCCCAAGGTGGCTTGTCCGATGCACAAAAAAACATTCTCCCTCCAATCCGGAGAATGCCTCTCGGGCGAGGACCTCTGCGTCAAAATCTTTCCCGTGAAAGTAACTGCCGATGAGGTATGGCTCAAACTCCCCCCAGAGAAGCAACTCGATGCCCTTCTGGCAACGGAGATGCATTGTGTTGGCAGTACAGATGCAGGCAATCCCCAAAACTGTTTGGGGATTGCCAAAGCAGCAACTGTCTGACAGGAGGCGATACGACTAGTAACGTACGATGACGTCGACCATATATCGGTACTCCATGACGAAACGTCGATCGGTGAGAGGAGTTTCCCAGCAGAATCCGACTTCCGTGTAGAAGCTTGGGCGGTATTTCACTCCCAACGCTCCGGTCACGACATTGTCGCCGGCAACGCCGGTTGATCCGAAATTGAACAGATCGATTCCCTCAACTCCGTCGATACCATTGTTCCCAGCACCGAGCCAGTTGAACCAGTTAATTTCGCCCAGGACGAAAAAATCTGTTGCCGCCACTCGATGGTCCAAGTGGAAGTCCCAGAAGAAGACCGTACTCTCTTCATTGTGATTTGTGGGCAGCATGAAGCCCGGCTCGGTCATAAAGTGCCACCCATTGAAATCGAAGGCCGCAGTCAGGAAAGGACTAAAGAGACCGTCACCCTGGCCTTGCAAAGACCGCGTGCTGCCGACAGATAGTTCGTAGAGCAGCCCCACACTGACGATAGTCTGTGTCTCGTAGTTTTTGATCAGATTGTATTTGAGCCCAAGGGCCACATCGGCCCAGCCGTCATCGATCAGGTTATTCACACCACCATGGGAGGTAATAAAACCATCCTTCGTGGCAATAACGGAAAGATCTTCCGTCAAAGCAGCACGAAGTTGCAGCGCGAAAAGGTTGATATCGCCACCACCGGCAACGGCGGAGGGATCACGGTTTCTAAGAAAGATGAACCGTGCCTCGGTCAATGTTCTGGGATCTTCAAAGAAGACCGGATTGGTCATTGGGCTGATATATTGGCTAAAGCATGTATCACTCGGCTTAAGGAATCTCAGCAAGCAACAGTCCGAACCAGCGCAACAGGAATCCTCGCACCCGCATGAATCTTTCGCATCGCATGAACAACCGCCCGAAATATAGGAGATCGTTTCTTCAATGAATGATTCTGCATAGGCCAAGCTGGAGAAGCCCAAAAACAGAGCAACACAAATTAGCATCTGTGGTATTTGTACTCGCATGGCGACCGTTCCTTAATAGATTGAAAAATACATTGCGGCGGGAGGGGCAAGTGGGCTATGCCCAATGTTGGTTCGCTGTTTGAGGATGTCGGTGGACTCGCCAGGGTGCATGTCTGGATTGATTTTTCAGGATGCAACCGATGTGCTAGAAGACTATGCAGCCCGTCCCACACTCAAACGGTCACATCAGAAAATGGATCGTCACCATCGTTCAAACAGCTTTATAAAATAGATTGTCCCATCTACTTTAATTGCCGAAAAGTAATCGGGGCAATGCTGCTGAACTTGTCGGCCTACGTTGCCGTTGACGGTTAGTTGGACCCAACCGCCAGAGCGATCCAGATAGGTGTCGGCCAAAACCCGGCCTGGGGCCGGATCATTTCATGCCCATCATCTCAAGCAGATGCGTTGCAACTGCGGGCACATCGGATCGATTCCACACTGGCGTCGTTACGTCAACCGGATCATCGGTCACGATCGCACAAATCGACTGATCTTCGACAGCGAGGGGTCTCTCCGATACGTCCTTTCTCCAGACTTCAATTTTGAACGCCTCGGTTTGAGAATGACCTTCGATCAGCACTAAGTCACAATCCGGAAAGGCGGAGAGCATCCGTTCATAACGTTCAGAATCGTCCGCCCGAGCATCAGAACCGTCAGCCCCGTCAGGGGTGGGCCAAAAAACGGCATTCATACCGGGCGCTAGTATTCCAGACGCAACAGCACCAGCTTGGCTGTGGCGATAGGAATCCTTGCCGGGTGTATCAAGTTCATGATGGTGGTGCGTATGTTTGATCGTGCCAACACGATAACCGAGCGCAACAAAGCGCTCCACCAATTCAACAGTCAGAGTCGTTTTACCACTGTTTTTACAGCCAATGACATGGATTCTCTTCACGGGGATTCTCTTCACGGTCGTGCCTCGCTTGGGAGCTAACGGCGTTTAGGGCGACTCATTGGGCACATAGGGCCGAATAATGTGACGGGCAAATATGGGCTCACTTCTACATAATACAGTACACGCAGATTCGGCCTGGATAACACCCGGATTAGTGAGATCATATGCACGTTTAGATATCGGCATTACGACACCTTAGCGTCATGCAAAATCGGCGTCATTCAGGCAACGGTCACGCCCGAATCTTTCTTGCCGGATTGCTCTTTGCGAACATTCTTCCGGGTTGTTTTGTATCCAACAGTGCATCGTGGTAGCAACAACGCGTACGAAAGAGGCCATCTATCAATCTCTCAAAAGCAAGGAACAAAAACCGACCGCAGGGTAGCCGGATGGGGGCAGCTTCGCGGTTGCCGAAATTGTGTACCGGCGCCGACAAGCCGGCCACTCCAAGCAAAGAAGTAATGGATGCCTCTCCCATTATTTATGCCTCTCCCATTATTTCGATGTTCAATTCCTTTGGTTTTCAAATGTCACCACATCAGCAAGATGCAAGCGATGCCAGCAGCATCCCGGTCCGCTTGTAGGCGCATTCTGACAAACTGCCCGGACTATAGTAAAGATAGAGAATATATTCGGTTTATACGGATTTTTATAAAACCAGATTTCATTAACGCCGATTGTCAAGATTATCTGACACCAATTGTAATGATTATTCTACTTTTGACGTTTTTTAGGCCCTTAGTAATTGCAACGATTTTGACAACTGGGAGATTTTGATGGAGCTTGTTTTTCACAATGATTTTGGATGCACGTATCTAAAAAGTTG
>JASMGX010000239.1 GCA_030751095.1 Pirellulales bacterium | reverse complement strand
GTGGTCCATTGCCAGGAAAAGTGAAAAATAGAATATGTTTTACAGTGGCGCCACACTTTGTGTCCTGGGGAAATAAACCGTGTCCCCTGGGAAGATAAACCATCTCGTTCTCCTTACACCGCCAGGTCGCTCCGCTTTGGCGACGCTATGTGTAGAAGGGCCCCAGGCAGTTGCATTGGTAGGACAATTCTTTCTGCCAGTCGGTGGCAAGCCGCTCTCCGATCGAGAGATCGGGTCGATTTGCTTTGGGCATTGGTCCCGTATCGGTGGTGAAGAGGTTGTGTTAAGCCAGCATCGCCAGGATCAGGTTGAAATTCATTGTCACGGGGGAACGATCTCTGTAAATCTTTTGCGACAATCGCTACTCGATGCAGGATGTGAAGAGATTGCCTGGCAGCAATGGATTATAAATCAACAGCCCGACCCGATTGTGTCAGATGCTCTGATCGCATTAGCGGAGGCAAAATCGCAGCGAACGGCGTTACTTCTGCTCGCTCAGGCCGAGGGAGCCCTGCGAGATGCCATCGAAAATATTACCCTGCTGCTACGACAGCGTGATCTGCCTGCTGCATGCGATGCCCTCGATGCCCTGTTAATACATGCACCGCTCGGACAGCACCTAGTGTGTGGCTGGCAGATCGTTTTGGCCGGAAGGGCAAATGTTGGCAAAAGTAGTTTGATCAACGCACTTGTCGGCTACCAGCGGGCAATCGTGTACGATGAGCCGGGAACGACGCGCGACGTTCTCATCGCAAAGACGGCCCTCGAAGGTTGGCCGATCACCTTGACCGATACCGCGGGCCTGCAGCCGAGTCGGGATCCGCTAGAGCTGGCCGGGATGCGAGCGGCTGAAGCGAGTCTCGAAGCAGCGGATTTGGCCATCTTGGTTTTTGACGCCTCCCTACCCTGGTCGACGGAAGATGATGCACTGGTCGAAAGGTGGCCTGCTGCATTGATTGTACACAACAAGTGCGATCTGCAAGGTGCGGCCGGTTTTAGGCCGGAAGGGGTTCAGAGCAGTGCGCAACTCGCCGGTGGTGTTACCGAACTCTGCGAGCAGATCATAGCCAGACTAATCGATAGGGTGCCAGACGATGATGCAGCGCTCCCTTTTACCGACGAACAGGTTCGCGCCGCCTCCGCCGCCCGTCGAGCACTTGCTCGGAGCGATGTTTCCCTTGCCCTGGATCGATTGTCAGGTCCACCATTTTTAATTGGCCCGGCCCAACAGGACAGATAAGCGGCTGTTTATTTATTGGCCCTGATTTTCCGAGACAGATTTTCTCCTGCTTCACTCACCTTTTTATGAAGGAAATGGAGTTTGATTCTTGCCCCGATCAACAGATCGACAAACTTTATTTATTTAACCCACTTGTCCAAAATTGCGCCTCTTGGTACCAATGTGGCCTACAAATCTTCCCTGTAGCTAAAAATTGGACAATCAATTCGGCTCAGGTTGTTTTGCTCCCCGCCCGAAAATCTGGAGAACATCAAGGTGATCATCCAAAAAACGACTGCCAAACTCGTCCTTATACTCGGTTGTCTCGGTTGCTTTGCTGCCCCCGCTTTCGCCGATCGGTGGTTGAGCGACTATGCGGAAGCCTACAGAACCTCCCAAATCGAGGCCAAACCGCTCTTGGTGGTGTTTGAAAAACCGTTCGAGCAATTCTCGCAGTTCCAACAGGTAAGTGATTTGTCGCTCCGGGAGAGATCGAGTTTGTTGGGCCCTTACACACTCTGTCGTATTGATGTCACTAGCGAATCTGGCCGGGAAATAGCGAGGCTTTTTGGAGCGACTCAGTTTCCCTACACTGTCATCACAGACAAGCATCTTAATCGCATCATTTTTCGTAAGGCTGGAAACATCTCGGATTTGGATTGGGTGACAATGCTCATCTCCCATCGGGAGGGAACGCGACCAAAGGTCGATCTATCAACGTTCCGTTCAACTCCGACCGTCTGCTACACGTGACGATAGATCATTTGTGTACCCGTGTGGTACTGAAGTTTGACAGCGCGAGCCGCCCTGTATAATGCAGAAGGCGGCTCGCTTTTTTATGTATCGGAGGCATTCATTGTGCTACTCAAACTGATGCTTCTCTTTACGCTCGTGCCCATGGTCGAGCTTTATCTCCTTTGGGAAATCAAAGAAGTAATCACATGGGAGTGGACCATCGTACTGGTCTTGTTTACGGGTTTTGTCGGCGCTCTGCTTGCCAAAAAACAGGGCCTCCGCTGGCGCCATCGATTGCATGCGGAACTTACAAGTGGACAGGTGCCCACGACATCCTTGTTGGATGGGTTGATGATTTTCGTCGCCGGTGCACTCTTGATAACTCCAGGAGTGCTAACCGATGTAGTCGGTTTTTTTCTGCTTGTTCCACCCATTCGCTCACGTCTTCGGGAGCGGATCAAGGTGAGATTGATGCGTGGTGTTCAAGCCGGATTCAATCGACAGGGTCCGCAAGGGCAATCGACGCCGCCTCGTGATGTGATCATTGAGAGTCACATCATCGAGCGGGATCCGGAGGATGAAACGGCCGACAAGGACGCCTAAGGTGTTTCTTCGGTGGTGATGGCAGGATTCGCCAATACCGAATGGTGCGGTGCGATCGATGGCGAAAGTTTCCGTACGGTAATATCATCGACCCAGACATCACCGGAACCTTGTAGGGATATAAAGATCTTCAAAGGTTCGTTCTTCGCAGCTTGGCGGTAGACGGTAACAGGTTCCCAGGTGGATGTATTCTTTCTCCGCGTCGCGAGATCGGGTCCTCCGATCGAATCATAAAAGAGAAGTTGGTTCTCGCTCTCTCTGTCCAACCCCTCTGCCCGCACCCAGAGGCGGATTTCATAAAAGTGTCCCACGACAATCGGTATCTGGGGACTTTGAACCGTCAGTAAACGATTGCCTGACAATGCGGAGTTTTCAGACGGCCCCCTCGCATGGATCTGCATGCACCCACGCCCGCCATGGGGCTGGGTTTCGCTGATCGTGGCATGGTTTGTTCCCTTCTGGCCCTCTGACAACAGGGTCTGCCAAGGGGCCGAGAGCAATTCCTGGGGAAGTTCCATCTTGCCACTGGGCAGGAGATTTTCACCCAGACGAGCGTGGGCGGCAACCTGGGGCCAATTGTAGGCTGCTGGCAATGTCTCAAAACTCGTGAGACTGGCAAGACGGGTTGGCGGGCCAAATAGCTCAACAGCATCTTTCCAAAGTCTTCGTTGTGCTGTGCCGATCCGCCCAAAAGCACGACAGTCTAATTGATACGCGTGACGATAGTCTTTGGCGCGACGCGCTTCGCTTGCTTGTCGCTTCAGATCTTTGGCCTGAGCAATATGGTGGGCAACCGCACTAGTTTGCACCAACGGCCGGAGTTGTCGATTTATTTTGGTTAACGATTCCAGTTCTGCTAAAACGATCTCTGAAAACAACGTTCTGGCCCGGTTTTGAACTGTCGCTAACTGACGGGCGGTTCGACGGATGGTTGTTCGGTCCGTTGAGAGGAGCAGAAGAGTCATGGGATCGAGGCGCGGTAACGTGATACGGGTGCCCCCGGCGATTCGCTGCTGCGAGGCAGTTGTGAGCCCCAAAGGGCTGAGTGTAAAAGCACGTACCGTGTCGGGAATGCCCGGAAT
>JASMGX010000238.1 GCA_030751095.1 Pirellulales bacterium | reverse complement strand
GGAAGAGGTGGAAACGTTGATCACATTTCCCCTCGAGACCGCACTCAACGGAGCGTCCGGGGTTCAAACCGTGCGGAGTGCGTCGGGGATCGGCATGGCGATCCTGTACGTTGAATTCGATTACGGTACCGATATCTACAACGACCGCCAGATCGTCAACGAACGGATCGCCCTCGTCGCGGATCGACTTCCGCCCGGGGTTGCGGTGCAACTGGCGCCGATCTCGTCGATCATGGGTCAGATCATGGTCATCGGCATGTGGAGTGAGGCAGGCAAAACTCCGCCAATGCCGTTGCGATCGCTCGCCGACTGGGTGGTCCGCCGACGGTTGCTGACGATACCGGGCATCTCGCAGGTTTTTGTGATGGGCGGCGAGCACAAACAATTTCAGGTGCTGGTCGACCCCAATGCCCTGCTCCGCTACGGCGTGACGCTGCACGAGGTGGAAACCGCGCTGGGCAAAAGCAACCAGAATACCACGGGTGGCTATCTCGATGAGCAGGGACCCAATGAATATCTGGTCCGTGTTCTCGGACGCGTCAAATCGCTCCGTGACCTCGAAGAACTCGTCGTCAAAGTCCGTGGCGGGCAGGCGGTGCTGCTCTCTCAAGTGGCCCGCGCGATCGAGGGACCGCAGACCAAACGGGGTGACAGTGCCGCCTTCGTCCGGCAAAAGGATGGCAGCTTTTCGGGAGGTCCCGCGGTCGCTCTGACCGTGAATAAACAGCCGGGAGCCGACACCCGAACAGTGACGCTGCAGATTCAAAAAGCGCTGCAGGAACTCAAGCGGTCGCTGCCTGGTGATATTCGCATCCATCCCGAACTCTACCAGCAGAAAACATTTATCGATCTTGCCATCAAGAACGTGATCGAGGCGTTGAGCGATGGCAGCATTCTTGTGGTCATTATTTTATTTGTGTTCCTGCTCAATTTCCGCACCACTTTTATTACCCTGACCGCAATCCCACTTTCGATTGTGATTACGGGACTGGTCTTCAAACTGTTCGATTTGTCGATCAATACCATGACGCTCGGGGGGTTGGCCGTTGCGATCGGAGAGCTCGTGGACGATGCGATTGTCGATGTGGAGAATATCTACCGGCGATTGCGAGAGAACCGGCTGAGTAAAAATCCGAAACACGCACTTACCGTTGTGTTTAGCGCCAGTCTCGAGGTCCGCAACTCGATTGTGTTCGGGACCATGATCGTGGTGTTGGTCTTCATTCCGCTCTTCGCACTCAGCGGCATGGAAGGCCGCCTGTTCACCCCGTTGGGCATCGCCTATATCGTTTCGATCCTCTCCTCGCTCCTGGTTTCGCTCACGCTCACGCCGGTGCTTTCCTATTGGCTCCTTGCGGAGCGAAAAATCTGGCCTTGGGTTGCAGCCCTGCTCGCGGTGGGTCTCTCGTTGCTGGCAGCGTTCTGGTTTCTCCCTGCACTGCTCGGCAGGTTGGGAATATCGACCGCCGGTGCGTGGCGATCGTCGGGCGGGCTTTGGATCCTGCTCGGCACAGCCGCCCTTCTTGCACCTCTGCTCTGGGTTGCCATCCTCTGGACCGAACGGTTTTCAGCAGCCGAGCAGGATGGTTTACTCTTGCGCGGCCTCAAGAAGATGGCTGGCTGGACCATTGCGCTGAGCCTGCGCGTGCCGGTCGCGACCATCGTGATTGCGATGGTACTGGTCCTTCTGAGCGGTTGGGCCGCAAGCCGGCTGGATCGCGATTTTTTGCCCCCCTTTAACGAAGGGGCGGTGCAGGTCAATGTGCTCTTGCCCCCCGGCACATCGTTGCGGAAATCGACCGAAATCTCAGCGCGGGTCCAGCAGAGACTCCAGCAACTGGCAGATATTAAGGCCTTCGTTTGCAAGACTGGGCGTGCGGAATTGGATGAACATGCCGAGAGCGTGAACGCCACAGATATTATCATCAGCTTCAATCCCCATACCGAGCAGAGTCGTGAGCAGATTCTCGAAGAGATTCGCGAGATGCTGGCGGACATTCCGGGCATCGTGGTCAGTGTCGAGCAGCCGCTTTCGCATCTGATCTCGCACATGCTCTCGGGAGTACGGGCCCAGGTTGGGATCAAACTCTATGGCGATGATTTGGACCTGTTGCGTAGGAAGGCGCTGGAGATGCAGGCGGCGATTGCCGATGTCGAAGGGATCAAAGATCTGCAAATCGAGCAACAGGCGCTCATTCCGCAGTTGCGGATCGAAGTCGATCGTCGCAGGCTCGAGAACTATGGGCTGCGCCCGGGGGACATCAACGAATTTGTGGAAACGGCCATGAACGGCAAGGTGGTCTCCGAGGTGCTGCTCGGGCAACGGACATTCGACCTGATGGTTCGGATGGATGAACCCTATCGCGAAAATCTCGACGCTGTGCGGCGTTTGTCGATTGACCTGCCGGAGGGTGGGACCGCATCGCTCGATTCGGTAGCCAAGATCTACAATGCACGTGGCCCCAACACGATCAAGCGGGAGCATTTGAAGCGGCGCATTGTGCTGCAATGCAATACGGCAGGCCGCGGACTGGTCGATGTGGTTGAGGAGATTACCGCCCGCCTACAGGAAGTCGCATTGCCGACCGGCTATTCTCTCGAGTACGGCGGGCAGTTTCAAAGCCAGCAGTCGGCCTCGAGGGTGATCGCCCTGTTGTTTCTCGTCTCGCTCCTGGGGATGTTTTTGGTTCTCTTTACCCTCTTCCGCAGCGTGAACCTCTCGCTGCAGGTGATGATCGCGTTGCCCACGGCGCTCATTGGGGCGGTAGCCGCATTGGTCCTCACCGGCCAGACCCTTACGATTGCGAGCCTGGTCGGTTTTATCTCGCTCTGCGGGATCGCCTCGCGCAACGGTATTTTGCTCATCGGCCACTATCTGCATTTGGTGCGCGAAGAGGGAGAGAGTTGGTCGCGCGAGATGATCATCCGCGCAGGCCAGGAACGCTTGGCCCCGGTACTGATGACAGCGCTCACCTCCGGGATCGGTCTGGTGCCGCTCGCGATGGCGGCCGGCGAGCCAGGTAAAGAGATTTTGTACCCCGTGGCCACCGTGATTATCGGCGGCCTGGTGAGTTGTACGCTGCTCGAATTTTTGGTCCGCCCCGCCCTGTTCTGGAAGGTGGGCATTGGGGCAGCCAGACGGGCTGTTGAGATGGATAGATCGGAACCGCTTCTAAGGATTGAGCGGGAGCATGCGGACAATTCGGTTTCAGATTGACTCCGCCAGAGTGACTTGATACTACTACCAGAGATGGTATCGACTTGGATGAATAGCAATCCCTCGCAAAACGGTTTTGCCGGTTGGCACCGAGGTGTTTGGGGTGCAACGTTGTGGAGCAAAGAGACTTGGTAGTTTTCAAGAACGGTGTTCTCCTTTTGTTTGTATTTGCAGTCACGGCCAGCTTGGCAGGTTGTCCGAATCAGGCCACCACCGTTCCGCGTTCCCCGGCGGAACAGGGCGATCATGAACGGGGCGAACATGAACATGGTGATCATGAACGGGGCGATCATGAGCACGGCGCGGTTGGCCCCCATCATGGAGAGCTGATTGAGTTGGGCGACGGGGCCTACCACGGTGAACTATTGCATGACCGGAAGGCCGGCTCGACTACCATCTACATCCTCGATGGCAACGCCAAT
>JASMGX010000237.1 GCA_030751095.1 Pirellulales bacterium | reverse complement strand
CAGGCCTTTGTGCTCGAAAAACTCAGTCTTTCCGAAGACGAATGATTTGAACCTATGACATTTATTCAATATCAGAGCTCGTGGAATTTGCAGATACAGTGTAAATAGATTGTGCTACGACTATACTTTTTTCGGCATTTCATCTATGCTATGTGAATGGCATTTATTCAGCAATTCTTGGGCCCAAACGGGTTAATGCATGCTACCGAAGACATAGACGGTAGTGTGAACATATTCTGGGGTGGGCAATTGTATTACTCGTTCAACAGAAATAATCTCTTTGAAAAGAACCTCGGTATTGCCTTATTAGATAGTATCGGAGTCGTGCAGAAGACCATTCGCGAGTTTTTCAAAGTCAGCCGAAACACAATTACCAATGTTTCAAAGATATACACTGAACGCGGAATCGACGGTCTTCAAAGCTATGCACATGGAGCACCGCAGGTTGAAGGCGAATTGAAGGCATTCATAATACACTCGTATATCAATATAGAAGGTACTCGTGGATACCAAAAGAAAATCCTGGAATCAATAGAGGAAAAAGTAGAAGCGGGCGAGTTTAAAAAAGGTATCTCAAGAAGCACGCTACACAATATTATCAGGGACTATAAGAACGAAAAAGAGGAACAGAAGCGAAAGAACAAAGAAAAGAAGAGCGTTGAAGAGAGGAAAGAGGAAAGACCACTGAAAAGCGATGGGAATGACAAGGGAGATGGTCAATTGGAATTGGTTGTAGACCCGGCTGAAGGCGAGGAAGTATGCGTCGAACATGGAGGAGCCATAGCGGCTGTGGCATTCTTTGATGAGTATGGCATGGCGGAAGCGGTTCCGAAAAACAACACAAATGGACATTACTACAGCAACCAGGAATTGGCGATTACCTTTGCGTTGTTGAATGCGGGAGAGATAGTAACGGTAGAGCAGGATTTTGAGCTGCTTTTACGCCACGAGATGGGTGGGATAATCGGAAAGAGCAAGCTGCCGTCCTTATCACTGTATCGTAACCGGATTCCTGGAATTGTTGAGCAGATGGATATGCGGGAAGTAATTCTTGAAACCTCAAAGAGGATGCATCAAGTATTAGAGTTTTCCCGCGTTGTGTATATCGATGGGCACTTCATGCCATATCATGGTGCGGGTGAAACGCTCTACGGATATAATTCCCAGAAGAGATTAGCGATGCATGGGCGGGAATATTTCTTTGTGCACGATACACATGGAGTTCCGGTGTATGCCACGATTTCCGATGGATATCGAAGGATGAAGCATTATATCGTAGATGTGGATGAGAAGCTCAGGGAAATTTATGGAGTCAGGGAAAAGGAGCTGCTGGAAATCTTTGATCGGGGAGGATACTCCAAAGAATTTTGCGTGAATATTGCCGAGAGGATACGGTTCATCTGCTGGCGGTCGGATGCAAGGACGGTACCGAAGGTTGAGGAGTGGACCGAAGTGATCGGCGAACATCGAGCAAACGAGTATGGGCAACTAAAGGAGATAATCTTTCATGCCTGGGAAAGAGAGGCGGTACTTGGCACAGAGGGGAATGCGGTGCGTATGCGGGAGATATGGATAAGGAAAGGGAACAAGATTTCTCCGGCGCTTACCAATGATTTTCAGTTGCCCCTCGAAGAAGTAGTGAAGGCGCTGACCGGTAGGTGGGGATGCCAGGAGAATATGTTCAAAGAATTGAAAGATCATGGGATAGACAGAATTCATTCGTATGGGAAGCAAGAGTATACGAAAGAGTTTTTGTACAAACAGGGACTGGAGGATGCGGAGCAAGGAACGAATCATGAAATTGATAATCCCGAAATACGAGTAATCAACAAGACGCTCTCATCACTGAGGGTAAAACTACGAAAACTGGCGGAGAGGATAATAACGCTTGAGGCATCCGGAGAGGAGAAAAGGTTGGTGAGGAGCAGGAACGAGTACACCAGCATCGAAGCAAGGATAGCAGAGCAGCTTGAAATGCGGTCCTTGTTACCAGTAAAGGTGAATCAATTTGACCGGATAAAAGAAAATCAGATCATCAGGCTATGCGATGAGAAGAAGCTATTCTTCGACTGGCTCAAGATGAATGCAATTTGGGCCAAGCGAGAAATAATCGAAATAGTAAAGCCTTGTTATCAAAATCTCCGAGATGTGAATAAATTCGTAAAAACGATTTTGAGCAGTCGCACGTATATGCGCAGAAAAGAAGATACGCTATTCGTCGATTTTCCGTTTCAGAGTTCCAAGAAAAAACACGCGGCGCTGCTAGAATTATGTCGCTATTTAAATGAACATGGAAAAATAGACTTAGGCTTGAATTATCAGCGACTCGTTTTTGGTGTTCAAGAAAAACACTGATTTACGCTTATTACACGAGCTCTGAAGTAAAAGCCCAAATTCGATCAATAATAGTTTTTTCGTAACTACTCACCCCAAAGATCACCATAGACTCCACGAAGCAAGTGCCTGTGTGTGAAATAGGAATATTTCGATTAATCGCTTGACAACATAGCGGTTCGATCCTATGCTGAAAGCTACTTCCAGCAGCAAGGATCGACATGAGCAGCTATTTTGGATCAAAGGCGACGTCGGGATTGTGCCAGGCCATTATTTCGCTGATGCCACCGCACGCCACCTATATCGAAACTCACTTAGGTGGCGGCGCGATCATGAAGCGAAAACTACCGGCACTGAACACTATTGGTATTGATATCGATCCAAGAGCGACGGACCGCTTCGAATGTAACTACCGCATCGAGCTGATCACCGGATGTGCTCACCAGTTCCTCGCTGCGTATGATTTTCGTGGAGATGAGCTGGTCTACAGCGATCCGCCATATCTCAGGCATACTAGAACTTCACAACGCCGTTACCGCTTCGACTATGAGGAACAAGACCACAGGGCACTGCTGAGGCTACTGAAGGGACTCCCGTGCAACGTTATCCTCTCCGGTTACCCCTCAGCACTATACGAAGAGATGCTCAACGAGTGGGGCAGGCTTGAACTCCAGGTGATGAACCAAGCGGGGGTCCGAACCGAAAAACTCTGGTTCAACTTCACCCCTGATCGCCTGTTTTGGGCCGGCTACGCCGGCAGGAACTTCACCCATCGGCAGAGCATCAAGCGCAAGGCGGCGAACTGGGGTAACCGCTATCAGGCGATGCCTCGGGCCGAACGCTTGGCGGTCATGGCAGCCATCATGGCCGTTGAGGCCGAGGAAACAGCACTCCCGGTGGGGCGGCTTTGAGCATGGCGGGGGTGAACAAAGCATCCTTGAGGGAGGAGTTCGACTCTATCAAGACCCAGTTCCGGAATCTCAGTGACACAGGCAAACTGAGTGATGAAAGCCGCGTCCTCATCCAGGGGATGGTAACCCTGTTCGAGGTGCTTATTGCCGTGTTCATGGAAAAACGCACCCCGAAGAACAACCGTAACTCCAGCCTGCCTTCCTCTCAGACCGACAAGGACGAGACGGCGAGCACTCCTGGGTCAAAGGGCAAGGGAACAGGCTCAAACGGTATTCGCTCGGGAAATACGCGCACGGTTGAGACCGTAGAAATTGTTCCCGTCAATCAATGTGAGATCTGCGGCGAAGACTTGAGCAGCATTCCGGGCGGGAAGTATGAACGACGGACTCGGATCGATATCATC
>JASMGX010000236.1 GCA_030751095.1 Pirellulales bacterium | reverse complement strand
TCCGGTTTGTTTGAGAGAACAGCCAGCTTGCAGTCGGCTTCTCGTAATCTGTCGAGCAACTCGGGAATTTGTGCAAATTGTTTCGTATGTCGATTCCAATGTTGACTATACGTTTTGAAAAATTGCAAGACACACTGTTGAACTATTGGCGGCTCGCACATGGTTTTGGGAATGGCTCTTTCAAAAAGAACCGTCACTCCCGAACCGATACATTCGCGAATAGACTCCTGTGGATGCGTGGGCATTCCCATGTTCTCTAGAACCTCATTGACAGCCACAACAATATCGGGAAGCGTATCTAGCAAGGTGCCATCAAGATCGAAGATGATCGATCGATAGTTCATGTTGCTGTTACCAGCCTCTAAAGGGAGTCTGTTCAGTGCGTGGCTAATTGATGTCCCGATTGATGCGGCAGAATACTTCTCGCCTATCAAACTTCTATGCACTCGCTTGCCTGATATCGGCTGGCAACATAAAGCATCAGCTCATTGCCACAAAGTTTGCGATGTGTTTGAATTGCCAATTCGGGAGCATTGTTTTTTTCCGAAAGGTGTGCCAGGCAGGCCCACTGTAAACTGCCGGCAGAGAGACTTGAGAGCAACTCCGCCGATTCCCGGTTTGAAAGGTGCCCGCCTGGGCCACGAATACGTTGTTTCAAATGTTCGGGATAGCCGCCCCGCTCAAGCATTGCTGGGTCGTAGTTACTTTCAATGACGATCGCATCCAAAGTTTTAAGCACGTCGCTGAGGCCATCAAAAACGTGACCCAAATCGGTCAGTACTCCCAAACGCCGCTCACCATCGTCAATAACAAATCCAACTCCGTCAACACCATCATGAGGCGTTGGCAACGTCTCTACCGTCACATGAGCCAATTGAATTGAATCTCCCGCAATGAAAGATTGAATGTCGGAAACCTTACCCAGGCGAGTGCGGTGGCGGACTGCCGAGAGTGTTTTTTCGGTGATATAAACCGGCAGGGAGAACTTTCGCTGAAAAGTACCCATCGAACGGGTATGGTCGGTGTGATCGTGGGAGATGAGCAATGCATCGATTCCACATATTTCGCGGCCCCGAGCCAGGAGTCGATCCTCCGCCTGGCGTGCAGAAATACCGGCATCGACCAACAGGCGAATTCCCCGGGACTCGACGTAAAGGCAGTTGCCATTACTTCCCGACTGGAGTGAAATGACGATCATCGTCTTAAATACTTACAGTCCAGCAAAGGAAAAACCGCGACGACACCAGAAAAAAGCGCGTACCGAAAGCGGGCTAAACATGGAAACAGAAGATGCGACGAGACTCCGCTATCTTCACCATCTCTCGCTGTGTCGCGGTGGCTGCGGTACAACAGCAATCAAAATTATACAGGTGTTACGTTTTCAGCTCGTGGACCTTTTGGACCCTTACCTTCCGTGTAAGAAACCCGTTGTCCTTCGGTTAGTTCGTCGTACGAAACGCCCTCGACATTTGACGAGTGGAAAAACATATCCGTCCCTGGTCCCCCACCTGTGTCAATAAAGCCGTATCCTTTGTCTGTCAATCGTTTAACCGTACCTTCAGCCATTATTCAAATCCCTCAAAAAAATAACTCTCCGACATCGCCCGATTCAAACTAAATCGAGTCTAACCCCACAGTAGGGTTCCCATCATTTTAGCGGGCGGGTAATCCTCGTCAACGTACCTCCCTAATGGCTACCGGCTCTGGAAACGGGTTGGTTCGATTGGAGGATTTCGTCTTCCGAATGGACTCGGTTTTGGGGCAACAACACCTCAAGTCCATTGAACATAAGGATTTGGATGGGGATCTAAACAACACGGATGTAGGGTGGTTTCAGCGGGCCGCAGACGCTACGTAGAGAGCATCAAAACGCCGCTTCGGGTTTCTTTAGGCCAATTTACGTACTCCCGCTGGGCCGACCACATCAAACAGTCGGCATCAAACAGCCGGAGTGAAGCGGCGCGATCTATACAGCGGCTGAAAAAAAGCGTTTGAAAGAGTCTTTTGATTCTCCGTTTTGCGATGGTCGGTCACCTGCCCCAATATTACCAATAGCCATTTATCGCACCGGAGATTTTCCGATCAACCGGCGCAATAAACCAATCTGGCCAGCATGTAGCATCTCGTGCTGGGCACAGAAACTGAGGGCTTCGAGTTTGGTCTTGAAAATCGGATGGGGATTGCGAAGCGGTATTGTTAAATCTGCTGCCGCATATTGCGGGACTTCATTAAGTACCGCCTCGTGGACTCGATGCATCACCGCCTGTATTTCCGCTCCTTCCGGATAAAGACTTCGATCTGCAGAAGGTGTCGTGCCCTTACCAAAAGATTTCAAAAACTCTTTGGGAATCAAATCCCAGTCGCCAGGCTGCAGATTTCTCAATCTCTCAAGGCAGAGTCGGAATTGCGCCATTGCAATATGGCCTGCCTGCCAAGCAATATGTGTTACTCCCTCCTGTGGCATCCTAAACCAGTCCTCAGGCTCTAGGTGCTCAAGAAGCGAAAGCGTATACTCTCGAGCACTACAGATTTTTTGCAGTGGTATCTCTAAAATATTTTGCATGTGTGGCTGTGCGAAACAACATTGTGGTTTTATAATTTGGTATGAAACAGCGGTCAGCTTACTGTATTCATCTGCTATCCCCCAAGCCCCTCTCCACAGATAGACTGATGCGCTCGTTCTTTACTACTTCCTAGCTCTAGTATTTTTATGCTCAAAATATCTGGCGGAACAATCTACGATCCGGCCAACGGCATTGATGGACAAGTCGGTGATCTCTGGATCAGCGAGGGACGTTTTATTGAAGCACCCGCCGATCGCGCCACGCGGCCAACACAAACCATCGACGCAACGGGAATGGTTGTGATGCCCGGGGGGATCGACATGCATTGCCACATTGCCGGACCGAAAGTGAATGTGGCGCGAAAAATGCGACCTGAAGAAAAGCGAGCGGATACAAAAATCCATCGCACGGCGAGTACCCACAGCGGCACCATGGGCAGCGCACCGAGTACCTTTGCCACAGGTTATACCTATGCCGGTCTGGGATACACGACCGCTTTTGACGCCGCAATCCCGCCACTCGATGCCCGCCATGTACATGAAGAATTTGAAGATACACCCTGTTTGGATAAAGGATTCTTTGTGCTCGTGGGGAACAACCACTATGCCATGCAATCGATCCATGATGGAGAGCAAGATCGCCTCGATGCCTTTTTGGCCTGGCTACTTGGGGCGGCCAAAGGATATGCGCCTAAGTTGGTGAATCCCGGTGGAGTTGAGGTTTGGAAACATCACCAAGGCGGCAATGTATCGGGACTCGATACCGAGGTTGATCATTTTTCGATCACACCACGACAAATTATTCGCGGTATTGCCGCTGCAGGGAATCGGCTCGGCCTGCCCCATCCGGTCCATATCCATTGCAATAATCTGGGCATGCCCGGCAACTGGGAGACGACCCTTGAGACCATGAAAGCACTCGAGGGTAACCGGGGCCATCTTACACACATTCAATTCCACAGTTACGGGGGCGGCGAGGGAGATGAAAACACATTCAACTCCAAAGTTGCTCCACTGGCCGACTATGTCAATGAACATGACAATCTTACGATTGATGTCGGTCAGGTAATGTTCGGGGAAACGACCAGTATGACCGGAGATGGGCCACTTGGCTATTTTCTGGCTAATGTGTACGGGAGCAAATGGTTCAGTGGTGAC
>JASMGX010000235.1 GCA_030751095.1 Pirellulales bacterium | reverse complement strand
ACGGCGAGTGCATCCATCAAAAGGAGAACCGGAACCATGTGCGGGAGGGAACACGACCCAAGCGTGTACCATTCTATCTCGCTGAGAAGCTTGTTTCAATTCACCGGCTCTGTCGGCATGTTGTTCTCCGGGGCCTCGGTAACGGCAATTCTCTGCCTGCGGCCAAAAGGCAAAAAAACGCCCGCCAAGATCAGTTCGGCGATGAGCCATACCAGTCGCAACACGACCGCGGCAGCAAGCGCAGTGGCCTGCGGCAATGGAATGTGTAAGACCGCTTCGAAATAAAATGTTCCGAGCAAGATCGAGAGCAAGTACTCACGAACTCCGGCGCCACCCGGGATCATCGACAAAAAGCCAACGACGACCGCCATGCCAACGGCGGTGAGAAAATAGGGCAGGTCTGCCAGTGCGTCCGTTCCAGGAATATTTAAGGCTTCGAGTATCGCCCAGAGGCTCAGCGCCAGCAAGACCCAACCGAACGTAACCAAGCACCATCCGGAAAGGATGAGTGAAAACCTGAGTCCCTCCAATTGCGTTTTAATTTCCCGATCCAGTTTTTCGACCCCCAGTCGGCCGACCAGATAGCGGCAGATCGGTGGGAGTGTCGGCAAGGCGGACACAATGAGTAAAGCGACGGCCAAAGGAAACAGATAGGGGTGGCTGCTCAGATGGTCCCACATCCAGAAGACCATCATCAAGATGGAGAGAAAGGCACCGACCGCCATCATGGTCAATGTTTCGAGAAAAACGCTGATGGCAGCCACCGTCGCGCTGACCCGCTCGCTGCGCAAAAGATTCGTTCGCAAAACAACGACCAACACCTTGCCCGGAACGTATTTTCCCAGCCCGCCAATGTAGAAAGCGCGGAGCGTTTCTCCCAACTTGGGATGTTGGCCCAATGCTCGCAGGGAGAGATACCAGAAGATCGCCATCGGAAGCACACCGAGCAAATAGAGCAGGCCCGAAACAACAAGCCAGAGAGGGTGGAGCTTCCACTCAAATCCGCTGGTGCCGCTTGCAGAGAGCTGTGCCCACGCATGGTCAACCGTTCGGTAAATGCCCCAGGAAACGACCACAATCACAACCAGACTGATCAGTCGCTTAAACTGTTTGGCCCGACTCCACAAATTTGTCATCACCTGGGGTTCTCTCCCAAAGACCGATGGAATGCTCGCTATTGTGTCGCGTGCGTCGCTGAGGCACAAGGCGAACAGACCGGTGTGATTCAGAGAAGGAACGTATGGGGATCTCGCCAGCACGGGCGGAGAGTGATAGCATCACTGCTGTACAGCCATATTGATGTCATGGGAGAATCACGATGAAACGCATTACCTCCTGGATCTGGCGACAGGGTATTGTCTCGACCTTCATGACCGGCTTCTTTGTTCTGCTGCCCATTATGATCACACTGGCCATCATGGGCTGGGCCGCCAGTTGGGTCGTCCAACTTCTCGGTCCGAATAGCCTCTTCGGCAATATCCTCGAGTATGTGGGAGTCCACCTACTGCCCAATGAAACGCGGATCTGGATTGCAACGCTACTCGGCTGGGCGATTGTATTGATTGTGATCTGGCTGACAGGAGTTGCGATCAAAGCGCTGGCGAGGCATCGGATGCAAAAGAAATTCAACCAACTCATCGAACGCATTCCACTTGTCAGTGTCATTTATAAACCGATATCGCAAGTGATCGGCATGCTCCAGGACAACGACGACGAGCAGATGAAATCGATGAGCGTGGTGTATTGTTCTTTCAGCGAAGAAAACGGGGGCGGCTTTCTTGCGCTGCTCGCATCATCTCAGGTGTTTCAATTCACCGGCCACGATTGCCATGCAATCTATATCCCGACCTCGCCGGTCCCGATGTCGGGCGGCATCGTATTTGTACCGGTCGAAAAGGTAAAGGAGATCGACATGCAGGTAGACGACCTGATGCAGATCTATTTCTCATTAGGTGTTATGGCTAACAAAATTATTCCCAGCCATTACCTCGGTCCTTCCTAACCGTTCCCACTGCTGTTTATGTTGCCGCTAGCGGGTATCGTCGCTAAGAGACTGTATGGCAGCAGTCAAAACAGCCTTTACGCTCAGCCTTCGCCAACGGTATCATAGGCGGCAGAAGTGGTGAACAGGACAAGCAGCACGGAGGGATTTGTCCATGCATACAATATGCTTTCTGGCAGTAGCAATGGTCGGTGTCGATGTAGGTTGGCGTCCGGCCGAGAATGGCGATCTGGAATACATCATCCAAATCGATCCCGAGCAAGCCCGGACACTCAAAACGGGCGACATCATCGAAGTCGGTGTCCGTCCACAGCTTCGAAGTGTGCGGCGGTTCCGCATCGTTGTCGGCAATAATCCGCTTCCACGGAAATTGCAAGGCGAATCGGCACCACCTCCCCCCATTGCGGTTGTTAGACCGCAAGCACCCAGCAGCACGCATCCAGTCACAAAGAAAAATCTCGGTGAATCGATCGTCGTTTCACCGGAGCAGAGCACGCGCGATCGAGGCGATGATGCAGCCCACTGGATTGCCGCTGAGGAAAATGGTCCTTCCCCGGTAGCATCCAGCGGGACAACCATCCCAACCGTACCGATCCACCCGGACCGCCTTGCGGACCGGCCCAACACCGGCCCCAGATATAAAAATCTCCCACCACCACCAAGTGAGCCGGCCCCCAACAAATCCGACCCGCGCGGCTACCGGTATGGAGACAGCGTTCCAGTCAGGCCGCCTTCCGAGGCAAGGTTAAACGCACTTCCACCACCACCGGAGGACGCGCCGCTACAGATTTCGCTACCCCCACCTCCCCAAATCGCGACTCCGCCGGAGATGCCACTCGCTCTCGAGCCAGGCGCAACGTTGCCGTCGAAGGCATCCGCGCTGCCGGTAACAACGATCCCGCGAAACAATCTTGGCCCACAAGCCGCTCGACCTGTGGTTCCGGCCACCTCGCTCTCCGAACCGAAAATAGTACCTTCAGAGGAGACTTTTTCAGGCAATCGCTCCCCCGCCTCGACCGACGGTACATCGAGCACGGAAGTGGAGACACCTGGCGCAACAGGTGCTGAAGGCCCTTCCGCGCCGCCTGTCACAGCATCGCCTGCCAGATCTGTCGCCGCGGGGTCGTCCTCCACCAGTGGCGATCGGCCAACACCCTGGCTACCGCTCACCTTTACGCTCTTTGCACTGTTTGCCTCTCTGGGCGGCAATCTCTATCTGGGCTGGATTACCTGGGAACTCCGTAATCGGTTCCGAAAAACTACCAAAGAGGCGGCGTGAAAATCGACGGTGAAAAGATCGATACCGGACGACCCGCGAGCAGGAAATAGATCCGAGCAACGCCTCACTGTGGAACCTGATCTCGAGCGGCCGATCAGGCCGCCTGATTTTTGGAATCGGCGTCCGATTCCTCCGGCGACGGTTCCGATTCGGGAGACGACGGTTCCGCTTCGGGAAATTCGTCGGCCACAGCTTGCCGGCTTGAAGCATCGGCAGAGACCGTGAGCGAATCTTCTGCAACTTGATCCTTCACCTTTTGCGACTGTCGGCAATCGGGCAACTCGCGTACCTCCGCCTTGATTGCCTTAAACATCTTCACAATGTGCTCGTGGCAGGTAAAGACAAAAATCTGGTGACCCAGATCGGCAAAGTCCCGCAACACCCGGGATGCCGCCTTCGCCCGCTGCGCGTCAAAATGAACCAGCACATCGTCAAGCACCAGCGGCA
>JASMGX010000234.1 GCA_030751095.1 Pirellulales bacterium | reverse complement strand
AGTTCATCCACAATATCAGCGCCGATATAGCGTTCGAATTCAAAATCAACGGTTTTGATCCAATTCAAATCGCCACAAGGAATGTCAAGTAACGAACGGCACTTCAGACTGTCCAATAACTTGGGGAGTGCATCACGAATCTCCGCTGTTTCTGAAAGGTTCGATCCAGGCCCGGAAATCGATTCCCCAGATTCCCATTTGTTGTTTGCGTATATATCTTTGAACCTTTTCTCGGGTGTCATCAAACGGAGACGAATCCCTTCGAGGCGACGGCTAAGAGCGGCCCACTTTGGAGGTAGAAGCATTTTAATTTTTCCTTGTCCGGTGTTCGAAAATCCGTTTACCCGCTTGCGTGGTCCGTGATCCGGTTGGAGTAGATGCTTTCATGGAACGCGATAATATCTGTTTGGCCCTCAATGAGCGCGTGCTCAACGGGATAGACATGCAACACCGTTCCATGGACCTCCACTCGAGCAGACTCCGATGATCGGTTGGAGTCATCAGACCGGAAAAAGAAGCAACGGTAACCGGTATCGGCAAGAAACTCAAAAATGTCGGCCGGTCGGTGCCCTTGCCGGTTGAGCCAGGGAGGAGCTATTTCGAGGATGACCGCTTCAACGAGTCCTTTTTCCATGGAGTCCCGCATGCCGCGCATGGCATGCAGTTCAAAACCTTCAATGTCAATTTTGGCAAGCGGTATCCGTTCAATCTTGTTTTTGGCGATATAGTCATCGAGACACAGGTTGTTGACAGCGACATCACCCTCTTCGCCCACATAGGCGGCTCCAGTATGTTCGATGCGCCGGCAAAGACGGGATGTGCCGGGCTTGCTTGAAATGCAGCCGTGTACAATACGGAGATCAAACGATTCGTAGTGTTGGGCAGTTTCGTGCAGGATTGGAATCAAATCTGGATTGGCTTCAAAAAGGTGAAATGTGCAGTGTTCCTGCGTCTGGGGGGTGCAGAGGCCAAAACTGGTCATGCCGCAATTGGCCCCGATATCGAGATAGTGACCCCCAGAAGTCAGAAAAGGTTTTGCGATCTGTAAAAGTTCGTTGTCGTAGCTGCCATCGATCAGGACGAGGCGGTTAAAGCCATCTCGCAAATCGAGTAGCGCTCTATGTTCTTCGAAAAAACGAACCAGTTGGACCGGTCTTTCACCTGTCAGCGAGAGCCAGAACGTAATTGCGCGATGGCGTCTCAAAAAACGCGGGAGGCGCGGAACGATTTGGGATATTTGTACCATCAGGCGACCATCTGTGAATGGATTGGATTGGAAGCATCGGAGAAGTTGTAGAGTTGCATCAGATCGTGGACACTACGTGTCATCGAAAAACGAGACTCCGCGACTCTTTCGAGTGCTCGTGTTTGTTTAATGCGTTTCTGGCTGAGAATATCAGCAGCCTTCTCGGCCCACTTGCCTGGCCCGAGCCGAAGCGGGAGGGTGTTGAAGAGTTCGGGAACGACAACCGCATCTTCGGGGATGCCGGGAGAGAGCAACATAGGCAGGCCGGCCGCTTGTGCTTCAACGACGACCAACCCGAGTCCCTCTTTAGGATGTTCTAATCGGGGAAAGACAAACAGATCGCTGCTGGCCATCAACTCGGCCGTGTCGTCGCGCCAGCCGAGCATGCGAATCCGATCTTTGACACCGAGCGATTGAGCCTCTAGCTCCACCAAATCCGAAAGATCTCCGCTCCCTACAAAAACGGCATACGCGCTCGGTACGTGTGGCAGGATCGATGCCAGCATCTCGACAACAAACGTCGGATTCTTTAGGGGGGTCATGCGTCCCACAAACAACAGGACCGTTGCATCACTCGGAAGTCCAAGTTCACCCCGTAACGCATCTCGCTGCGGTTTGCACTTGCGGAACGGCTCTGCATCCACACCGTAATACAATAATTGATCGCGGGAGGGGCCCCGTTGCCGGCCCCGCATAAATTGCTCCAGGACGTGCCCCGAAATACCCACGATACCATCCGCTAGATGCAGACAACATTGCCGGAGCGGCTCGAGTGCCAGACGTCTCTTGAGAACGCTTGGCGTGGGAAGGGCTTCATCGGTGTTGTGGATGTGGACCAGTCGTTTTTTGATTGGTAATCCCCATGCAGCCAACAGGTAGAGACCGCTCATAAAATCGTGATGGCAGTGCAGGATGTCGTAGTTGCCCATTCGCAGCGTGTTTCGTAAATGCCTGAAAAATTTCACAGTGCGTGAAATTCCAACCGGTGCATAGATAATCCGGCCTCCATGTTCTCGTACGATCGTGTCGAGTTTTCCAGGCCTCCCGAGAGTGCAATAAAATGTCCATTCCAGCGAGGGAAATTGTTGGCGTGATTCCACAAAGGTCCGCACCAACCAGTTCTCGACAGCACCCCGGTCAAGGTTTTCCACAATATGGAGAACCCGTGGCCTCTCAATGTCAGTTTGAGGGCACTGACATTTTGACGCACGCGCGTTGCGCTCGACCTTAACTATGTTTTCTGTATCCATTTGCGTTGCTACAGACGTGCGGAAATCCCTAGGCATTGGGCCACGGAGCGTTAGGTTGCGCTACGCTCCGATGCGGCTGAAATCCATCCAGAGGCCGAAACGAATAATCTCGCGAAAAGAATATCGAAGTCGTCTGTGCATACCCAGCGCCGGGAGCAAATCCTGTAAAGTCGACCTGAATCAAATCTCCGCTTCGGAGTACCTCAGCACTCCGCAAACACTGGTCGGAATTATCCAGGATGATGATGCCGCCAGGGTTGAGCCTGTCCAGTGCAACGCGGCAGCAGGCTGGTCGAAAGTTGCCGTGGTTGTCAATCAGTATGACATCAAACCCACCCGCAAAATGTTCGATGGCTTCAGTTTCAACATCTTCATCTACTGTGGAGAGAATCAATTCACAATTATCCGACACCTTGGTCTTGATGTAGTCAAACCATTCCCGACCAGCTTCAATACTAACGACTCGCTTTGCACGCTCGGCGAAGAATAGCGTTGAATGCCCACATCCCCACTCAAAAACAGATTTGTCCCGCAGATCGAGCGAGCGAAGAAAATCAAAGCATGGGTATGTAAGCCAAGGTAGCGGTTGGCCATTGGCATCAATAGGTCTACCATCGCGAAGTGCTCGGAGCCAGCCATATTGGAATAGATTTCCGCGCAGGTATTGCAGGATCACTCGTAGTCGATTAGATGTGAGTCTGTTGTATGTCTGCGTAATGCTTACCATGGATTGTTTCTTTTATAAAAATGCGTAATTTTAAATACAACAACCACATTGCGATGATGTCGAATGAATGATGGTCGGCATTTGCAAGCACCTCTCTTGCCGAACGTTTGCCTTGCCACACAGTTCGATGAATTCCCGTTCCATGATCTCTTGAGACACGTTCGCGAGTTGTTGGTGAAGCAAGGCAAGTTTATCGTGAAGTTTCAAACTCACGCAGCAGCGACTTGTTCGCTGAGCCAGTCGGTAAAGTCGATGCGTGTTAGACTTGACAGTTCATGGATGTCGGACCGATAACACTCGACCAATTCGTTATATATATCAAACGGCAGACTGTCTTTGATTGATTGAGATCTTCTGTTGAGCCTGTTGAGTGTCTGCCTCGTGTGGTGAGCGAGCGGGACATTTCCCAGAATCGTTTTCAGGACTTTGCGCACAGGACTGGTCTGATTGAGATTGAGCCAATTGTAAAGTCTGCGGTTCTGAGGTTCGATCGTCACATTCTTCCTGTCCAGACCGGGTATA
>JASMGX010000233.1 GCA_030751095.1 Pirellulales bacterium | reverse complement strand
GAGTTTGAAATTTTTCGCGAGCGATGACATAACAAACCAACAATTACAATGACCATAAAATCAATCGTAAAAGAATTCTCCGAGCTGTTGGAAAAATCTTTTATGACTGTTCTCACATGAAGGAGATCTGGTAGATGAGCATTGGCGAAGGCTCCTACGATCGTATCAATGACTACGCTTCCGTGAAGATCAGCTTGGCAAGACCGCACGATATTCGAAGCTGGTCCTTTGGCGAAGTCAAGAAACCCGAAACGATCAATTACCGTACGTATCGCCCCGAAAAAGATGGGCTCTTCTGTGAACGAATCTTTGGCCCCGAAAAAGATTGGGAGTGTTCGTGCGGCAAATACCGGGGAATGAAATATAAGGGAATGATCTGCGACCGCTGCGGTGTGAAGGTCACGCATAGTCGGGTACGCCGCAAACGCATGGGACATATTGAGCTGGCCGCGCCCGTTGTCCATATTTGGTTTTTCAAAGCCATGCCGAGTCGACTCGGAAACTTTTTGGGCATGAAAACAACAAGCCTGGAAAAGGTTATTTACTTCCAGGATTATGTGATCACCGATGCTGGCGATACTCCGCTGAAAAAAGGGGATCTGCTGCAAGAGGATGAATATAGAGCAGCGATTAGTGAATTTGGAGAAGGATCGTTTGAGGCATACATGGGTGCCGAGGCAATTTATAAACTCATGGCCGGCATGGATCTGGTGGAAGAATCCGACAAACTACGCACAGACCTTGCAGAGACCGGTTCGCAACAGAAGAAAAAAGAACTGATCAATCGCCTCAAGATTGTTGAGGCAATCCGTGACAGCGATAATAAACCCGAATGGATGGTTTTGGATGTCATTCCGGTCATTCCACCAGACTTACGCCCACTGGTTCTGCTCGATTCAGGAAACTTTGCCACCAGTGATCTTAATGATCTTTATCGGCGAATCATTAATCGCAACAACCGACTCAAAAAATTAGTCGATCTGAATGCCCCTGAAGTTATTATTCGAAATGAAAAGCGAATGCTACAGCAGTCTGTCGATGCCCTCTTCGATAACAATCGCTGTAAACGGCCAGTGTTGGGAAGCAGCAACCGGCCACTGAAATCGCTAACCGATATGATCAAAGGGAAACAGGGCCGTTTTCGTGAGAATCTGCTCGGCAAACGGGTTGATTACTCTGCTCGAAGTGTGATTGTCGTCGGGCCAAATCTGAAATTACATCAATGTGGCCTGCCAAAGAAAATTGCTCTAGAGTTGTTCCAGCCTTTTATTATTCGTCGATTGAAAGAACTCGGGCATGCCGACACGATCAAAAGCGCAAAAAAGATGTTGGAGCGCAAAGAGGATGAGGTATGGGATATTTTAGAAGAAGTCATTCGTAACCACCCGGTCCTGCTCAATCGGGCACCTACGTTGCATCGCATGGGTATCCAAGCCTTTGAACCGGTGCTTGTCGAAGGCAATGCCATTCTCCTGCATCCATTAGTTTGTAAAGGATTCAACGCGGACTTCGATGGCGACCAGATGGCGGTCCATCTTCCACTCTCGATCGAGGCACAGGTTGAAGCCCATACGTTGATGATGTCTGTCCATAACATCTTCAGCCCGTCAAGCGGTGCGCCTATCATCAGCCCATCTCAAGATGTCGTCATGGGAGCCTATTATTTGACGCATGCTTTGCCTGATCGAAAAGGCGAAGGCATGGTCTTCTCCTCCACAGATGAAGTTGAAATGGCCTATTCTCTCGGTGCGATTGATACACATGCAAAAATCAAGGTCAAGATGCCCTTGGGAACCAAAGTAAGGAGTGAATCACAAGATGATCTCTTTGAGGCATCCATGATTGACACGACCGTTGGTCGCGTCATTTTCAATGCGGTATTGCCCACCGGCATGGCCTATTACAACTTGGCGATGCGTAGCGGTGAATTGGCTCGGGTCATTTCTGACTGTTATCAGGAGCTGGGACGGCGGGCCACCATCGTGCTTCTTGATGATATGAATCGTATGGGGTTCCAGGAGGCAACTCGCAGCGGCCTCTCGTTTGCGACCGACGATCTGATCACGCCGGAAGCTAAAGGCAGTGTCATAAAAAATGCAGAAGACCAAGTCAAAAAAACAAACAAATTATATGCTCGTGGCATTATCACCGAGGGCGAGCGATACAATCAGGTGCTCGATTGCTGGACACATGCCCGTGAGCAAATTACTCAGGAAATGATGTCGGAGCTGGAAACAGACTATCGGCATGAGGGCTATGTAAACCCGATCTATTTGATGGCCGTTTCAGGTGCCCGTGGCGGTGTCGAGCAGATCCGACAACTTGCCGGTATGCGAGGCCTGATGGCCAAACCATCCGGAAAAATTATTGAAACACCTATCAAAGCAAATTTCCGGGAAGGTTTATCCGTTCTCGAATATTTCAGTTCAACACATGGTGCCCGAAAGGGTTTGGCAGATACCGCCTTGAAGACTGCCGATTCGGGATATCTAACGCGCAAACTGGCCGACGTGGCACAAAATGTCGTCATCACTATGGATGACTGTGGTACCACGCAGGGCATTACAAAGGGCGTCATCTATCGTGGAGAAAAGGTCGATGTGCGGCTTGCAGACTCCATTCGTGGTCGCGTAAGCCGTACCAACATCGTGAACCCGATCACCGATCAGGCAATTGTTCGCGAGGGTGAGATGATTACGGCCGATATTGCCAGGCAGATCGAGGGCCTCGGACTGGAGAAAATTCAAGTTCGCAGTCCCATGACCTGCGAGGCATCTTTAGGGATCTGCCGAGCTTGTTATGGCATGGATCTCTCCACAGGAGCCATGGTGGAAGAGGGAATGGCCGTCGGTATTATTGCTGCCCAGAGCATTGGTGAACCTGGAACGCAATTGACAATGCGGACATTCCATATTGGTGGTGTTGGCCAGCACGATGTTGAGGAAAGTGAAATTCGCTCGAAGAAAGGTGGCTCTGTTCGTTATACCAAACTCAAGGTTGTCACGAATCAGGAAGGCGTTCGTATTAATCTGACGAGAAACGGTGAGATTACGATTCTTGACCCTAAAGGGCGCGAGCTAGAAAAATACGAGATTCCGCCCGGTGCCACTCTTCTGGTTGAAGAAAACGCTGAAGTCAAGGCGGGACAAGCCATTTGCCAATGGGATCCCCATAGTATTCCCATTCTGGCAGAAGTCTCTGGAACGGTCCGCTATGAGGATGTGATTGAAGGCGATACGATGCGACAGGAAAAGGACGTGAGTGGCCACATCCGTCGTGTCATTACTGAGCACAAGAGTGATCTGCATCCCCAGGTTGTATTGATGGATGCGGATGGAAAGATTCTGGATTTCTATTACCTTCCCGAAAAGGCATACATCGAAGTCAATGAAAAAGACGCCGTCGCACCGGGTACATTGATTGCCAAGACACCGCGTGAAGCCTCTGGCACGCAGGATATTACCGGGGGCTTGCCCCGAGTCACGGAGATCTTTGAAGCCAGAAAACCCAAAGATCCGGCGGTCATTGCAATGATCGATGGCACCGTGGAAATTCTCAGCGAAAAGAAGCGTGGCAAACGAACTATTATTGTCCGCAGTGAATCTGGAATCGAACGCGAACACCTTGTATCCCACGGGAAACATCTTCGCGTCCATGCTGGCGATACCGTGCGGGCGGGCGAATCGCTTGTAGACGGTCCACTTGTGCCGCATGATATTTTAAGTGTTTCAGGAGAGGAAGAAGTACAGCGATA
>JASMGX010000232.1 GCA_030751095.1 Pirellulales bacterium | reverse complement strand
AACGCACCGAGGTGGTCGACAAGTACGGCCAGCAATACCTTGAGGACGGTCTGTGCAAATACCTCTACCATATAATTCAGGCCGTCCCGCAACACGGAGTGACGCGCATGGGTTCCGTGGATTCGCTGTTGATAGTTTCATGATCTGACTGCCAGGTGTTGGCACTTGGTATCCACCGCCTCTCTTTCGCTTTCCGTATTCCATTTCATATATTTCTTATGTTAGCTGTATAGCAAGTAGTTCGTCGGTTTTGAACTTGATTATCTTTGCAAGGTTTGCGGCGATTCGAACGAGCACGAACTCCGCCCTCGCTGGAAGCGTGAACGGTATTTGGCCGCGGTGAGCCGATAGACAGAAAGGAAATTGTCAACACGGTTTAGGGGTAGCTGACCGAAGATAAGGTATCAGTCTACCGATCCATTGCTCGCAGCAAAAAGAAGACTATCAGCCGACCAAATTCCTCTGGTTTGTCGTCGAGCATTTCGCTGACTGGTGTCCGTTGTGCGGGGGCGATCATCCACCGAAGTTCCACGCCTTCGCTCCTCGAGCCTATCGGAAAGAGAATGAGGAAAAAGAGCATCTACGGGTTCCTCGGCTTGTGTGCGTGGAGAACAAACGGCGTAGGGAAGAGAGTGGAGAGCCGCTTCAGTACACCGTGACGATCCTGCCCGGTTTCTTTGTTTCCTACTCAACGATCCTCGTAGAGGCGGTGCACTGCGGGCTGGAAAGCTATCTTGGCAAGCAGGTGGTTACCCAGACCGGGGCTGCATTGCTCATGGGATGCCGCAATCCTCGATCGTTCCGGTTGTTCTATCTGCGAGCTTGCCGGCGGATGTATCTGTGGACAGGGCTGTTGATGCAGTTGGTGACAATGCTCGGCGGCGCCCTCCCTGGGGAACGGCAAACCGATGGGAAGGATCGGATGCACAGCGGCTGGATGTGGTTTTCTCATTTAGCCGAGGAGTATCTGCGTCTCTATGGGAGAGTACCTGAGGCGGCTGTGATTCTCGAAGCGTTTCAATGGCAATACTTCTATGCGCTGTTTGCTGCTCATCGGATGGGTCTGGGCCCGTAAGAAATCACTGAGTTCTACCCATGAAAAAGGGCTCTCGCCCCTACACTGCGATTGATCAGTCTACCAAAACCAGTGAAGGAGAGAGCCAATGAACAAAGACATTTCTAGATTCGACCTCAGCGACGGGCAGCTTGAACAGATTCAAAAGAAATACGAGCTCATCGAACCGCTGCTCGATGAGTATCTGTCGCTCGATGAGAAACGGCGCCACGCCCACATGGCACGAGAGCAATTGCAGATTTCGGAGCGGACGCTACGGCGCTACGTACAGCATCTGCGTGAGGAGGGACCGCGTCGGCTCGCACGCAAGAAGCGTAGCGACTCAGGGAAGATGAGGGTGTTTCATCCCCGGATCCTCAAGCGAGCAGAAGAGCTGCTGGAACAGAATCCTTCAAGGAGTATTCCTATGCTCATGAGACTGCTCCAAGCCGATGCTGAAGTTGCAGAGCTGGTCAAGGGGATATCATCGAGCACCTTGTATCATTACCTGAAGAAAGCGGGCCATCGGCTACGGGGCGCTCGAGGTGGGTCCACGAGCGGAGGACGAACGTATCGTCGCTTTGCCGCTGAGTATCCGAACCATCTGTGGCAAGGAGACGCCCGTCACGGCATTGCGCTTCCTCATCCGAGCAAACCGGGCAAGAAGAAGATGACCTATCTGTTCGCCTGGGTCGACGACTTCAGCCGAAAGATTCTCGAGGCCCGTTACTATTGGGATGAGAAACTACCGCGAATGCAGGATTGCTTCCGCCGCGCGGTGCTGCGATGGGGGCTGCCTGACCGCCTTTACTGCGATAATGGCAGGGTGTATATCAGCAAACATTTCCTGCTGCTCGTAAGCGACCTGAAGATCAAAAAGATCCATCATCCGGCTTATGCCGCCTGGTGCAAGGGCAAGATCGAAAATGTCATGAAGCTCTATAAGAGTTTTCAGGGCGAGGCTCAGATCGCTGGGATCCAGACCATCGAAGAGCTGAACGCCACCCTCGCCGCGTGGACCGAAGTAGAGTACAACAACAAGATCCACTCCGGCACCGGCGAAACTCCCAACGAGCGGTGGAGAAACAACCTCACCACTCATCCTCCGAGAAGGATCACGGATCTCGAGGCATTCAACGCGTTGTTTCTCTGGCGTACCGAGCGGACCATCGACAAGTTCGCAACCATCCGATTTCAGCTCAATTCCTATCGCATCAATGCCCTGGCGGTGGGCACAACCGTCGGGCTGCGCTACAACCCCTTCGACTTGGCCGAAGTTCATATCTACCACGAGGGAAGATTCCACTGCGTCCTCAAGGCCTCTACCCTCAGCCGTACAACGGTGCCTGAGGTGCCCGAGGAAAAGAAATCCAGCAGCTACTCCCCCGAGGCAGCCGATTACTTCAAACGCATCAGAGAGAAGGCAAATGAGATGATGCGCCTGAAGGCTGAGCAAATCCGTTATTCAGATCTCGGGCAAGGGGAGGACTCATGAACGCAACTGAGACCGTGAAGAACTATTTCGGACTTACCAAGATGCCGTTCAGCAAGCGCCTCGGTGTCAACGAGCTCTATCATTCATCCTCATTTACCGAAGCGACGGCACGGCTACAGATCGGCCTCGAAAATGAGGATGTGGTCTTGCTCAGCGGTCCCATCGGTAGCGGCAAATCGAACGTCCTACGCCACTTCACCCATCATCTCGATCCCAACGCTTACCTGTGTCTCTACATCGCCGCCGACTCGTTCAAGATTGGTGAGATCGCAAAGCGCGCCTTGGCCGCTCTGCAGGTCGAGGTGCCCTACTCGGGCTCTCAAGCGCTCAGAAGACTACAGCAGAGCATCATCACGCTCAATCGCGAGAAGGCCCTAAAGCCTCTGCTCATCATCGACGAGGTCCAGGAGCTTCCCATACCCACCCTTGTATCGCTGAAAAGCCTGCTGAACTACACCATGGACAGTGAGATCATGCTGTTTCTCTTGCTCTGCGGACAAACCTCGATTCATCACACCCTCGCCAACCCGTGCCTGGAGGCTTTGGGAAGGAGGGTTCGCATTCGCTACAGCCTTGCCGCTCTTTCTTTAGAGGAGACCGGTGCCTACATCTCACACCATATGAACCTCGGCGGGGTCCAACAGCCGGTATTCACCGATGAGGCGAAGGCGGTGATCTATCAGCACGCGAAAGGTATCCCAAGCTCGGTGAACGCCATTTGCTTCCAGTCACTCATCTACGCTGCCGCGCATTCAAAAGACTTAATCGAGCCTTCGGTCCTCGAAGTCGTGCTGCAATCCGAGCGGTGATTATCTTATGACCGTCATCATCCGCACCGTTGAAGATTCTTCAACCGAATACTTCGCATATGCGAAATCCATGCGGGGAACGGCTACCTACTTCGTATATTTCACCGACGACATCTGGGGCGCCGTTGCTCTACACAACTTCATCCAAATGCTGCAAACGCATTTCAAAGTTCCACGTATCGAGGTTACGCTTAGCGATAAAAGCATACATCTAAAGAACGATCGACTCCTGGACCTACTGCGAAACGACGAGAAGGAGTGAATCCATTTCGTCCGCGGCCGGACAGCTTCATGTTGTTCGGCCATTTTTCTTTCCAAGGCACCGGCCATTTAAAATTACATGAAGTGGTCAAACAGCGGCGCGGGAACCACTCGGTTATCTGGACATGGGCAATATGACCGACATGGCGAGAGTCAAACACTGCTTTGCGCACGTTCGCAGGGCGGTCTAATATCATCCCA
>JASMGX010000231.1 GCA_030751095.1 Pirellulales bacterium | reverse complement strand
ACCCGAAACCAAGACTTGCACCTACAAGGTATGCCGTATGGTCCCTGAAAAACGCGTTAAGACCTGCTGCTACAAAGTCTGCAAGATGGTACCCGAAACCAGGACTTGCACCTACAAGGTCTGCCGCATGGTTCAGGAAAAACGAGTCAAGACCTGCTGCTACAAGGTCTGCCGCATGGTGCCCGAGACGTGCACCAAGCAGGTTCCTTACCGATGTTGCCGCATGGTCCAAGAGGAATGTGTCAAGATGGTGCCGTATACGGTCTGCAAACCGGTTCACTACACAAAATGTGTAAAATGCATGAAGCGTGTTTGCGAAAAAGTTCCCTATACGGTCACCCGCTGTGTCCCCAAAGTCGTTTGCAAACAGGTGCCGGTACAAGTCTGTTGCCCGGTTCCCTGCCAGCCTGACTGCGGTTGTGATACAGCACCTGAATCGTGTGATTGCGGATAGTGCGTCCCGGTTTGTTGTCTTGCCTCTGACTGTTTTTTCCGGGGCGTGCGCTAGTCATCCGAGGCGGTTCGGTTTCTTAGAAACCGAACCGCCTTTTTTCATTCTCTAGCCTATTTTCTCAGAAGGTTGTCAAACCGGACATCAAAACGTAACGTAGCGGGTAATATCAAGGTCCGAGTTTTCTCGTTTTGCACTGTTCTCGCCAGATTCACCGATTTTGGAAGAAATTACATTGATGTCAGCACCCCCTATTTTCAGAACGGTTCTTTCAGGAAAGTACCGCCACGCAGTCCTTATGCTGCTTCTCGTCGGTTCTTTTTCCGCCTGCAGTTCAGAGGCAAACTCTCAGAAATCCACAAAAAATGTCGCGACCGTAGATGAGGAGGCGAAATCAGATTCGCCGGCACCGAAGCAACCCAGCAGCTCAAGCGAACAGCACGGCACAAATCGTCTTATCGACCAGACAAGCCCCTACTTGCTGATGCATGCTCACAACCCGGTCGACTGGTATCCCTGGGGTCCGGATGCCTTTGCGAAAGCACAACGTGAGGGCAAACTTATTTTTCTTTCCATCGGTTATTCCAGTTGTTACTGGTGTCACGTTATGGAACGTGAATCGTTTATGGATAAAGAAATTGCTGATTTTTTGAATGAACATTTCATCTGCATCAAGGTCGATCGGGAGGAACGGCCTGATGTCGACGATATTTATATGACCGCCGTGCAGCTGATCACCGGTCGCGGTGGCTGGCCACTTTCCGTTTTTCTTACGCCAGATGCTCAACCCATTCGTGGAGGCACCTACTTTCCAGCGCGGAGTGGAGATCGTGGCAGCCATCGCGGCTTTTTGGAATTGATTACCGGAATCGAACAGGCATGGAAGAAGGACTCCAAAAAAATGGTCAAGCGGGCGCAGCAAGTTTCTGCGGCAGTGTCCAAAGTACTTCTCGAACAGAGCCACAATCCTCCAACGGATCCCACTCCAGAGATGCTTGGCCAAGTCCAGAAAGCGATGGAAGAACAGTTTGATGCCGAGTTCGGAGGCTTTGGACAACCACCTTTCCGCGCTCATGATCCAAAATTCCCGAGCCCGCCGGAGTTGCTCTACCTCGTCGATCGCGTTCGGCAAGAGGAGGATACGGAGGCGCGGGAAATGTTGCTGCTGACGCTCGATAAAATGGCTGAAGGTGGAATCCGCGATCATCTCGGCGGGGGATTCCACCGCTACAGCGTCGACCGGTTCTGGAAAATTCCTCACTTTGAAAAAATGCTGTACGACAATGGCCAACTTGCCTCCGTGTATGCCGAGGCCTTTGCACTTACAGGAAAAGACAAGTATCGACGGGTAGTGGAGGAATTGCTCAATTTTGTACTACGAGAAATGACCGACCAAGCGGGTGGCTTTTATTCGGCAATCGATGCCGAAACCGACGCCGAAGAAGGAAAATATTATCGCTGGGAAAAGAAGGAATTGGATTCATTGCTCGATGACAAAGAGCGTTCTTTCATGGGAGATATCTACAGTTTTTCTACAGGGCCCAATTTCCGACACGATGGACACGCATTCTATGTACCCCAACTGAGCGCCTCGATTGAAAAGCTTGCGGCCGATCGCAATCTCAATGAGCCAACACTCGAAAAAAGACTCCAGCCCTTGCGGGAGCGATTGCTAAAAGCACGCTATACACGAAAGCGGCCCCTCACAGACACCAAGATCCTCACCGCCTGGAATGGCCTGATGATCCGTGGTTTTGCCGACGCCGGACGGATACTCAAAAACGAGCAGTATCTGCAGGCGGCCACCCGCGCCGCATCCTTCGCACTGGATCAACTCCAGACTGAAGGTGGCCGCTTGCTCAGATCCTATCGTAACGGCTCTGCACAACTGAACGCCTATCTCGTTGATTACGCTTTCCTTGTCGATGGCCTGCTATCACTGTATCGAGCCACGCAGGACCCCCAGTGGCTAAAAGCGGCACGCAGCCTGACCGATAAACAGATTGAATTATTTTGGGACGAGGACTCTGGGGGGTTTTTCTTCACCAGTGGTGACCATGAGACTTTGATTGCCCGCGCAAAAAAAAGAACCGACGGAGTTCTGCCTTCTGGCAATGGTGTTGCCGCTGCGAATTTGGTGTTTTTGGCAAACATGTTTCCCGACAGTCATTATGGTGATTATGCGGATCGCTTAGTCGGCCGCCTTTCAGCAGACCTAAAAGATCCATTCCAAGCACGAAGGATGCCCACTACCGCAAACGCTGCTGGAGCCTGGCTCAGGCAGCAAAGCGAAAACAAGAACCACCAAGAACAAGCTACGCCGAAAGCCTCTCCCTGATTTTTGGCCGGCGGTGGCGACTCAATAATTTCGATTTGCAGATGTTCTCAGATTTTTCGTCGCCGAGAGAAATTCCACAATCGGTGGTCGAGCAATGAAATGTTGCTGATAGCCGTCTGAACATTCATTCGGGAGATCCGGTTTTTTGACACAAACCTACGACATCGCAATTGTGGGAGGCGGAATTATTGGCCTGGCAACTGCCATGGCGCTCTCGCACGGTGAAAAACACTCCCTCATTTTGATTGAGGCTGAACCCGCGTTGGGAAGCCATCAGACCGGCCACAATAGCGGTGTCATTCATTCCGGACTCTATTACAAACCAGGGTCTCGTAAAGCGCGTAACTGTGTTCTCGGCCGCGAGGCAATGTATCGGTTTTGCAGCGAGCACAATATCACACATGAAGCGTGCGGAAAAATCGTCGTCGCTACGCGCAGGGAGGAAATCCCGGCACTCGAAAAGCTCCAGCTTCGCGGCACTGCCAACGGCCTCTCGAATGTCCGAGAGCTCACCGCAGAGGAACTTCAGGAATACGAACCGCATGTCGCCGGGTTGGCCGGCTTGCACGTACCCCAGACCGGGATCGTCGACTACGTCCAGGTGGCGGGCAAGTTTGCGGAATTGGCGAATGCTCAAGGCGCTGAAATTCGCAAAGATTGCCGATTGAAGGGGGTCCGCCACGAAACGGGAGGCCTCGTTCTCGAAACCTCAACGGAAACTCTGCGGTGCCGACACCTTATAAACTGTGCTGGTCTGCAATGCGATCGGGTCGCCCGGATGTGTGGCCGGCAACCCGGAATCAAGATTATCCCCTTCCGTGGTGATTACTACGAATTATCACCCAAACGGTCCTCTCTGGTCCGCAACCTGATCTATCCGGTTCCCGATCCACAGTTTCCCTTTCTCGGTGTTCATTTCACGAGGATGATCCATGGTGGCGTAGAAGCGGGTCCCAACGCGGTGCTGGCGCTTGCCAGAGAAGGTTATCGAAAAAGTTCGTTTTCTTCTACCGACACCCGCGACCTATTGATGTACGGTGGCTTCTGGAAGCTCGCCCTGCGCCATTGGCAGATGGGTCTGGGCGAAATCTATCG
>JASMGX010000230.1 GCA_030751095.1 Pirellulales bacterium | reverse complement strand
AATTACAAAAACAATCCGCGACGTTAGTTTTTCTCATGGATCAGTCGCGCAGTATGTTAATTGAGGATACGACTGCGGGCGATTCCCGCTGGGAGGAAATGAAGAGAACCATCGCTGCAGCTGCTCCACACGTCCAGAAGCTGCGCGAGGAAAAAAATCTGGAAATTCGAGCCTACACTTTTGACGACGATATCGAGCGGATCGAACTCGATACCCTGACAGAACAAGGCGCCGCGCCCGATGGTACCGAGAGTGCGTATGGAGAGTCTCTGCGGGACGTTTTGCAACGCGAGGATGGAAAGCGACTGATCGGTCTCGTCTTGATGGGTGATGGGGCCGAACAGACGGTGGGGATAACAGAAAGCAATTCCGAAACGGTCGCAAAACAAATGGCGCGCCTCGGGTGTCCGTTGTTTGCCGTATCCTTCGGCCAGCGGGCAGGTACAAATCGTGTGCGTGATGTGGCCGTCGAGTCGGCACCGGAGGATCTTGCCGTCTTTGTGAAAAATCGTCTGACATTGGACGGCACCTTACGGGTCTCCGGGTATGCCAACGAAGATCTCCCTGTGCAGTTGATCCTAGAAACACCCGAGGGTAAAGAAGAGATCGTGGCAACGGACAGGGTCCGAGTCGGCAGTGATGGTGAACAGGTCCCCTTCCAACTTACGTACATCCCCGAGGCAGCCGGGGATTACAAACTTCTCGTTCGAGCGGTGCCGCAAGAGGGTGAAGTGACAACGACCAACAACGAACTACCCGCCTTTCTTACCGTTCTCTCGGGAGGATTAAAAATACTTTACATTCAGGGAGAAGTGCGACCGGAACAACGTTTCTTGCGACGCGCTCTTGCCGCCTCTCCCGATATCGACGTGACTCTGCTGAACCTCGACCCGCGGCATCGAAAACAATGGCCGCTAAGAAATTTGGCCCAACACTTCAAGTCCGGTGCGTACGATGTCTATATTCTCGGTGATGTTGACTCGCGCGCGTTTCATCCGGGTGATTCCGCACAAAATCGGCCTGCCGATCTCCTAAAACTCAAAGAAGCGGTCCTCGATGGAGCGGGGCTCTTAATGCTGGGCGGATGGCATAGTTTTCGACCAGGCGGCTATCATCATACGCCACTTGCCGATGTAATCCCGGTTGAAATGGACGCCAAGATCGATCGTTTCGTAAATCAGAATTTTGATGAATCGATCGACCGGACGTTGCATCTTGAGGGCCCCCTACAAATGCGACCGGCGGATCCCTGGGGGTTGCGGATTCCGTTAATGAAAATTGCGCCGGCGGCGGAAAATATGGCGGCCTGGTTGAAACTCTCGCCGCTGAGCGGTGCCAACCGGTTTCGAGGCGTCAAAGCAGGGGCTCACGTCCTTGCCGATGACGGCCAGCAGCACCCATTACTGGTGAGCGGCGAACCGGGCGGAAGGGTACTCGCTTTTGCAGGCGATTCGACCTGGCGCTGGGTCATGCAAGGGCACGAAGACCTCTACCGGCGTTTCTGGCGACAGGTCGCACTCTGGTTGGCACAAAAAGAAGCGCCCAAAGCAGAAAACGTCTGGGTAAAACTGGATGGGCGCCGATTCACCCCCGGCCAACGGATCTCTTTCCATGCCGGTGCCGAGTCTCCGTCCGGCGATCCGGTCCCGAACCTATCGCTCTCGGCAGAAGTTGTGGAACCGAATGGGACAAAACGTGAAGTGCGGCTCGCCCACACAAAAGATGACTTTTCGGGGATCGTACGTAATTGCAATGCGCCTGGAAGTTACACTATCACCCTTGAGGCAAAATCAGGAAATACAACCATCGGCTCGGATACCGCCCAATTTTTTCTCTACGCGAAAGATCGGGAACTGAGTGGCTCAACGAGCGATCCGGCCATGCTGGAGACTCTCGCCAATCATACCCAAGAGCAGGGAGGGCGTTCGCTGCCTCCGGAAGAACTTTCAGAAGTACTACTCGCCCTGATAGAGCAGCCGATGGAACTCGAGCAGCGGGTCCGCCGCCTAGCCACCTACTGGGATCGTTGGTACGTACTGGCTCTCTTTGCCGGACTTCTCTGCATCGAGTGGTTTCTACGAAAAAAATGGCGGTTGGTTTAATACTGCCGAATTTCGCAATACCTTAAAAATTGCAGTAGGACGATCAGGGAATTTTCATCGTCCAATTCTTGCAGGCATATTTTTCCGCAACGAGCTGTCGGGTCCTCTCAGAAGACCATTGGGCACAGCTACCGGTAATCTGCCACGCAGAGACTACAGCAGCTTGTAATGCTTCGCGCGAGATGCTGATGTTTGCCACAAAATCGGCATGCGTTCTGCCTTTACGATATGGCGGCTGCCGAGGAGGAGTATGGAGATAATGTCCTATGTCCTCAAGCGGCATGTCGTAGAGCAATGTGCCGTGATAAAGCAGGTGATTGCGAACGCAGCGCAAAGCATTCCCAGAAACTTTTTTGCCTGCCACCGCAAGATCGCTGATTCCCCGATATTCGATTCCGGGAGCAATTTTGTTGATCGCCGTAGCCATTTTTGAGAGTACAAATCGATGGGCCTCATCAATCGCCCGCAGTGCCGGGTATTGTTCATAGGAGAGCACCACGGCGTACATGAGACAGCCGGGGCCAGTCACGATTGCCGCTCCACCGCTGCTACGACGAAAAATGGGCACGCCATCTTTTTCACAGCGAACAAGATCGACTTCCTGAGCAACAGCCGAGCCTCGACCGACGATTACCAGAATTTGAGAAGGCTCCCAAACCCGCAGAAACCCAAAACTATTTTGGCCGTCCATGATCGCAGCGTCGAGCAAGAGAGCTTCGTCGAACGCAATGTTCTCGGCAGGTTCTACAAAAGTCTGTTCTATAAGTTTCATGGCGCGACTTGTATTAAAGTACGCCAAGTCTACACTATGGTGGTTAAGTGACTGCAATACGGTCCACGCGAATTGCCGCATATGGTCGGCCGGTAGGTATCTGCGGACAATTTTCTACGAGTTATCCCCCTTTTCACCAATGTCCCATTCCGATTTGCCTTCCGATTCTGAGCAACGCCTCGCTCCCGATGCCTCTCTACCGCCGGTACAGCCGCCCTCAGCCGGTTTCATCCTGCAGTTGTTTATTATTCCGGGGATGATTGTGCTTGTGGTCATTTTGGTCTGGCTTGCATTTCATTGGCTGGCACACATGGGCAGCAATCCAACAGAAATGATCCGCGAAATGCGGCAAAATAACGCAAACAGTTGGCAATTGGCGTACAACTTCTCTGAGGAGTTGCGCCTGAACGAAGCCTTGCGAAGCGATCGGGAACTTGCGGGGGAACTTGCAAGTTTCCTCGATCAACTCCTAGACGAACCTCTCCCACCAAACGCAGCGGAGGGAAGTTTGATGGGCGGAGATCCACGTGGTGAGGAAATTGTCCGCCTGGGATTTCTTTGTAAGGCACTCGGCGAATTCATGCTGCCCGAGGTGGTGTTGCCCGTCCTGATCCGGGCCGCTGGCACACATTCCGATGACGACGAACTGCGGGTGCGATTAGCGGCACTCGAGGCTATTGCCCTGCTGATCGAAAACACACGAGAGCATGAGCTAAGAGAAAATAAAGCTCTTGAAACATTTTTGTTGGCAGCTTCAGAACACCAGGATCATAAAATTGCCACTCGGGCGGCTGTCGCGCTCTCATCGATGGGCAACGATCGCGCTACAAAGCGTCTGGTAGCAATGCTGCAGGAACCACAACATGTCGATGTGCACTACAATGCAGCTATGGGACTCGCCCGATCCGGTGATGCAGCATGCCTGGAGATCCTATTAGAAATGCTCGACCCCAGCGAGCAACGAGCATTGGTTGATGAACCGAATGAGAATGTACGAAGTTTGAAGCGAACGCGGATTTTGTTAAATGCATTGCGGGCAAGTCATCTGCTT
>JASMGX010000022.1:7321-32478 GCA_030751095.1 Pirellulales bacterium | reverse complement strand
ACATACACCGTTTCCGATCCACACGACCGCATGCACCGAGAACCGCTGGTTTCCCTCTTCCGGGTACGTACGAACAATCCATCCACCGCATTCACATTCAAACTGATCAATGTCCACATTGACCCCGACGATGTTCAAGAAGAGATGAACACATTGCGCGATGTTTATCGGGTAGTCCTGGAAGACGAAGATCAGGAGGATGACGTGATCCTGTTGGGTGACTTTAATACCAATGAAAAACAACTGTTCGGCCTGGGAACCATTCCGGGACTTTCGCCCGTAATCGAGAACAAAACCACGAACACAAGCCGCACTCAATGCTATGACAATTTCTTCTTCCACAATCTACACACGCGCGAATTCAATGGCAAAAGTGGTGTTGTGGATCTCGTGCGGATATTCAATCTCACTACCGAACAGGCCTTAGCTGTGTCTGACCACTTTCCCATTTGGGCCGAATTCAGCATCTTTGAGGGAGGGCAACGTGGGCCCACTGTCACACCGATCCATCATCGTGACAGGTTGCAGTAGAGGATAGATGTATCCCGTCCTCACTCCGCTCTGCGAAATTTCCGCGTGAGTTGCAATTCTCTGCGACTGCATGCGTGCGGCTTAACCGCTTGGCCGCACCCTGCGCAACAGGTAAAATAGCCCGCTAGAGGTGTGCCAGTATTTGTCATTGATTTTCCTGCCTCCGTTGCGATACCAGCCTCCAAAGTTCTCCTGCTTTTTGCTCTTGTGTGACGGGATTCTTGACGCACTGTGATCACCTCAACACATTCTGATCGTTATTGCATCATCGGTGCTGGCTCCTCCGGGATGGCCGTTGCTAAAAACTTTCTTGCGGCAAACATTCCCTTTGACGTCATTGAGCGCGAAGATGACGTGGGAGGTAACTGGTACTACGACCGCCCACATAGCAGCGTCTACCGGTCGGTGCAGTTGATTTCATCAAAACGATTGACGGAATACACCGACTTTCCGATACCGGCTACGTATCCCGAATACCTCAACGGACAACAGGTGGAGGAATATCTTCGTTGCTATGCAAGCCATTTTGGGCTCTACAAACACATTGAGTTCAACACCTCAGTAGAGGACGTTGTTCCCGAGGACAACCATTACCGAGTGAAGCTTTCGGGCGGCGAGTTGAGACAGTACCGCGGTATTGTTATTGCAAATGGTCACAATTGGGATCCGAATTGGCCCACAATCCCAGGAACTTTCAATGGCGAGATAATCCATTCGGCTGAGTATAAGTCGCCTAAATTGCTCGAGGGAAGACGCATCCTGGTCGTTGGTGCCGGCAATTCGGGCTGTGATCTGGCAGTCGAGTCGGCGCATCATGCCACCGCAACATTTCACAGCACGCGACGCGGTTACCACTACTTGCCAAAATTTCTCCATGGCAAACCGATGGATGTGTGTGGCGAGCGTCTTCTCCGGTGGCACTTCCCTCTCTGGCTCCGGCGCATCATTGCGGCTTTTGCAATTCGCATCACGCTCGGACCACATTGGCGAGTCGGTCTGCCCAAGCCCGACCACAAGCTCTTTGAAACACATCCGATTATCAACTCCCAACTTCACTATTTCCTCGGACACGGTCAGATATGTCCGAAAGAAGATGTGGTGGAACTCTGTGGCAATTCGGTCCGTTTTGCGGACGGCAGCGAGGAAAAGGTGGACCTGATCATCTATGCTACCGGCTTTAAGATCAGTTTTCCTTTTATCGACAACCAGCATTTAAACTGGCACCAAGGTCGCCCGGACCTCTACCTCAACATTTTCCATCCCAATAATGATCAGTTGTTTGTCGCTGGAATGATTCAACCGGACAGCGGTCAGTGGGGATTGGTCGATTACCAGTCCCAGTTGATCGCCCGAGTCATTCAACTACAGAGTGTGAATCCCGTCTTGGCTGCACGCTTCCGACAACTGAAAACATTGGAATCCCCCGATCTTTCTTCAGGCATCCGGTACATACAATCAAGTCGACATCTTCTGGAAGTGGAACATTTCAGTTATCGCAAGCGCCTGCAGAAATTACTCGCCGAGTTTGCTTAATGCGATGTACACCCGGTCATGGACAAACCCCTTATTGCTGATCTGATCTGTGCCGATTGCGGCGCCACCCTTCTGGGAGACTCTGTTTTCTGTCCCAGTTGCGGAAAACGATGTGAGACCGACAATTTGTCGGCCCCACCTCGCTGGGAAGAAAACCCTACACTCATCATCTGTATATTGGTTTTTGCTACTCTGTTTATTGGCTTTCCATTACTCTGGCGAAGCAAACGATTCTCTCGGTTTTCAAAGATCATGTGGACCATCCTAGTGACGCTGGAAACGATTCTGATTTTCTGGTTGTTTTTCTGGTTTCTTTCCAGCCATCTGCTTCCAACCATTCGCGAAGCATTGATGCACTGGTCATGACCTGTTGCCTCTTGAGATGGCTGGCAATCGACGGAACCGACTGACTCCGCTAAGATCAGAGAGATTTTCGCAAATTACCTGTTCCAGTGTTTCAGATGTCAACGTATCCAGAAATTGCAACGGTTCATCAGCTGTTTGATCGCACCAAGATCAACGACGTTGCCGAGACGGTTCGTGATGAACTCAAAACGCTCAACCTTGAGAGGCATATTCGCGATGGGCAAACCATTGCTCTCACGGCCGGTTCTCGCGGCATTGCTAATATTGAGATCATTCTCCGAACCACGGTCGAGTTTTTCAGAGATCTCGGAGGCAGACCCTTTATTGTGCCCGCAATGGGCAGCCATGGTGGGGCCACAAGTGATGGGCAACTCGAAGTACTCGCTTCGCTAGGCTTGAGCGAAGATCGACTCGGTTGTCCGATTCATTCGGGCATGGAAACAGTGATTTTGGGTGAGACTTCTCACGGCATACCGGTCCATTTTGATCGCATCGCCAGTCAAGCCGATCATGTGTTTGTGTGCGGGCGAGTCAAATCCCATACTCGTTTTGATGGCGTCTATCAAAGCGGACTGATGAAGATGCTGCTCAATGGCTTGGGCAACCACGAGGGCGCCAAACTCTACCATCGGGCCAGTGCCACTTTGGATTTCGATCGCATTGTGCAGACTGCCTGCCCCATCATCCTCGAAAAAGTGTCCGTCGTTGGCGGCTTGGCAACCGTAGAAAATTGCTCTGGAGAAACTGCAATCGTTGCCGCCGTCGCAAGCGACGATTTTGACAGCCGACAGAGAGACTTGCTTGTTGCATCTCGCGATCTGATGGCACGACTGCCCCTCGACCAAATCGATATTCTCATTGTCGATGAAATTGGCAAGTCGATCAGTGGAACGGGAATGGATACAAACGTTATCGGCCGTAAACACAACGATCGTGCAGCAGTCGCAGGTGAAACACCCGCAATCCGAACCATCGCTGTCCGCCGGGTCGTTGGGCAAAACGCATATGGAATTGGTTTGGCCGAATTCTGCACCGCACGCGCAATTGAGGAAACCGATCTAAACGCAACCCGCATCAATGGGATGACAGCAATGCATACCACTGCGGCAATGTTGCCTGTCGATCTGCCCACAGATCGCCTGATGCTTGATGCAGCACTCAAGACGATCCGTCTGAAGGAACCTGCCGATGCTCGTCTCATCTGGATTAAAAGCACCCGTGAGTTGGAGACCATTGCCTGCTCTCGGGCGTGCCTGGAAGATCTACACCAAAATGCTGCGGTTGTGATCGACCGAGAGCAACGACCGCTGCCGTTTGACGAAGAGGGGAATCTCCCTGCGAGCGTCTTGCTCCATTAAAATCACCAATAGTCACTCGCTTCGGCGGGACCAACCTTTGAATGCCGGCAATTGAGGAATTTTTATGACACATCATCCATCTAGAAAGGGGCGCAATGCCCCTGCCACCCGTTCGCTGGCGCCACCCATCTATCCCGCCACCGTCTACTGCTGCGATTCACCACAACAGGCATCTGATTTACTCGCCGGAAACATCGATGGGTTTGTTTACTCTCGAGACGGGCATCCCAATTCCGACATGCTTGCTGACCGCTGTGCAGAGATGCATCGTGCCGAGCATGCCGCCATTACCGGTTCGGGGATGGCTGCGCTGGCGCTGGCGATTGTCGCCCACCTCAAGCAGGGTGACCATGTCGTCGTTAGTCACCAATTATATGGCAGGAGCCTTGTGCTGTTTACATCGGAAATTGCCCGCATGGGCATCGAATCAACACAAGTGGACACACAGGATTTGGATGCAGTGCAAAAGAGCATGAAAAGCTCGACCAGCATGCTCATTACCGAAACAATCAGCAATCCGATGCTGCATGTTGCGGATCTTTCCTCGCTATCGGAAATCGTCCATAAGCACCAAGCCCTTCTCCTTGTAGACAACACATTGGCATCTCCAGCATTGTGCCGGCCCCTGCAATTAGGTGCCGATCTGGTCGTTGAAAGCATGACAAAAATCATGAACGGCCATAGTGACGTCATTCTCGGGTGTTTATGTGGAACGGGCACATCCTGGGATCGCGTTGCACTCGCTGCAAGCACTTGGGGACTCTTTGCCAGTCCTATGGACTGTTGGTTGGCAATGCGAGGAATGGCAACATTGGACCTGCGTATGGAACGGGCTACAGCAACCGCCCACCTGTTGGCCGAACAACTCGTCGGTAACCGGGCCATCGCTGCCCTCCATTATCCCGGATTGCCCGACCGGGCAGACCACAAGGTCGCTACCCGAGAACTCGCAACAGGTACCGGCAACCTTGGTTTCGGCAATATGCTGACGATTGAGCTTGCTGGTGGGCTAAAAGCAGCAGAGCATTTTATTCAGGCCGTGGCTGACGATATTCCGTTTTGTCCCTCTCTCGGAGAACTCACAACCACGCTCAGCCACCCAAAATCGACGAGTCATCGAGACATGAGCGCGGAAGAACTGCGTGCTGTCGGCATTACCGATGGCACTATCCGCCTGTCGATCGGTATTGAACCTGTGGATGTCATTTCAGCGGCACTCAGACGCGGGCTGTAGCTGAAAGCCTCAAAATCCTGATTGGCATAGAGATGCTTCAAGGTCGGCTGTCATGGAAGCAGATTTGCTCTAGACGCAGACGGCCTAAAAGATATGATGATTGCATATGCAGGTTTGCGTTACCGATGAGGCACAACGTTGAGAAGGAGCAACCGCTTTGGCGAAAGAAAAAGAAGAAGCACTTGAAGTGGAAGGGACCGTGACGCAGGCATTGGCCAATACGCGGTTTCGTGTTCAGATTGAAGGCGGGCATGAGGTCATTGCTCATGTCGCGGGTCGCATGCGCAAGTATTTCATCCGCATCGTCCCGGGTGACAAAGTTCGGGTCGAACTCTCCCCGTACGATTTGACGAAGGGGCGGATTACGTACCGCGAACGTTGATCTTCCGATTCTGCTCCCTCTGGTAATCCCAACTCACTGCCCATTGGTCTCTATGGCATCGGTCGGGCTCAGGGCGACTTTTCACCGCCAGGAAAGAGGTTGTGCTAGATAGCCGAGGTGACCCTAATTACCAGAACTTCCGCAAAGGCTTTCTCATGCGGCACCGATGACCGAGACGCCTGCACCTGCGGTACCATCTGGGCGAAAAACCCGAGGAGAAAGCGGCTCCAATAATTTTCACCTCAAATTTTCCGTTTACCACTCCGCAGTTGGTGCCGGTGCGTTAAAATAAACTCGTTCACCCACATTTCGAAATCGGTGAGCCGGTACAGAGATCCATAAACACAGGCACTTATAAAGGACTATTCACCATGCGATCACCTTGTCGCTCTTTTTTACTCTTTATTTTGACTTTATTGATCAGCATTGCGGCGCCTACGTCGTTTGCGATTGCCGAAGAGGATCCGACGGTTGGTGTCGTCTCTCTCGGCAGCTACGAACAAATTATGCAACATGCCAACGTTTTGGGTGCGATCGTTAACTTTCCCAACCTGGACAAAATGATCGAACTTCAGTTACTGCAATTGACGGGTGGACAGGCTTTGCAAGCAATCGACAAAACAAAACCGGTCGTGCTCGATGTCCGACTTGGCAAGAAAGAGCCCTACGGAGTGATCTGTCTGCCGGTCACTGACTTAAAAAAGTTGATCAGCACTTTACCCGATCCTTTCGGTCAAACGGACGATGTCGGCAACGGCGTTTTGCTACTCAAAAATACTCCCGAGCCGCTGTATGTCAAAGAAGAAAATGGCTGGTCCTTTTGGGCACAGCAAAAAGAATATTTAGCGGAACTCCCGAAGGCGCCCGAGAAGCTTGCAGGAGATCTTCCGAAAAGATATCTGATCGGTGCGAGTGCTTTTATGCAAAAGATTCCACCCGAAAAACGGGCAGAAGCGATCGGTTTTCTGGAATTGATGGCGCAAATGAGTCTGGCAGGTGGAGGTGACGCTTCTCTGGAACAACAGCTTGCGACCACCAAACAGCAGATTGGCATGTTGCGGCAATGGATTGACGATACGAAGGAGGTAACCTTCGGTATCGGATTTGATAAAGAAACACAGGGCGTTCACTTCGATTTTGTGATGACGGCAATCAGCGGTAGTGATGCCATGAAATCGTACGAACGGTTTAAGAAAGGCAAATCGGATCATGCTGGTTTTCTGCACGAAGATGCCACATTGGCTATAGCGGTTAACATGGTAGGGCAACCGATCAAAGAAGAGGTTGCACTTCTTGATGCTCAAGAGAAGATGTTTCAATCTCAAATGACCGAAAACATCGACAGCGATAGTTCGCTCGATGATGAAGAAAAGGATAAAATCAAAGAGTCCGCCGATAAAATGATCGGCGTCTTGTTTGATACGCTTCGCTCCAAAAACTTTCAGGCTGGAATGGCAGCCTTTATTAATGATCGATCGACATTTGTTTTCGGGGGTCAGGTTACCGATGGCAATGCCCTGGAGGGCGCGGTCAAACAGCTTATCGAGATGGCCGGCAAAGAGCTTGACTTTCCACAACCAAACTGGGAAGAAGAAAACCACGGTGTTCATCGAATCCATACTTGGAAAACACCCGTTCCCGATGATGCCGCCAAACAAATGTTTGGCGAACAAGTGGAACTTGCACTGGGGGTTAACGCAAAGAGTATCTATTTTGCATTTGGTGGAAACGGCATCGCTGACCTCAAAAAAACACTCGACACTGCAGCTGCCTCGAGCAAACAACCGATCGACCCGGTGCAGGCCTTTGTCAAGCTCGGACCCTTGCTTGCTGCGGCAGCGGCACAGGAGGGTGGACAGAATCTCGCACCGATCGCGGGGATGCTCCATGATAAGGATCAGATTCTTTACACAATCCAACCGATTGAGGGAGGTATCCACGGGCGGGTTGTTCTCCAGCAGAATCTACTCCGAGCCATTCCTTTAATGACGATGATCATGGGAAGTGGTCCCGCAGGGGTAGGCGGTGGTCCCGGAAACAATCCCTTCCAATGAGGCAAGGGAGAAAAACATCGAGCTAATAACGTCGAGCCGCTGTAAACTCAAGGCTTGAGGGATGCGCTCTCTGTCGACTCCTCCTGCCCTCCTCTTCGCAATTGTCCGCAAGCAGCGTCAATGCGAGAGCCTTTGCGGCGGCGAAGCTGGATATTGATGCCGCGGTTCTCGAGAATCGCAACAAAAGGGTCGATTGTCTCTCGAGCAGGCGTCTGGTAGGGAAGTCCCGCCACTCGGTTGTAGGGGATCAAGTTTAAGAGCGCCATACGGCCCGCGAGCAAGCTTGCTAGGCGCACTGCATGTTCCTTGCTGTCGTTGACGCCGTCAAGCAGCACGTACTCGAAAGTAAGCCTGCGACGGGACGCCGCAAAATAATCATCTGCGGCTTTCAGGACCGCCCGCAGTCCGATCGTTTTATTGGCCGGCACCAATTGGTTCCGGAGCGCGTCATCGGCGGCATGCAGGGAAACTGCCAAATTATAGTATGTAGGCCCCCTGGCCAATCTATTCATTGCATCTGGCAGGCCGACCGTCGAAATCGTCACCCGCCGCGGACTGATCCCAAAACCATCGTTTTTTTCTGCCTCACCAAGTGCGGGCAGCAACCTGTCGAGGTTGGCCAATGGTTCGCCCATTCCCATCACCACAATGTGACTCAAACGTTCACCTTCCGGAAGCAGGCGACCAAGCCGCAACATCTGTTCAACCATCTCTCCCGCAGTCAGATGTCGTACAACTCCGTCGAGCCCACTTGCGCAAAACACACATCCCATCGCACAGCCAACCTGCGAACTAATGCAGGCGGTGCGGCGGTTTGCCTCCCTCAAGAGCACGCATTCGATTCGCTGCCGGTCTGTCAACTCCAGCAGCAATTTCTCGGTTCCATCTTCAGCATGAGAGTGGGCCACAATGCGGGTGGTCCAAAATTGAAAATTGTGAGCCAAAGCCTCGCGAAGGTCGCTTGGTACATTCGTCATCTCCCTGAAAGTTTCAATCTTTGAACCGAACAGCCAGCGACGAATCTGTTTGGCGCGAAAGGGAGGCAGACCATGATCCGATAGCCAACGCTCCAGCAGCGGATTTTCGGGTTCAAGGATATGCATCTTTCCATTGTGTACCAACGAACTGCATCTGAAAAGTGAGACACCGGCCCACCCTTGCTTCTGCCGCTAAGCCGCAAGATATTGCAGCCACAGCACCACGAAGATAGCGACGACAATGAGGAGGAGCAGCGCGACAACCATCGCCCAGGAGACGTTGGCGTATTGAGACAACCCAGAATGATCCTTTTTCGAGGTAGCAGGCTGCGGGGAAGTGCGGTCACCTTGTTCTTCAAGAAGTTCCGAGAGGAATCCCTGCACATAGCGCGCATTGAAAGGTCGCTCGTCGGGCTTCTTTGCCATCAGGGATACGATCATTTCTTCGAGCTGTTCGGGGCAATCGGGGACTGTCTTGCGAACAGGTGGTGGTTCATGGTGCAGATGCTGTTCGAAGATCTGAGCAAAGTTGGCGCCTTCAAAGGGCTGATGACCGCTCAACATCTCATACAACAGACAGCCGAGCGAATAGAGATCTGCCTTGTCCGTAATGGCACTTTCAGCACAAATTTGCTCTGGCGACATGTATGCATAGGTCCCCACAGTCAAACCGGCATCGGTCAAATCTGCCTGGTACGTGTCGCGGGCTACGCCAAAATCGCCCAGTTTCAGGTTTCCAGATTCATCCATAAACAGATTTGAGGGTTTTAGGTCGCGATGAACGATTCCGTGATTGTGTGCATATTGCAATGCGGAGCAGATCTGAATTCCGTAGCTACAAACCTGTTGCCACGAAAGACGGCCGTGAATGGTTAATTCGTCCTTGAGCGAACCGGAATCAACCAGCTCCATTGCGTAATAGAGTCGCCCAGATTCTTCGTCGCCACTCAGATAACGAACAATATGGGGATGCTCCAGTTTTTCGAGTATCGACATCTCACGTTGGAATCGACGCGCTATGTTTGAGTGTACTGAGATTTGTGGAAGGAGAATTTTGATTGCGATATCCTGGTCATTTTCCAAGTCCTTGCCACGATAGACCGTACCGACCGTACCGACACCAAGCACGTCCCCCAATTGGTAGTGTCCGATGCTGGCCATACAATCCCTATCCAGTCGTACTTCACACTCTGCCGGGAAACCAACCACTAGTTTCATCCGGCCTCCGTTAGAAATGCAGCTTATCGTGTAGCGTTGAAAAAAAGTAGTTGAATGCGTTAGATCCTCACAGGGACTGCATTATCCCTGATATACGTCGCCATGAAAATCTAATTTTTTATATCCCGCAGACTTCTTAAAACCACCCTCTTTCGAACAGCAGCGGTCGACTTTGGCCCCGTACCACTTGAAGGACCCTACTAATGCTGCTGTAATAGGGCGTTTGCAGGATGGATCGCCATCGGCCAGGACCCCGAAAAGCGAAATTCGCTCTGATGTGCACGTTTGGGCAAAATCGACCGCAAGCCGGCCGGTCCTCCGCTTCCCCCGGGTAGAGAACGTGGCAAAGACAGAAGCCAGTATGAATGTAAGCATCTTCATTCTCGCCACGATATTGGCCGCTGCGGGTAACGCCACAGGAGAAGTGCCCGATGGTTTCATGCCGCTTTTTAATGGCAAGGATTTGACCAATTGGCGCGGCCGAGGACATGTCGACCCAAGAGAAACAGCAGCCCTCTCACCGGAGGCGAAACAAAAAAAACAAGCGGACGACAATGAAAACATGCATAAGCACTGGCGTGTTGAGCGAGGCGTGATTGTCAACGATGGCCAGGGAGTCTTTCTCACCACGGCTAAGGACTATGCTGATTTTGAACTCCTGTTGGATTGGAAAATGGTCAGCCCCCGAAGCGACAGTGGAATCTATCTGCGAGGCTGTCCGCAAATCCAGATATGGGATCCCGATAACCCACAAGAAATAAACAACGGCGCCGATCGTGGATCGGGGGCGATGTGGAATAACAATCCTGACAGCAACGGACGATTTCCATTAGTGCGCGCCGACCGGCCGATCGGCCAATGGAATCAGCTTCGCATCCGGATGGTTGGAGACCGAGTGACCGTTCACCTGAATGACAAACTTGTGGTCGACAATGCGGTGATGCACAATTATTTTGATCGCAAAAGGCCGATGTTTGAACGCGGGCCAATCCAGATCCAGACTCACGGTGGAGAGATGCGATTTCGAAATCTATATCTGCGGGAAATTACAGGGGACAACTAGGAAATTTCGCTGCGAAGGATGTTTTGTATGGAGACTTGGCCGCTAGGCGTTTTTGCCAGTATTGATGCAGGGCTGGGGGTTTGCCTGGAAGTAGCGCATGCATTGGGCGTTAAGACCATTCACCTGCATACCCCTCAGCAGGAATCGCGAACCGAGGGACAGGCGAGAGAATTTTTAGCACAACTGCAGGATGTTGGCATCACGATCACCTGTGTGTTTGGCGGCTTTGAAGGAGAAAGTTATGCCGATATCCCCACCGTCAAAGAAACGGTAGGGCTCGTCCCGCCGGCAACCCGTAGTGCACGGCTTGCCGAGATGAAAGAAATTATCGACTTTGCCCGGCGACTCAGCGTCGATGTCGTCGGACTGCACATCGGCTTTGTGCCGCACGGCGCAGGCGACCCGGAGTACCGCGAGATTGTCGCGGTCGCCCAAGCATTGTGCGACCATGCAGCCGCTCAGGACCAGGCGATTCATCTGGAAACTGGCCAAGAGCCGGCCGATGTCTTGCTCCAGTTTATGGGCGATGTCGACCGCGAGAACCTGTTCATTAATTTCGATCCGGCCAACATGATTCTTTACGGCGTGGGCGAGCCGATCGAGGCGCTCGAAAAACTCGGCCCACACGTCCGGAGCGTCCACTGCAAGGATGCTACCTGGTCGGATGAGCCGGGTGTGAGTTGGGGGGCCGAGGTCCCCTTGGGCGAGGGCGACGTGGGAATGGAGACCTATCTGCGAACGCTGCAAACCATCGGTTACACCGGCCCGCTGACGATCGAGCGGGAAATCCCGCAAGAGCCCGCGCGGCAGAAGGCGGAAATTGCGGGGGCACTAGAGCTGCTGCAATCCCTAAAAACAAAAATTGGAATCTAACACCAAACGAGGGCACCAAGCGATGATTCAGACACGACTCTCCATCATGATGTTTCTGCAGTTTTTCATCTGGGGCGCCTGGTTCGTTACCCTGGGCCATTGTCTGGGTGAAAACAACCTGGGCGATTTTGGGGGCGGCTCCTACGGAAGTGCTCCAATCGCAGCCATCATCGCCCCGCTTTTTCTGGGCCTGATTGCGGACCGATTTTTTGCCTCCGAACGCGTGATGGGAGTCTTATTCCTCCTTGGCGGTGTGTTGATGGGACTCGGCTATATGTATGCAGCCGAAGGCAATGGGGAAATGATGGTCTGGATGTTCATCGGCCATATGCTCTGCTACATGCCGTCACTCGGTTTGAGTAACACGATCACCTTTACCCACGTATCGGACCAGAATGATTTCCCGAAAATCCGCGTCTGGGGAACGATCGGCTGGATCGTAGCCGGACTATTTGTCGGCTTCATGGATTGGTCGACCGACCTCAAAATACTTTCCTTAGCGGCAGGCGGATCGATCCTGATGGGACTTTATTGTTTTTCGCTCCCACACACTCCACCGCCGGCACGGGATAAACCGATCGACATTCGTACACTCTTGATGTTCGATGCCATCAAACTAATGGCGCGATTCCCCTTTTTGGTGTTTATCATCTGCTCGACACTCATCTGCATTCCGCTCGCTTATTACTATGGCATCGCATCAATGTATCTAGGAAATGCTGGATTTTTGGCACCCGCATCAGCAATGACTGTTGGTCAAATGTCCGAAATCTTTTTCATGCTCTTAATCCCTTTCTTCTTCAGGAGACTTGGGGTGAAAACCATGATTTTGGTTGGCATGCTGGCGTGGGTTTTAAGATATGCACTCTTTGCCATGGGCGCGGACAACCAGGAAGTCTGGATGCTGTTCGCTGCAATCGCTCTGCATGGAATCTGCTATGACTTCTTTTTTGTCACCGGTTTTATGTACACAGACAAAGTGGCCAACAAAGATGTCCGCGGGCAGGCCCAGGGCATGCTCGTGTTTTTTACGCAAGGAGTGGGCATGTATTTCGGCTATTGGATTGCATTCGCTGAACGGGCGAAAACGGTCACACAATATGATGATTTGACGGCGGCAATTGAAAAGACCCATTCAGGTCAACTTTCATTTGTGGATAAACTCAATAATATGTTTTCCGTTGAGATACCCGCTGTCGATGGCCAATTATTTACAGAAACTATGGCGCAGTGGCGTGAGTTTTGGTGGCTACCGACGATCATGGCAGGCATCATCACAGTCATTTTCTTCGTATTCTTTTGGGATAAAGTGGACGTCGGTAGCGATGGCGCCTCTACAGAGAACGGTTAAATTGTGAGCCTTTTATGCTTCGCGTAGGAATCGCCGGCCTCGGCTTTATGGGCATGATCCACTACCTTTCGTACCAAAAAGTACGGGGGGTGAAGGTGGCTGCGATTTGCGAGCAGGATCGCAAACGTCTGACCGGCGATTGGCGGGATATCAAAGGAAACTTTGGCCCTGCGGGCAGGCAGATGGACCTCTCGGGCGTCGCCACCTACGATGATCTCGATGCAATGCTCGAGGATCCGAAGCTCGACATGATCGACATCACCCTGCCCCCTTCCCTGCATGCGGAGATCGCCTGTAAGGCGTTGCGATCGGGCAAACATGTTTTCTGCGAAAAACCGATGGCACTCAAGTTGGCCGACTGCCAGCGGATGGTCTCAGCCGCAAAGCGCGCGAAGCGACAATTGCTCATCGGCCACGTCCTTCCGTTACTTCCTGAATATGCCTGGGCTCGCAAAGTTATTCAGAGCGGACGCTATGGCAAACTCCGTGGCGGGAGTTTCCGCCGCGTCATTTCGGACCCGGCCTGGCTCCGAAATTACTGGAAAGCCGATGCCGTTGGAGGCCCGATGCTGGATTTGCATATCCACGATGCCCATTTCATCCGCCTGCTCTTCGGCATGCCCCAATCGGTCTCCACGACCGGACGCATGCGAGGCAAGTTGGCCGAAAGCTGGACCACGCAGTTTCGCTTCAAAAAGAATCTGGCCGTCACAGCCACCAGTGGCACGATCGATCAGCAGGGACGACCGTTTGACCATGGATTCGAAATTCATCTCGATCGGGCAACGCTCATCTTCCAATTTGCCGTGATCGGTGGCGAAGGCAAATATCTCTGCGAACCGACATTGCTCGATGACCGCGGCAAGGCACGACCCGCAACCATGCCGGCGGGCGATCCCATGATGAACGCCTTTGAGGCGGAACTTCAAGCAGTCTGCAAAGCGGTTCGTACGGGAAAAGGTGTGGAGATGCTCGCTTGCAACTTGGCCAGAGATGCGATCGCCATCTGTCAGGCCGAGACAAAAAGCTTGTCGACCGGTAAATCAGTACGACTCTGAAAAGGCGACTTCAATCAACCAACCCAGGGATACGACTTTCACTCCAAATGCGTCTCTTCAACAGTCAGAATTTGATCTCGGGGAAAAACACCATGAAGCATTTCTTCCCACTCTTCCTATCTATTTGTGGCCTACTCCTCGCCTTTGCAAACTGCCAACGCGCAACCGCGACCGGCGACGAAGAACATTTTACACCTCTCTTCAATGGGCGCAATTTGGAGGGCTGGATCGGTGCGACCGATCAATATTCGGTCAAGGACGGGATGATCGTGCTACCAAAAGGCAAGGCTGGAAAATTGCTCACCAAAGAGGAATATGGTAATTTTATCCTTCGTTTTGAATTCAGGCTCACGCCGAATGCGAACAACGGCCTTGCGATCCGTGCACCGATCTCTGGTGATGCCGCCTATAACGGAATGGAACTACAGATTCTCGATGGCACCTCCGGAAAGTACACGAATCTCAAACCGTATCAAACACACGGATCGATCTATGGAGTTGCGCCGGCAAAGCGGGGCTTTCTCAAGCCCCTCGGCGAGTGGAACGCCCAGCAGGTCGAATGTCGCGGGCGAAATATCCGGGTAACGCTCAATGGACATGTCATTCTCGATGCAAACCTTGACGCAGTTGCACCCGGTGGAAAAACCATCGATGGGCAGAACCATCCCGGTCTACAAAACAGTAAAGGGCATCTTGGCTTTCTGGGACATGGAGACGAAGTCGCCTTTCGCAATATCCGTATTCAACCTCTTGATGCATCGGCAACATTGAACAGCAAATAGGAAAGACCGTGACAAAGACTGCAGCGATCGAACAGCAGGAAAAAATTCCCTGCCGCATATTCAAGCATGCCCGCGATGCGAGTGTCGCAGTGGCTCAACAAATCCGCACATTGATCGAAACCCGCGCAGCCGAAGGGCGCCAATGTGTTCTCGGTCTTGCCACCGGAAGTACTCCCGTTGGCGTTTACAACGAATTGGTCCGCATGCACCGGGAGGAGGATCTTTCCCTAGCCAACGTCGTCACATTCAACCTCGATGAATATTTTCCGATGCAGCCAAATGAGTTGCAAAGTTATGTTCGTTTTATGCAGGAATATTTGTTTGAACTCGTCGATATCGACCCGGATAATATCCATATTCCAGATGGCACCCTTTCCGAGGAGGATATCCACGATGCCTGCCAACAGTATGAGCAAGCCATCGTTGATGTTGGTGGAATCGATATCCAGATTCTCGGAATAGGCCGGACCGGACATATTGGCTTCAACGAACCTGGTTCCGGAAAAGCGACGCGGACACGACTGATCACGCTCGATCGCGTAACGCGCCGGGACGCAGCAAGCGACTTTTTTGGCGAGGAAAATGTTCGCCAGCGGGCCATTACGATGGGAGTGGGCACCATCCTCGAGGCACGACAGATTTTTCTGATCGCTTTCGGCGAACACAAAGCACCGATCATTGCCGAAGCTGTGGAAGGCCCCATCACACCTTCGGTCGCAGCAAGTTTTTTACAGCAGCATCCCGACACGTATTTCATGCTCGATGAAGCGGCTGCCGAATCCCTCACCCGTCGAAAGTGTCCCTGGAAATTGGGGGAGGTGGATTGGAACAGCCACAAAATCCGAAAAGCAACCATCTGGCTTGCCCGTCAGCTTCGTAAACCGATTTTGAAACTGACCGCGGAGGATTATAACGAAGAAGGCCTGCAGGACCTCCTGGCAGAGCATGGGTCCGCGTACGATCTCAATTTGGCGGTCTTTCGCCACCTACAGGGAACCATTACCGGGTGGCCCGGGGGCAAACCCGACCATGAAAAACAACCTGGTGATCGACCACAACCATATGATGAAATCTTTCCCAAGCGGATTCTCGTCTTTTCTCCCCACCCGGATGACGATGTCATTTCGATGGGCGGAACCCTCATTCGTCTTGTCGACCAAGGTCATGAAGTCCACGTCGCCTACCAGACTTCGGGAAATATCGCGGTCTTCGATGACGATGCCATCCGTTTTTCTGAATTCGCGGCGGAATTTAACCACATACTCAGCATAGCGCCAGATCAAACTTTTGAGTTTGAATCACATATTGATAAATTTCTCAAACATAAAAAACCAGGACAGGTTGACAGTACTGAAGTGCAGGCCATTAAGGCAATCATCCGCCGTACAGAAGCGCGGGCAGCGGGTCGCATGTGTGGCATTCCTAGCGAGCAGTTGCATTTCCAGAATTTGCCGTTTTATGAAACTGGCCGAGTAAGAAAGAAACCGCTTGGCGAGGAAGACATACAAATATCGATTGAGACCTTGCAGAATATCCAACCCCACCAGATCTATGTTGCTGGCGATCTCACAGACCCTCACGGGACCCATCGCATCTGCCTGAGTGCTGTCCTCAATGCATGTGATCAGGTCAAGGACGAGTCCTGGTTCGCCAACACCCAAGTCTGGCTCTACCGGGGTGCCTGGCAGGAATGGAGTCCCTATGAAATCGAAATGGCGGTACCCCTAAGTCCCAAAGAGGTCTCGCGAAAACGTAATGCGATCTTCAAACACGAATCGCAAAAAGATCGTGCCCTGTTTCCGGGTGTCGATATCCGGGAATTCTGGCAAAGGGCCGAACAGCGCAATGCAGAGACTGCCTGTATCTATGACGAGTTGGGGCTGGCGGAGTATGAGGCAATAGAGGGCTTTGTCCGCTGGAATGGCCAGATCGACCTCTAGCGAGCAAAGATGGACCCAGCTTCCGCTACTTTAGCCTGCACAATCCAACAGGCCCTGGCTCAGTTCAATCGCTTGCGTTCGCAATAGTTCCATCTCTTTGAACATCGCCTCAAGCTTTTTCTCACTGTTGGCCTTACACATGCGGGCCGTTGCCTTCTCATAGGTCTGGTTCCAGCTAAGCCAAAGCATGACCGCTTCACTCCATTGCTGCTTATCGTCAATCTTCGCAGCTGGGCCAGCACTATCGCTGCACGCACTATCGCTGCACAATGCATTCTGCTCGAGAATATCTGTCGGGCTGATACGGGGATTTACAAGCGGTATACGCTTGTTACGGCGTTGGTGGATCCCAGTGAATTCGGATTGTCCACCCTGTCTGCGATGACGACGCGATGAAGATGTTGAGTGTCTCGAGCGACCTTGCGTTGCAGCTTTCATTACGCTTCTCCCAGTTCTAAGCCGAGTTTCTAGCAGCGAGGGGCACACCGTAGCCACCAATACATCGCTGCCCGCTAAAATCCCCATTCCTGTTAGTAAATGCGTCAAAACGGCTTAAATAGGGCAACAAAAAAGCAGCTTTTTTTGCAATCGACCGGTTTTTCATCGTTAGTCCTTATGGTATTTATAGTTAGGGCAGGCGTCTTTTTAGCGTTTTATTCTCAGCGGGCTCCCCTTTTGATTGCTCTGGTATGATCAAACGTTTCTTAACTCTCCAGAGATGCGTAGGATCACTAGTGGGTAATCCGGAAAAATCGGATGAGTGACGCCAAAGAACAAACGATCCAGCTTCTCAGGGCCTGCCAAAAGCTTGAAGGCCCTGCTGCTGAGGCACTGCTGAGCCATCTCTATGCCGAATTGAAGGCGGTCGCTTCGCGACAACTTCGTGGTGAGCTACCGGGCCACGAATGGCAAACCACCGACGTGGTACATGAGACGTTCCTGAAATTGATGGATCAGGCCCAGATCAACTGCACCGACCGCGCCCACTTTCTCGCTTTGGCTGCCACCGCCATGCGACGACTTCTGGTGGATCATGCTCGACATCGGAACCGGGCCAAACGAGGAGGTGATCGTCACCGAGTCGATTTGCTACTCAATCATATTCCTGCTGCCGGTAGTGATCAAAAGGTTGACATCATTACACTCGATGAAGGCTTGACTGAACTGGCACAACTCAGTGAGCGACAGGCACAGATTGTGGAAATGCGTTATTTTGCAGGCATGACTATCGATGAAACCGCTGCAGCACTTGAGGTCTCTCCGCGAACCGTGAAAGGAGACTGGCGGCTTGCTCGGGCTTGGCTCAAGCGATATTTGGATGGAGCCTAAACCGTGACACCCGAACGCCACCAAAAGATTACAGATCTGTTCTTAGAAGTCTGTGATCTATCGCACGCGGAGATCGCAGACAAACTTGACGCCTCTTGCAGCAATGACCCGGAAATGCGCCAGCATGTCGAAGCCCTGTTGAAGATGGATCAATTGCCTGGGTTCGAAGGCGACGTCGACCAAGAGAGCGTCTCGCAGGATTTTTACGAGGATTCCGAATCATCCTCGGATGACGAAGAGAACTACCCGACCATTGCACCGCGACGCCCGATCATTCCCAATTATGAATTAATCGAACTGATTGGTCAGGGCGGCGTCAGTCAAGTCTGGCGGGCGCGTGAAAACAGCACTAAGCAGGAAGTTGCGCTCAAGGTGCACAACTTGACAGCCTTCTCTTCGGCAGATGGCCTGACGCGATTTGAACGTGAAATCAAACTCGCAGCAAGTCTCAACCATCCCCACATCACCACAATTTATGACTCTGGACATTACGGGGATATCTATTTTTACACCCTCCAATTGATTCGGGGTGGCCGCCTCGACCATTATATTACCGAGCATGCACTCACCGATGAGGCGATTCTTCGCCTGTTTTCCATTGTCTGTGATGCGGTAGAACACGCACATTCGCAATCCATCATCCATCGGGATTTAAAGCCTTCAAATATCCTGGTCACCACGAAGGGACATCCCTATGTTCTTGATTTTGGATTGGCCAAGGCGATGGAAGGTGCCATGAAAGAGGCAAGCCTCACTATGGAAGGTGATATTCTCGGCACACTGGAATTTATGGCGCCAGAACAAGCTATGGGGGAGCAAGAAAAAATCGGAAAGACCACCGATACGTACAGCCTTGGCTTGATTTTATATCGCCTCTTAACGGGAAATTCGCCCATCGACACCAGTGGTACACGCTACACTCTGCTCAAACGAATGCAAAATGGTGATATTGTTCCCCCAGAACAATACCGCGATGACCTCGACCCGAACATTTCGGCGATCGTTATGAAAGCATTGCAGCGTGCACCTGAAGATCGATACTCTTCAGCCGGGGATATGAACAAGGCTTTACGAACCGTCATTAGAAACCTGCGGTTCTCTTAACCGTCGATTGCTTTAGCACCGCTGCGTGAGATTTCAGCAGACTTCGATCTGATTATCGACAATCATCAGATCTTCCACTATCCGCATAGCGGCGTGTTGGGCCAACTGGAAAGCGTGAAACGTCGAGCAAAAACCCTCAAGAATCACATGGGTTCCTGTCAGGACCACGCCGAGATTCTCAATCCGGTCACTTGTTACCTGACGTATCTCGCTCTTGATATCTGCCGCTAATTGCTCGGCACCCGCAATGCGTGTGGGTGCGGATACGTGATCAACGGGACTGGCGATTGCGGTCTCTGTCATCTGTCAACCTTCCGAGAATGCGGGTGCCACAACAATATTGAATTTGCGAATATTGAATTTGCGATAGTGCCACCCTGAAATCCTACTGCGAAATCCGTAAGAGCCTAAGAGGCGACCCTAGAAAAGCAGCCTTCGCAGATCTTAATTGCCATCCTTGCAGATGACGTCCTGAGCACATTCCCTGCCCAACAACGTTTTTCATGGTACAAACAACCATTCCCATCAATAATCTAAGAGAGATTCACTCAATTTTACCGCTTCTTGTCGCACTTGATCCATTTCGTCCATGAGCGACTCAAGCTCTTGCGTATCCTCACCATCGCGATACATGCGACTTGTGATCTCTTCGTAGGCCTCACTCCAACTGAGCCACATGGAAAGTACCCTGTTCCATTTGGCACTCTTATCGGAAGATTGATCAAGGGCAATATCGGTTGCTATCGTTTCCAACCGCTCACGAATATCAAAATCGACAACGGTGCAACCATTCAGGCCCGGACGAGGGTTTTCCTCGCGATTTTCCACAACCGTGATGTTGTCACGCGGATCGCAACGATCCACTGTTGTCTGCTCTCCATGCGGTACCGAGAAACTAGCATCGACAGCCCAAGTAGTATCCGCTGTTACGGTCATTGCTCTCTCCCTTCCAATGAAACTCCGAAAAACAAATAAAAACCTCTTCTCCGCTCACCCTATAAGCGTCAAAACCGAAAAAAAAGGGCAAATAAAATCCCTGCTCTAGGCCATTTTTGTGCAAAAAGGTCCAAAGGCATCTTCGCAACCCTTAAACGGGTAGGCACTTAGAGAGCACTTTGGAAAACCGGGACTAAGAACGATTCTGCTCGGCAGCGAGCAGTCGGGCCGCGATCTTCTGGTAGATAAACGAGACACCCAGCAGGGCAATACCGAGCGCAAAGGTGGCCAAAATGCGGGCAAGCGACTCGAGTTGGCTCAAATCGACCAAAAATACCTTCAGTAGAATCGGGCCGAAGGTGAGCAAACCGAGGATTCTATAAAAACGACTTCTCAGCAAGAATCCAAGGACCACGATGGCCACCGCAAAAAGGGTCGAAACGATCGAATAGGTCGCCTGTTGGGCCATTGCCATGTTTTCAAACGGCGGTGTCGGGCGCTGTGCTGCAACAAAAAACCAGGTGTTGATCTCCATGCAGATGGCAACAAACAGGATCAGACATCCGAAGAATCCCGTAATGTACTGCAACCCATTCTCAAGATTCGAACCGGTGTGATCGGGCAATTCCGGGAGTTGCCGCTCGAGACCAAAATGCCGATAGCCCCAACTGATGAGAAAGCCACTGAATGCCAGGAAGGCAAGCGAGCCGAAACGAGAATTCACAATCAATTGAAAGGGTGTCTGATACCCATCTCCCATTGAGAGGGCCGCTATCAGAACCGGTGGAGCGATGAAGATCGCCGCATACCAGCGGACCGCTCTGGTGTGTAAATACAAGCCCAAGAGCCAAACGGCCAATAGGTCCAATGTCCAGAGCGTCAGCAGAAAACGCCCATCCCACTGGCAGCCTGAGGCAAAGAGCAACAGAACGTTGCCGATGGCGAGCGTAATGCCCGAGATCTGCAATTCAAACGGCGTCGGCTGCCTGCGCTGGAATCTCTCAGTCCGATCGTGCTGAGGGCGACGCGGAAGCCACCAGGCCAGAGTTCCACCAAAAAACATGATGATGCTGGAAATGAAAAAATGCATTGCAGAGAGTTTGATGTCGGTCTCTAAAAAACTCGCATCTCCGTACATATCAAAAGAGAAGAGCCGCAAACTGGCCAGGACAAACACGATCACCGCCGCATAGAGCATCTGACGGTCGGCATACAAAAGACCAATCGCCATACAGGCCAATCCCTCGAGCGACCAGGCCATTGCCAGATACGATAGATCGCTCAGCTGTAGGGGCGGGAAGAGTGCGAAAAACAGCATCGCCAGGGCAAGATGTATCCGCGGCATCCGGTCGTTGTCGGTCACCCGAAGCCGGGTAATGAAAAACAGAGCCAGATGGATCAGACCCAGTCCCCCGCAGACGAGACCGAGTTGCTCAGATGCAAAACCCTCAAAGAGATACCATGTATAGGCCATGTATCCCGTACTCGTGCCGGTGAGTGTCACCAGATCGACATCATTGCTCGGTCGCCGCCAAAGGACCGGAGGCAGCGTAACGCCCACCAAGAAGATCATCCCGTGAAGCACCGCCAGCCACTCCAGCGGCCAGGGGGCGATTGTTGCAGCCTGATCGATCCAGAGCATGAACATAATGGCCGTGGCAACGAGCGCGAGCAGCTTGAGAAAGTTCCACCCGCGGAGGATCGCCGAGGCGATCAGCCCCACATTGAGAAATGCCAGATAACTAAAAAGAACAACATAATTTCCATCACCCCTGCTGGTGAGAATCGGATTCAAATAGCCTCCCAAGGCCCCCACCAGAATGATCGCTACGCTCCGCTTGCGGACCGCGAGAAAAATGGCAACGAGCGTGATCAGCGAACCTTCCATCGCCGTAAAGACGTATTTTCCATCACCAAACATCTCCGCATAAAAGTTGAAGGTCCGCAAAGCAGCAAAGGCGGTTCCGTACCAGGCAAAAATACCGAGGCCGACCGTCGCCTGTGCAAGGAAGATCAGACGATGGCGGTAGAGCCAAAGACCGAATCCCACCACCGAGAAACTTGCCAGATGCATGCCCAGCACTTTGAACCAGTCGGGGACAGAAAAGTATTTCCAAGCCCAGGGGATAAAAAAGGCGATGGCGACCAGCATCGTCAGGGCACCCGCCCAGGTGAGCCACCGGCCTCCCACGACTTTCTCCAAAGATGCAAGATTCTGCGTAAAGGCATCCCACCCGGGAGTCGTTGGGTGACGAGGAGGCTTGCCCGCTACGCTCGGAGCTTCCACCGAATCCTCCGCCGGAGAGATTGGCGGACTCAAATCCGTCAACTCTGGCAATTCTTCAACAGTCGTGGCATGCACGAGTGGTACCGCATCGAGAGGCGATAGGGATATTTCATCGACGACTGGAGGGACCGTTGCCGAAGAGGCCGGGGGCAAACCTTGCCCATCGGGCCGGGGAAGCTGCCTCCATTGCCGCTCCAGTTCGTCCAGTCGCTCGGACAACTGTTTGAATGCCGCTTGCAACTGGGCAATCTTTTCGGCGTCACTTTCGTTGCTCATGTTCCCAACTCTCGGGATTTCGGCGACACCCGGCAGCCCACCTATTGGAACACCCAAAGATGCGTAGAGCAAGAACTAAAATGGCCACAAATCAGACGGGCCGACCCTGTGGCTGAACCGGTGAACAAAGAATCCGTTATCAAAACACGCAGCGGACTGAGAATCGATCGATCCGGCACGCAACTCACCGGCCAAAGAGGGCTCGCTGCATCAACTGCCCGACCTCGGTGGCATGCATCATACGGCCGAAGGGACGTGCGGCCGACTCGGGACCGATCGCGACCACTACAACGGGCGTGCTGGTATGCGTACCGGTTCCCCAGATGATGTTCTGATCGGCAGCCACAGCACGGGCAAGAAGATTCATCCGAAGGTTGTCCCCAAAAACATAGAAATCGGAAAAATCGCCGACCTGTGGAGAGGTTTTGCTGCCCAGATAACGGTGGTCCTTTACGTAGAGAGGATTGGCACCGCGTTTGAGAATCTCGGCAGCCTGTTGTTCTCTAATCGGAAACGGCAGGTTCGCAGCCACAAGTTCAGCAAGTTTTGCTGGGGTTTGCTCTTCTTTCGGCAGCGCATCAAACTTTTGAAAAACCGAGTAGTAACTTTTCTTCTGGTTGTAGAGGCGGTCCAGAATTTCTGGCCGCCCAAAGTTGAAGTCCGGGGCATGACGAACATCTTCAAACGCACTTCCCGGGAGTTTTTTCGGCGACGGCAGCGCACTACCGGAGTAACTAAATCCGAAAGAACCCGTTTCGTGATCCGCAGTGACCACCAGAAGCGTATCGTTGCGCGATTCCATCCACTGGAGTATTGCTGCAAGTGCTTTGTCAAAACGGAGCATCTCCTGGAGCAGGGCGCCCGCATCGTTATTGTGGCAAGCCCAGTCGATCTGTCCCGCTTCGACCATCAGAAAAAAACCTGCCTTGTCCTGCGACAAAAGTTCCAGTGCCTTTTCCGTCATCTCAAAAAGAGTCGGTTCGTGAAAATCCTTTCCGGCCGCTCTTTGCACCAGGGCATCCGAGAGCGCCTCGTTGCCGAAAATGCCCAATAACTTGCCCGAGTGGACGCGCTCCATCTGCGCATCGGTAAACGCCAACTGATATCCTTTGAGACGGGCCTCCAAAAGCAGGTTGCGGTTGTCTCGCCGCCGCGAAGCAAAATCAAACGCCCCACCGGTCATATTCTTGATCTCATCCGCCGCTGCGCTGCCCACCTCCGTCGCCTGTTGGGGAATCCAATACCGCAGCCCGGCACCGAGCAGGACATCGGCATCCGCCCCGAGCATCTCGACGGCAATTTCGTTCTCTTCGGAGCGGTGCGGTCGATGGGCCAGAAAGGCGGCCGGCGTGCCGTGCGTCAGACGGGTATCGGTCACCAACCCGACCGCTTTGCCTGCATCGCGGGCCTTTTCCAAAATTGTCTCGACCGGATCTCCGTGGCGATCGAGGCCGACCGTCTCCGGAGCGGCATCGACACCGGTCGCCAAATGGGTCGCCGCCGCAGCCGAATCGGTGACCAGCACACCTTGCGGGGCGGTCCGCACAAGGCCCATCGTCCCCGCTCGCATCGCCTGCTCGATCGCCGTCTCCCGGCCCACATACTCGCTCTGGCGAGCCTGGTGCGCATATGTCGTGAGCAGTCCAATCTGCTGTGGCCCCATACCATCGCCGATCAAAAGGATCAGATTTTTTACCGGCTGTGAAGTCGGGGCCGCTTGCGGCTTTTTCGAATGCTTCTCTTTCGCAGGCGGTTTTGCAAACATCTGCGAGCAAATCGCCAGCAGGCAGAGCAGACTGAGAACCATCCGCCCAGCGCCACGCAGCATCCCTTTTTTTTGTCGATCCATTTTTTTCCTCAGCTACGAACGATCGCTTCTGTCCGAATTCATCTTTCCGGTTTTCGTCAAGTTTCTTTTGCCCAGGCGATATATTCCCAAATACGGGCGGTCGCCGGTCATCCTTGAGCCTCACCGCCGCTGCAAGCTTCGCTGCGGCCCTTCGTGGGCTGACAAGCAATTGTGTCCGCTGCAACGTGGTAACCCAACCCCATATGGCCGAGAATACCCTCCGCCCGAAATCGCTGCAAGGAAAGCCACCCTGGAAAACACCAAGGGGCACAAAACAGGGATGCGCAAAATGTCGATTTTAATGCGCTTTTTGTACTTGCGGAATGGGGCGGCGGGTGTTCAGATAGGGGCCATGCAGTGACAACTTTTCGATTTTTTTCTCCGGCGGGAACAGGTTTGAACGATTGCATCGACCAAGAGAGGCTGCAGGCACTTGCCAGTGCCCGCCATGAAGGATGCGGCCTCGCCGGGGATTTTTATTTCGATCCGGAAATCTATCGGGCAGAAATCGATCAGATCTGGCGAGGGGGCTGGCTCTTTGCGGGACATACCTGCCAAATCCCCGAACCGGGCGATTTTTTCACCTATGAGATCGACTGCGAGTCGATCCTGATCCTCCGCGATGAGGATCACTGCATCCGCGCTTTTTACAATCT
>JASMGX010000022.1:5860-7221 GCA_030751095.1 Pirellulales bacterium | reverse complement strand
CGAAACGATGGATGGCCAACAAGCCGCACCGTTGATGGGTGATTATGCCGATCCGGACGTCGGCACGCTGCGAATGCGGACCATGCCCAACATGTGGAACCATTCCAGTTGCGACCATGCCGTCACGACCCGCCTGACACCCGCCGGTCCGCGCAAAACCCTGATCCAGGTCCTTTGGCTGGTCGATCACGATGCGGTCGAGGGACGGGACTACCAACTCGATCAGTTGCTTCCCTTCTGGCAACTCACCAGCGAGCAGGATTGGGAGATCTGCGAGCAGGTGCAAAAGGGAATCGAGTCTCGGGCATATCGGCCCGGACCCTTTTCGACGTACAAAGAGAAAAATCTCGAGGCCTTTGTCCGCTGGTACCTCAAACAACTCGTCCGCGACTAAAACCGGCAGAAAGATATTGTTGACTTTTTTAAACCATGAGTAAGAGAGGTGAGTGCTTCTGATGAACAAACAGGTTGCCGATGTGATCGTTGTTGGGGGTGGAGTCGCTGGTTTGAGTACGGCCCTGCAGTTGGCCCGTCGCGGCAAAAGTGTTCTGGTCCTGGAACAAGGCCAACTCGGGAGCGGATCGACCGGGCGGGCCGCTGGCCTGCTCGGACAACTCCGCGGAACCTCCGCATCGACCAGGATGCTCATGGACGGTGTCGAAACCGTTTTGGAACTGGAACGCGAAACGGGTGAGGAGATTTTCTTGCAGACCGGTTCCGTGCGCGTCGCCGCCACACCGGATCGTGCGCAGGAAATTGTCGATCTGGTCGAGATGGGCCGCGCGATTGATTTCGACATTACCCATCTCACCGCAAGTGAAGTCGACCAGAAGCTACCCTATATGAAGACAGATGATCTGCTCGACGCCTGCTACTGTCCGACCGATGGACACCTGCAGCCGGCAGAGCTGGTCTCCGCCTACGTCAAATGGGGCCGCAAACTCGGAGTCGAATATCGCACCCAGACTCGCGTTGAGAAGATTTTGGTCGAGGGCGATCACGCCATCGGGGTGCAGACGAGCGACGGACCGATCACTTGCGGGGCACTGGTCAATGCCGGCGGTCCCTGGTCCTATCTGATCGCCGATTCGGCCGATACGGTACTGCCAACTGCCGCCATTGGACACGTCTACCTCACCACCCGGCCCGATGATGAGATACAAATCGACCGCCTCAGTCCCGGTGTGCGGGATCGAGAGAACCGGATCTATTCGCGGCCCGAGGCGGGGGGACTGATTGTCGGCATGTATGAAGCAGAACCGGAACAGTACACGATGGAAGATTTGCCGGCCGATTTCGACATGGCCCTGATGAAGGCGGCTCGCGACGACATTCACGTGGCAATGCTGATCTACTCCGCC
>JASMGX010000022.1:0-5761 GCA_030751095.1 Pirellulales bacterium | reverse complement strand
TTGCCGGCCGATTTCGACATGGCCCTGATGAAGGCGGCTCGCGACGACATTCACGTGGCAATGCTGATCTACTCCGCCCAGCAGCGGTTCCCCTGGATCAACGAGCGGACTGCAATGACCATCACCACCGGAATCATGACCTTCAGTCCCGATGGCAAGGCGTTTTGCGGCACCATGCCCAACCTCCAGGGACTCTTCCACTGCAGCGGATTTTCCGGGCACGGGATCGTGCAGAGCCCGACAATTGGCGTCATCATGGCCGAACTTATTTGTGATGGAAAAACCAATTACGATTTGAACAAAATCGAAGCCGATCGTTTCTTTGAGATGCCCGGCTATCTCGATCGCAAAGAGATCGCAGACCGCTGTTTCGAGATGGCCGGAAAGTATTATGGCCGCGTCGAGGGAAAAACCGCCACTGAACGTTAGTCCTCGCAGCACAGATCGATATTCCATAAACAACTCTCTATACCGAAGTGAGTCATCCTGCCGATGAAAATACTTGTTCCCACCAAACGGGTCCCCGACACCGACCAGCGGATCACGATCCGCGAGGACACCCATCAAATCGACGATGCCCAATTGCCCTACATCGTCAATCCCTTCGATGCGATTGCGATCGAAGAAGCGATTCGCATCCGAGAGGCAGGGCCACAAGAGGTCGAAATTGTTGCAGTCGGCATCGGCGTAGCGGAGTACGAAAAAGAACTCCGTACCGCCCTGGCCATGGGAGCCGATCGGGCCCTGATCATTCGCTGCGATGCGGTGCTCGACCCGTGGAACGTCGCCGGCATCCTCAAGCGAGTCGTCGAGCGAGAAACACCCGATCTGGTCCTGATGGGCAAACAGGCGGTCGATGACGATGCCAGTCAGGTGGGCCAATTTCTCGCCGCCCTACTCGACTGGCCGCAGGCGACATTTGCCTCAAACATTGAATGCACCGAAAAGGGTCTCCGCCTCGAGCGGGAAATCGACGCTGGTATCGAAACGGTCCAGATTCCACTTCCGGCGGTGGTTACGGCCGATCTGCGGCTCAACGAACCGCGGTACGCCTCGCTGCCGAGCATCCTCAAGGCGCGTAAAAAACCGATTGAAGAGATTGCCATCGAAGAGCTCGACTACTCCATTGAGCCCCGCGTCGAGCTAATCGCCCTCGCAGCACCCAATCAGACCCGAAGTTGCCAGCGGGTCGATTCGGTCGATCGCCTCGTCGACGCCCTCCAGGAGGTGCTGCCATGAATATTCTCCTGATCGCAGAACTTCAAGATGGACAGATTCGCCCGGGCAGTCTTTCGGCACTCACGTTTGCCCGTCAGGTGGCATTGGAAACCGATGGCTCTGTGCGGTGGCTGCTGCTGGGAGAGAATCTGGAGGCAGCGACAACTGAGGCGGCACGCTATGCACCGGTGCTCTTTTGCGATGCGGCCATTTTTGCGGCCACTGCCGCCGACAGTTGGGCGGCGGCAATCGCCGAAGTGGTCTCTACGGGCAATTTCGATCTGGTCGTGGCCGCGTCGGGAACCTTTGCCAAAGATGTCATCACCCGCTCTGCAGGCCTGCTCGGTGGAGCAATGGCCAGCGATGTCCTGGGGCATGCCTTTGTCGATGGCAGGCTCCAATTGCAGCGCGGGATGTATGCCGGTTCTATCCTCGCCACCGTTACCCTCCTCGGCAGCCCGCAGATTGTCACCATCCAACCGTCCGCCTACGCCGCCGCGGAGCCAGGCGAAACTCCGGCGACGGTCACGAACGAACAGATCGATACCTCGCGGCTACCGCAAAACATCCGGATCGAACATTTAGAGTCCAAACGGGGTGGCCGGCCCGATGTTACCGAAGCGGCAGTGGTCGTCTCCGGGGGTCGGGCAATCAAGAGCAGCGAAGACTTTGAATCGCTCGTGGGTGGCTTGGCCGATACGCTCCATGCAGCAGCCGGCAGCAGCCGCGTACTGGTCGACGCGGGCATTGCACCCAACGAGTTGCAGGTGGGACAGACCGGCAAGATCGTGGCCCCCGAGGTCTACCTGGCACTCGGCATTTCAGGGGCAGTGCAGCACATGGCGGGCATGAAAAACTCCAAGGTGATCGTGGCCGTCAACAACGATCCCGATGCACCGATCTTTGAAGTGGCCGACTACGGTATGGTCGGCGATGTGTATGAGGTGGTACCACAACTGATCGAGCGGCTTGGCTAAAGGAAAAAAGGTGTGCCGTTGATCCCGCTGCTGCTGGCAACCGATATCGGACTCCAACCGACACGGGAAATCCTCGGTAACGTGCCGTCGAGTTCGCGCTGGATCTTTGCTCTGCTGGCCACCATATCGCTCGGATTTTTTTTCTGGGGCTGTTGGAGGCGGATTCGGATCTGGCGACTAGGACGACGTGCCACGGCCCGAATTCCACTGCGATCCGCAGCGGTGCGATTTGTCCGCGAAATCGTTCTGCAGAAGCGCGTCCGCGGCCGCGGAATCGCGAGCGTGGGCCACCTGCTGCTCTTCAGCGGCTTTTCGGTGCTGCTGATCGGTACTTTGCTCATCGCTGTTGAGCACCTTCTGGCCGATCTACTCGGCCGGCCGGCAAATGCTCCGGTGTTCCATTACGGCCTCTACTACATCATCTATGAATTTGTGCTCGATACGTTTGGTGTGGCCCTGATCGTCGGTTGCCTCATCCTTTTAGTTCGCCGGTGCGCGCGACCGAAGAGCCTTGACCACCGACCGCTCGATGTCGTTGTGCTTCTCTGCCTTCTATTTTTGGGCATCTCCGGTTACTTCGTCGAGGGACTTCGGATACTGCTCGCCGATACCGGGCAGAGCGGCTGTTCCTTCGTCGGGCTTGCCACTGCCCGCCTGCTGGCCGTGACCGGCATCGACAAACAATTCTCACCCCAAATGCACCTCTTCCTCTGGTGGCTGCATGCGATACCCGCCTTGGTACTCGTGGCGGCTTTTCCGTACACGCGACTATTGCACAGTATTGCCGGTAGCCTGAATCTATTGAGCCAGCCGGAGAGTTTGGGCCAGATGATTCCTGTCCGTCTAGAAGAAGTCGAAGAGACCGGTCGCGTAGGCGTCGGCCGCGTTGTCGATTTCAGCCGTGAGCGACTCCTGCATCTCGATGCCTGTGTCGCCTGTGGACGGTGCGAAGAGGCATGTCCTGCGCAGGAGGCCGGCAAGCCGCTCTCACCGAAAGCGATCGTGCTCGATGTCCGCCAGCACATCGATGCGCAGCCGTTTGCTGCCCTTGCCCGCCTCGCCTGCGGCGAGGAAGGGAAACTTAACAGTGGACTTCATGGCGATGTCATCAGTGCAGAATCGCTCTGGTCCTGCACGACCTGTGCCGCCTGCGTCGATATCTGCCCCTTGCGGGTAAGCCCCCTGGGAATGATCACCGACATGCGCCGGCACCTGATCGGCGAGGGGGAACTGCGGGGAGCACCCGCAATGGCGCTACAAAAGACGCAGCGGAGCGGAAACCCCTGGGGCCTGCCGCAACAGGATCGTTTCGACTGGGCAAACGGATTGGATGTACCGACTGTAAAGAGCGTGCCCGATTTTGAGTATCTCTACTGGGTCGGCTGCGCAGCCTCGTACGACCGCCGCGTGCAGCGGGTCGCCCGCAGCATGGTCTGGCTCCTGACGCAGGCGAACGTCCGGTTTGCCGTACTCGGGACCGAGGAACGGTGTACGGGCGAATCGGCCCGAAGGATGGGAGACGAATTTGTCTTTCAGGAGCTTGCCGCAACGAACATCGAAGTTCTCAAAGAACATTCCGTTCGTAAAATCGTCACCCACTGCCCGCACTGTCTCAACAGTCTCGAGAATGATTATTCGCAACTCGGGGGCGATTATGAAGTGGTGCATCATTCCGTACTGCTCGCCTCGCTCATCGAGTCGGGCCGACTGCCGCAACCGTCCCGAGCTGTCGCTGAAACCATCACCTACCACGATCCCTGTTACTTGGCGCGGACCGGCGGGATCACCGAGCCACCACGCGCGTTGATTCAAACTGCCACAGGCCCAGGGGAGCGGCGCGGTGAGATTGCAGAAATGCCGCGCCATGCTCGAGAGACATCCTGTTGCGGCGGTGGGGGAGGCCGCATGTGGTTTGACGATTCCGCCGATGAGCGGATCGGACGATCCCGCGTGGCCGAGGCGGTCGAGACCGGTGCCGATACGCTCGCCGTCTCCTGCCCGTTTTGTCTGATCATGCTCAAAGATGGCATTGCCGATGCGGAAGCTGGGTTAGAAATCCGAGACGTGGCCGAAATTCTTGCCGCCTCGCTCGGCTATGAGCAACCGGACAGGGCAGGCGGTACACGCACAGAGTAAACATGTTTCATGATCGATTTGGACCGCACCACAAGAGGAAGAACGTAATGGCTCCACCCATCGATGCGGAAATCGTGATCATTGGCGGGGGTGCGGTCGGCTGTGGTGTTGCCTACCAACTGGCCCTCGCAGGTATGAGCGATGTGCTGCTTCTGGAAAAAGAAAACTCCGTAGCCACAGCCACCACCAGTCAGGCCGCAGGGCTGGTGGGACAGGTCCGCAGCACCGCAGAGCGGGTCGCACTGGCAAAGTGGTCGGTCGAGACCTTTACGCAACTGCAACAGGATCCGCAGGCCAATCCCTCCTGGCGACAGGTCGGTTCGCTACGGGTAGCACTCACCGATGAGCGGGTTGATGAATTCAAACGCTTGGCACGTGTGGCGAGCGATGCTGCGCTTGAGGTACACTTTCTGGAGAATGCGGAGGCGGAGCGACTCTGGCCTGCACTGAATTTCGAGCGGGCACGAGCGGTCCTCCATTGTCCCACCGACGGTTACCTGCAACCGTACGACCTCACGATGGCGTATGTCAAAAAATGTCGCGCCCTCGGCGTCCGGATTGAGACATCGACGGAGGTATTGGATATCGACCAGCATGAAGGTCGCATCACGGGGGTGCAAACCAATCGCGGACCCATTGCCTGTCGAACCGTCATCAACGCCGCAGGCGCCCACGCCTACCAAATCGCCGGGATGGTTGGACTGGAGTTGCCGATTGTCCCCGTGCGGCACGAGTTTTTGATCACGGTCGGGTGCGATGGCATGGACCCGCAATTGCCGGTGGTACGGATTCCCGATGGTTCGATCTACTTGCGGTCGGAAGTTGGCGCACTTCTGCTCGGCGGCTGGGAATCGGGCGCGTTGGATGCCGATCCCCGCACCTATGGATCCACCGTCCCTCCACTCGAAGCCGACTACGATGCGATGGCGTTTTTTGTCGAGCAGCTCGCACCGCTGTTTCCCCGCATCGAAGAGTTGGGGATTCGGAGTATTTTCAAAGGTTGGCCAACATTCACGCCGGATGGGCGTTTCATCGTCGGAGAGAGCCGGCGCGTGCGGGGCTTTGTGATGGCGGGCGGCTGTAATGCCCACGGCGTTTCCGGTTCGGCCGGAATTGGCCGACACGTTCTCGAGTCGATGCAAAAAACGGACCCCTCGCCCTATGTCCGCAGTCTCAGTCCCGACCGTTTTCTCGACCATGCGTGGAACTGGGATCAGGCGCGGCGGCAGGCACGCCAGCTTTATGAGTCGTACTACGGAATCGACAGTTGAAAAATATTTGATCCGGAGATTCGCTATGGCCCGACGCCGAACACCATCCGGAAAACAATTCCGCGTCGCACTGCTCATTGAAACCTCGACCTCCTGGGGCGCGCAGATCGTCAGAGGCATCGGTGAATATGCTCAGCAACAGAACCGACCCTGGACTTT
>JASMGX010000229.1 GCA_030751095.1 Pirellulales bacterium | reverse complement strand
TGGTATACCGGAACGCGCGAGATGTGAATCAGCTGGTGTTGAAAATACTTCGGTTGATGACGACGATTGAATATGATGAAGGCCACACGAAGGTGGTCTTCACTCAGAAACTGAAGGGAAAAGAACAAGAGGCGCTGTCAGAAATATGCGAATATGTGAATACAATTGAACACGAAACGGAACTTTTTCCCGGTGAACTGTGTCCCTCCGGTAAGCGTGCGTGGGGATTTTGGCGCGATGAGGTAGCATGATCCATCTGTAGAATTATTCGGCACGTAGAGGAGATGGGTTGTGAATCAAGAACAGCTGGTGACGGGGCGACGGAGCTTGGCGGAAGTGCGGGAGCAGTTTGAAATCTGGCGGGGCCAAAGAAAAAGAGGTGGCCGGATACCACGATTGTTATGGCAGGCTGCGGCTGGGCTGTCGGATAGATATTCGGCAGCTGAAATTGTAACAGCATTACGGGTAGACGCTGGGCGGCTTGAACAGCAGATCAGACGTTTATCAAATGAATCTCAGCGACCGGCGGCTCGGAGTATGGAGTTTGTATCGGTTGGGGCATTGCCAATGGCAAATGCGGATGTCGTGGAGTTGGAGGATGAAACCGGCAGGCGGTTGAAAGTGCACCTAATGGGAGCCACCGCCGGGAAGGTGATCGAGGTTGCCAAAGGGTTGTGGGAGCAGGTCGGTTGATCCAGATAGCCCCACAGATGCGCATATTGGTCGCAGTGGAACCGGTAGACTTTCGCAAAGGTATTGATGGATTGGCTTCAGTCTGTAGAAATGTGATTGGTGAGGACCCTTTCTCGGGGTATCTGTTCGTGTTTCGAAACAAACGAGGTACGGCAATAAAAATTTTGGCATATGACGGCCAAGGATATTGGCTTTGTCAAAAACGACTTTCGACGGGACGATTCAGTAGTTGGCCTGGGGGGCATGGAGAGCTGATCTGCGAGTTGGCTGCCCACGAGTTGCAGCTACTGGTGTGGAACGGCAATCGGGCGTCGGGGAAAGTACCCCAGATGTGGAAGAAAATCGGTACTAAGCAAAGCTGAAGAGAGCGCACCGGCTACAGGCTGGGTTAGTAACCTACATATATGACAGATATACTCAAGCACACTTGTGTTCCAAGCGAATATAGGCTATACATCCTGGTATGAATCAAGAAATCAAATACCGGGGGATGGTGGCCACAGCCTCTCGGGTAGAGTTCATCAGGCAGCTCATAGCGAGCAATCCAGATGATAGTCGTCGAAGTTTGTCAAAGAAATTGTGTGAAGCCTGGAACTGGGTGCAGCCCAATGGCAGTTTGCGCGACATGGTGTGTCGAGGCTTCATGCTGGAGTTGCACCGCGCAGGTGTGATCAGGCTGCCGGAAAAGAAACGCACACCGAATAATCCTCTTGGAGGGGTGAGGAAAAAGTCCGATCAGGTAGAGGTTGGAACGAGCCCGATCACCGCTTCGGTAAAAGAACTCAAGCCCTTTGAGATCCGACAGGTCAACCACACGGCTGATGAGAAGCTTCACGCGGGGCTCATCGAGCAATACCACTATCTTGGCTACAGCCATCCGGTGGGTGAGCAGCGCAAGTACATTGTGTTCTCTCGAGAGCGTCCGGTGGGCTGTTTTTCTTTTTCGGCAGCTTCACGGCATGTGGCCAGTAGAGACCGGTTTATTGGTTGGGATGCTGAGCATCGTAAAAAGAACATCCACTTGATTGCCTACAACACGCGCTTTGTGCTGTTGCCATGGGTGGCTGTGCGCCATCTGGCCTCGCATCTGTTGAGTCGTGTCGCAAAACAAGTCGCAGTTGATTGGCAGCATACCTACAACCACCCGATTTACTACTTGGAGACTTTCGTCGACACCGAGAGATTTTTGGGAACCTGTTATCGGGCCGCTGGGTGGGTGTATCTTGGTAAAACAACCGGACGCGGAGGCAATGACCAGACAAACAAGGTCAACCGGTCGATCAAAGCGGTGTGGGGTTACCCACTGGTTGATGAGTTCCGCGAAAGGATGTGCGGCACCGAACGATGAAGGCCGAAGAGCAAACCATCGAGGTTAGCCCCGAGGAACTGCAGGCCCTGGTCGATCGAGCCGAACAAGGAAAGCTTAAGGAAGGAGATGCGCAACTGATCGGGGCGATAGTGAAACTGATTATAGGATTACACTCTGAGTTGTTGGAAAAGAACACATCGATCACTCGGCTTAAGAAGATACTGTTCGGTTCCACAAGTGAAAAGACCGTAAAAGTGCTCACAGATGCCGAAGGGGAGCCAAAGGCCGATGAAACGACCAAGGATGAAGAGCAAACTGTAGGTGGCCAGAAAGAGCCGAAGAAAGAGAAACCGAAAGGACACGGGAAAAACGGCAGCGACAAATACACCGGTGTTGAGAAGATACGAGTGGATCATGCTCAGTTGAAACCTGGCGATCGATGCCCCGTGTGCCCTAAAGGCATACTCTATGAGTTCAGGCGCAAACATCCGGTAGTAAAGCTTAGACTCATCGGCACTGCCCCGGTGCAGGGCAAAGCCTACGAGCTACAGAGTCTGCGCTGCAATCTGTGCCAAAAGGTTTTCACCGCGGCGATGCCCGAAGGCAGTGGCGATGAGAAGTATGATGGATCGGTAGGATCGATCATAGCGGTGTTGAAATACGGATCGGGATTCCCGTTCTACCGGTTGGAGAAGCTACAGCAGAACGCCGGAGTGCCGCTTCCCGACGCAACGCAGTGGGATATCGTAGAGCAGATGGACCGCTTAACCTATCGGGCCGCTGATGAGCTGGTACGGCAAGGAGCTCAAGGCACTCTGGTGCACAACGATGATACGGTTATGAAGGTCCTTGAGTTGATGGAGGAGAACAAAGCGATCAGGCAGGAGCCTAATAATAAGAGCCGCACGGGGATGTTCACTACCGGAATTATCAGCGTAGTAGATGGGCGACGAATCGCTTTGTTCTACACAGGCAGAAATCATGCAGGTGAGAACCTGGGACTGGTGCTTCTACACAGGGATCCTGACCGCGGTCCACCCATCCAGATGTGTGACGGCCTTTCACAAAATATACCCGACGGGTTCGCCACTATGCTTGCGAACTGCATGGCGCATGCTCGACGTAATTTCGTAGATGTGGCTGAGATATTTCCCGATGAGTGCCGCTTCGTGCTGGAGATCTTGAGAGATGTATACAAAAACGACGCAATTGCTAAGGCCCAAGAAATGTTTGATGACCAACGCCTTCGGCTCCATCAACGCCAAAGCGGGCCATTGATGCTAAAGCTGAAAAACTGGATAGACGAGCAGATCCAGGAAAAAATGGTTGAACCAAACTCCAGCATGGGACAGGCGTTCACCTACATGCTCAAGCGCTGGGAAAAGCTAACTCTTTTTCTGCGCATCCCGGGCGCCCCGCTAGACAATAATATTTGTGAAGCGGCCCTAAAACGGACAATAATGCTTCGCAAGAACTCGCTATTCTATCGAACCCTTCATGGCGCACACGTTGGCGACAGATATATGAGCATCATCCATACCTGCTATCTATCGGGAGTCAACGCCTTTGAGTACTTGAACGCCTTGGTAGAACACTCCCAGCAACTTTCTGAGAGTCCCCAGCTATGGATGCCCTGGAACTACCACGAACAGCTGGATGATCGGGCCAACGAATATACCGCTTGACCGTCTACCAGCCAGGTCCAAACCGGAGCTCGCGCGCGAAAAAAGCCCCTACGCACACTCACCGGAGGGACACGGATCGGCGGGGGTGCTGCTGCCGGACAGTCCACAGCGTGCAAGATTCTATCGGAAAAATTCGGGTACACACCTTTTTATAGCGACGGCAAAGTAAACGAAAGAATGGCAACCTCTGAGCCCGGTAGTGCTGCTTATTTATTCCGCCAAGTGATCGATAGCGACGAAGCATGTCGGGAGTTTTTCAACCGAAATGTTGAC
>JASMGX010000228.1 GCA_030751095.1 Pirellulales bacterium | reverse complement strand
AGGCTATCCAGCCCTTAGTAGCTGATATCAAAAACGGGAACGTTCGTCCGTCTGCTGTACTGTATGCGATTCAGCAACTAACTAAAGAAGACCGGAAAGAAATGGCTCCTGTGCTTGAGGGTGTCTTCGAAGCCCTTAGTTGGGTTGAGGCCAACGGAAATGCTGATTGATAGTGTCCTTCCGGTGAGTGTGCGTAGAGGGGTTTTTTTCGCCCAGGCGCTCGGCGGCGGGCCCGCCCCGGCGTTGGTCCGCCCGGCCGCGCGCGGCCGCGGCCATTATTCGTCGTCTTGGCCATCCAGCTGCTCGCGGTAATTCCAGGGCATCCACAGCTCTGGATTCTCGCGAGCCTGCTGCGCATGGTCTTCCACGGCGGTCAGATATACAAAGGCATTCACGTCATTGAGATAGCAGCTATGGATGATACTCATGTAAATATCTCCGATGTGCGCGCCATGCAACGTCCGATAGAACAGTGAGTTCTTTCGATGTTGTATCGTCCTCTTCAGGCTTTGCTCACAAATGTTGTTATCTAGGGGTGCCCCTGGGACACGCAAAAAAAGTGTCAGCTTTTTCCAGCGCTTGAGCATGTAGGTGTAGGCCTTTCCCATACTGGAGTTCGGCTCAACCTTTTTTGCGTCGATCTGCTCATCCAACCAGCTTTTGAGCTTTTCCATCAACGGACCGCTTTCGGCTTGGTGAAAGCTAAGTCGTTGCTCGTCGGACATTTCCTGGGTCTTGGCCGTCGCGTCATTTCTATATACGTCTCTGAGGATTTCCAGCACAAAGCGACACTCATCTGGAAATAGGTCGGCAACATCGACGAAATTGCGTCGAGCATGTGCCATGCAATTGGCGAGAATTGTGGCGAACGCTTCCGGTACATTTCGTGCAAGTCCGTCACACATTTGAATGGGTGGGCCGCGGTCGGGATCTCTGCGTAAAAGCAACAGCCCCAAATTCTCACCCGCATGATTGCGGCCTGTATAGAATATCGCGATGCGCCGTCGGTCTACTACGCAGATAATTCCGGTGGTGAACATCCCCGTACGGCTTTTGTTTTCAGGATCCTGCCGGATCGCCTTGTTCTCCTCCATCAACTCGAGGATCTTCATAACGGTGTCGTCGTTATAAAACAGCCTGCCTTGTGCTCCTTGCCGTATCAGCTCATCAAAAACCGGATAGAATGAGTCGGACATATTATGTACAATGTCCCACTGTGTCGCGTCGGGAAGCGGCACTCCGGCATTCTTCTGTAGCATCTCCAACCGCTTGAACGGGAAACCCGATCCGTATCTCAATACCGCGATGATTGATCCAACCGATGCATCATGCTTCTTATCGCCGCCGCCTTCAGGCATCTGTGCACCTATGTGCGGTGAATATCTCTTGGCACAAATTACAGCGCAGGCTCTGCAGCTCATAAGCTGTGCCCTGCACCGGGGCGGTACCTATAAGTCTAATTTTTACTACCGGTTTGTCACCTCTGAACTCATAGAGCCTACCCGTAGGGCAAACCGGACACCGATCCCCGGGCTTCAAGTCGGCAAGATTCACCCGTATCTTCTCTAATCCGGTGTATTGGCCGCTGCCGTTTCTCCCGTGCCCTTTCGGTTTCTCCTTTTCCTCATCTTTATCCGATTCAGTCTTCAGCTCTTTCTCGCTCTGTCCGGGTTGCTCTTCTTCCTTGGGGGTCTTTTCATCTGCGCTTGACTCGCTTTCCGCTTCTTTCAGCACCGCCTTAGTCTTTTCACTTGTTGATCCGAACAGTATTCGCTTAAGCCGTCTGATCGATATGTTTTTCTCATCGAATTCAGAATGTACTATTATAAACTGCTCTACTATTACTCGGATGATTTGCGCATCTCCTTCCTTTAGTTTTCCTTCTTCGACTCGCTCGACCAGCGCCATCAGTTCCTCGCGACTAATCTCGACGGTTTGTTGTTCCGCCTTCATTGCACATTACTCGACGGGTCCGCACACATTCTTTCGCGGAACTCATCAACCAGCGGGTATCCCCACACTGCTTTGATCGACCGATTTACCTTATGTGTCTGGTCATTCCCACCTCGTCCGGTTGTCTCTCCCAGATACACCCATCCGGCGCCACGATAGCAGCTACCGGAATATTTTTCGGTATCTACAAAGGTCTCCAAGTAATAAATCGGATGATTATAGGTACTCTCCCAATCAAGTGCGACTACCTTCGCTATCCTACTCAGCAGGTGGGAGGCCAGATGGCGCACAGCTACCCATGGCAACAGAAGAAAGCGAGTGTTGTAGGCAATGAAGTGGATGTTTTTCTTACGGTGCTCAGCGTCCCAACCGATGAACCGATCCCTGCAGGCAACGTGCCTTGAGGCTGCCGAGAACGAAAAGCAGCCAACTGGCCGCTCTCGAGCAAACACCACATATTTGCGCTGTTCGCCTACCGGGTGGCTATAGCCCAAATAGTGGTACTGTTCGATCAGACTCGCGTGCAGTTTTTCATCTGCAGTGTGTCCGACCTGTCGTATCTCAAAGGGCTTAAGCTCCTTTATCGAGCCGACGATTGCACTGGTGTCTACCTCCACCCGAGTAGGCTTTTTCCTGACTCCCCCAAGAGGATTGGGCGGTGTGAATTTCTTCTCCGGCAGCGTAATCACACCCGCACGGTGCAGCTCCAACATGAAACTCCGGCACACCATGTCGCGCAACCGGCCGTTAGGCTGTACCCAATTCCAAGCTTCACATAGCTTTTTCGACAGACTGTGCCGACTGTCATCCGGATTGTCGGCTATCAGCTCCCGGATGAATTCCACCCTCCAGGCCGTCGCCACCATGCCCCGGTATTTGATTTCCTGATTCATACCGGGACTATGCCACAGATTCCAAAGGAACACAAGCCTTCTATAGAAGATTATTAACCTATTCTGTAGGCCTGTGCACTCTGCTCAGGTTTTTTGAATGTCGATCTTCTTCCACATCTGCGGTACTCTCCCGCCGGCCACGTTGCCGTTCCAGACCAGCAGCTGCAATTCATGGGCCGCCAACTCGCGGATCAACTCTCCATGATCCCCAGGCCAACTGCCGAATCGCCCCGTCGAAAGTCGTTTTTGACAAAGCCAATATCCTTGACCATCATAGGCCAAGATTTTTATTGCCGTACCTCGTTTGTTTCGAAATACGAACAGGCATCCGGAAAATGGATCCGCGCCGATCACATTTCTGCATACCCCAGCCAGTCCATCTATACCTTTGCGGAAGTCTACCGGTTCGATTGCCACCAATATGCGCATCTGTGGTGCTATCTGGATCATAGCGTTTGCTCCCACAAAGCTTTGGCCACTTCGATCAATCTGGCGCTTCCCGCTCCTACTAGGTGCACCTTTAGCCGCCTTCCGGACCCATCCTCCAGCTCCACGACATCGGCTTGCGTCGTAGCCATCGTTCCAATAGACACAAACTCGATTTCCGTTCCCGCTCGACGCTCAGATTCACCAGATAAAAGGCCTGGCGCGGCGATTCGCTGCTTGAGCCGTCCGTGGTCCAACGCCAATGCCGTGGCAATCTTGCCGGCCGAATGCCGATCCGACAGACCGGCCGCCGCGTGCCACAGCCGCTGCGGAATCCGCCCGCCCTTTTTCCGCTCCCTGCGCCAATTTTCAAACTGTTTCCGCACTTCCTCCAAACTCTGTCGCCCCGTCGCCTGCTGTTTTTGGTCCATGAGCTGCCTCCGCACAATTCTGTAGATGGCTCATGCTACCGCGTTCCGCCAAAATCTCCACGCACACTCACCGGAAGGACACGGATTCCTCCAAGTGCTGTTCCCATTCTGTCTCTGCTTTCCGAAGAGGTAAAGTAAATAAGATCAATCAGGTTTATGCCACCCTCTATGGACGTTTCGAGAACCTGACGCATCGTTTCAGTACAGCTGCCTTCGAGATGCTCTCCACCGAGGCTTATTTAGCTGATCAAGCCGGCTTGATGGAACTCTGCCGCGGGGTTTCTCGTGTGCCGCTTTACCAACCGCAACCGAGAAATGCC
>JASMGX010000227.1 GCA_030751095.1 Pirellulales bacterium | reverse complement strand
GCTCATCGTGGTCATGCTCATCGTGGTCATGCTCATCGTGGTCATGCTCATCGTGTACCGAGACATCCTGGAGACCGCAAGAAAACGTGTCGTTTTCCTCTGCTAGATAATCGGCTTGAAAGTAACTGACGTACGGTCCGTCCGCATCAAGGTGGTAAAACGGATCAACGTAGTAGCTACCGCTTGGCGAAAGAATTTGGGCGTGAAAACCCTGGGGTGTCCGGTCGAATCGGAGGGACGACGTCGGGTCGTCGATGCCGCGGCCGATGAACGTTTCGATCTCGGGAAATTTGGCCGCCAACTCCGGGGCCATGATCGGGGATTCCCAGTAGGCAAATTGCTCAAACTGGCCTTCAGGTGTCGGGAGCGTGATCAGCTCACCCGCAGTACCTGAAAATTCCATCGGGGCCGCCGCGAGCCGCGCTGCAAGCAAATTCTGGTCGAGCGAAAAACTGTCGTAACTGCTGGCCGTCAGATGAGAGATGCCACCCGATGAAGATTCCGTGAGGGCAGTCATCTGCGACTCATCGAGAGACTGCCAGAGGCCGCTTGCGTCAAAATGGGCTTCGGAAGTTCCCGGCAGTTGATCTTGTGAGGGGTCGTAGCTAACACCACTGAGAACGAGCCGCGGTTCAAGTCTCTCAGATTGGCAGGTGACCAGCTGCGTTCGTTGCTCGGTCTGATTGCCGCCGAGCCAGATTGCCTGCAACCGGCTCAAGAAGTTTCGTTTTGATCTGTGCGAGCCGACAGATCGCAATACGCATTTTCCCATTGGCTACACCAATGTCCATTCTGTTCCGCAAACAGCCCCGTCGACGGATATCATACGGTTATCATCCTGGCCGATCCATAACGGAAAAATAACATACCACCGTGCCTCTGTGAGCGGCAGCAAAATTGCAGATTCTCAATATCTAACGATAGTGGTAACCGTATTGCAGTATTCTAGATAAAAAGCTACTTTTTCGCAACTATTTTGACCAAAAAGTGGTCGCGCGTCCCGACAAACAGCAGTGAATCGTCAAAATGGAATGATGGTGGCTACCTTGAGGACAGTAAAAGGCTCTGAATCGACCGGTTGCATTCGCTCGGTATCGAACGGTCTGGGCAACAGACAAGCGAATTATTGACATCCCCTAGTGCGACTGCGAAGATGTGGCGGCTGAACCAGATTCTTTCCTCCCAAACATCTCACCCCGCCTTCTCGATGGGTCTGCCGATGCGATTCTTTACGCTTCTCTTATTTTTTATAGCTTCGGTTTCTCTTGCGATAGCTGCAGTGGCAGCCCCGCCAAATATTGTCCTCATCCTGGCAGACGACATGGGCGTTGGAGATCCAGGTTGCTACAACCGTGATTCAAAAATTCCCACTCCTAACATCGATCGGCTCGCTCGAGAGGGGGTGCGGATGACCGACATGCACTCCCCCTCAGCGGTCTGTACTCCCACCCGCTACGGGCTGCTCACGGGTCGCTACTGCTGGCGAACCCGATTGAAGGAGAGTGTGCTCTTCGGGTACGGCACGGCGCTGATCGAACCAGATCGGGCCACCCTCGCCTCGCTGCTCCAGGGACACGGCTATCGTACGGCGGTTTTTGGAAAATGGCACCTTGGTCTTGGCGATGGAGAGAAGACCGATTACAGCAAGCCCCTCTCGCCCGGTCCGCTTTCGGTCGGTTTTGATCGCTTTTATGGCATTCCCGCCTCTCTCGACATGGCACCCTATGTCTATGTCGAGAATACGCGGGTTGTCGAGGCGGCCACCGAAGAGATTGAATCCGCCAATTACATTCGTTTCGGTGGCAAGGGATACATTGTGGGTGGAAAAATTGCTCCCAGTTTCCGCCACATCGATGTGCTTCCGGTGACAACGGACAAAACGGTCGAATTTATTGACCAGCAGTCGGCGGAGAAGCCCTTCTTTGTGTATGTGCCGTTTTCTGCGCCGCACACTCCCTGGGTACCCACCAAGCAGTATTCCGGCAAGAGCCGGGCCGGATCGTATGGCGATTTTACCGTGATGGTCGACGACTGCGTGGGTCGTATCCTCGGAGCCCTCGACCGCAACGGTTTTACAGACAATACGCTGGTAATGTTTACCTCCGACAACGGTTCGCATTGGTTAGCGCAAGACATCAAGCAGTACGAGCACCGGGGAAACCTTGACTATCGTGGACAGAAGGCGGACATCCACGAAGGGGGCCATCGCGTTCCCTTTGTGGTGCGTTGGCCGGGGCAGATCAAGCCAGGCACCGTCCGCAGTGGGTTGGGCTGTTTGACCGATGTGTTTGCCACGGTGGCCTCCGTGATCGGCAAGCCGTTGGCCTGGGATGCCGGGGAGGATAGTTTTAGCCTGCTGCCGCTCTGGCAGCAGGGAAAGGCGGTCCGCAATGCGATCGTGCATCATTCAGGCCGGGGCATGTTTTCGATCCGCCGTGGCGATTGGAAACTGATTCTTGGGCTCGGCACAGGCGGATTTACAGAACCTTGGGGGAAGATCGAACCGAAAGAGGGCGAGCCCGCCGGGCAGCTTTATCATCTCGGCAACGATCTGGCCGAGCAAGATAATGTCTACCTCCAGCACCCGGAGGTCGTCGCATCCCTGAGCAGACTGCTCGATGAGTTTATGCGGACCGGGCGGAGTCGCTGAAAGAGCGGATTGCCGCTTCAGCCTCGTCAGGGATCGGCCTTCGGGCGTCATCTGCGGATCAGTGGCCCGAGTGCCGCGCTGCAGAGGCAGGCGACCGCCACGATGAGAAAAACCAGAGCGGTATTTCCATGTGTGTCGATGGCCCAGCCGATGAGCGGTTCTCCAAGCCCTGCGAAAATGTAGGCGACGCAGTTCATCACGCCGGTTCCGGTTGCCGACCGCTCGCGGCCGAGCAGATCGGGACAGAGCGCCCAGAAGACCGATTGGGGGCCATAGACAAGGAACCCGGAGAAAAACAGCAGGATCAGGCCGGTCAGCGCATCCTCGCGGGGCGTGACGTACATCAGTCCGGAAGTCGCCGTTGCCAGCAGCATGAAGCCGGTAATGATCGGCCAGCGTCTCGAGCCGAGCAGCCGGTCGGAGACCCAGCCGCTCACCAGTGCCCCGACTGCCATTCCCACGGGCAGTGCAACCGCACCCCAGGGCCCCAGAGGATTTGATTCTTTCCAGCCCTTGCCCATGAAGTGGACCGGCACCCAGATCAACAATCCGTAACGGGCAAGATTTTGAAATCCGATTGAGAGGGCCGCAATCATAAAACGGACGTTTCCAAGGGCACTGCGATAGCGATCAAACGATGTTTCAGACGTTTGGCCAGTGGTATCGGTTTCCGTCACTTGCGCGGCCTCGTCGCTGAGGGCCTCTTCATCTTCGGGTGGTTCAAAGCCAAGATCTTGGGGTCGGTCGCGGGCCACAAGAAAATACAAAATGCCCGCTCCGCCGAGCAGCAACACCGGCAGACGAAAAATCCACCGCCAGTCGAGGTGGAATTCATGGAGGATCAGAAGCGAGGTGATGAAGGAAAGGATGGAAGAGCAGCCCGCGGCAAAGACATAAAACCCAAACACTTTGCCCCGTTCACGGTGACTCCACCAGTTGGAGAGGACCCGCCCGCCCGGGGCCCATCCCATCGACTGGGCGAAGCCGTTGAGTCCCCAGCCAACGATCAGACCGGAGAGGGAACTGCTGATACTCACCAGCCAGTTCAAGCCGCAGGAGAGTACCGCGCCAAGGCTCATCATCCGTCGGCCGCCGAACTTGTCCCCCAAATTTCCATTGATCGCCTGCCCGGTCGCGTAGGCCCAGAGCAGGGCGGTACTGCACCAGCCGAGTGTTTGCTTATCGAATCCTAGTTCTTGCTCGATACCGGGAATCGCAAATCCGAACGTTTGCCTTCCCGTGTAATAGAATAGGTAGCAAAACATCGTCACTAGCAGCATCCGCCACTGAGCGAGTCGAAACGAGCCGGTCGGTTGGACTGGGGAATCGTGCATAGGGAGATGTCATTCATCCGTTGCTGGTAAGAGAGCAACGCGGTGCGGCCGT
>JASMGX010000226.1 GCA_030751095.1 Pirellulales bacterium | reverse complement strand
ATGTCTGTTTCTCGCCTATTTGTAAAGGTGCGTCCGGTATACGGACTCCAGATTGCACCGAGGCTCTCGATAATTCGCACTTCAACGGACTGCGGGTAGGAATAATCTGATGCTTGGTACGGGCTGCAGCGTGATTCAGGGGCCACGCGAAGACCGCGCCAGTTCTGGGCCACCGCGGAGTTTGCACCCCATAATAGAAAGGTGGCCGCGAGCAACACTTGGAGGGTCATGGGCTTCACGGCAAGTCAACGCAGGAGTCGTAGTTGTTTGGTCGGCAGCGCCCTAAGCGGCCAAGGGTCTTAGCGAGTCCGACCACGAACCCGTACTTGGAGAATGCCAGAATCGCGTACCTTGAGCACGTCGGCCAGAACCTGCACCTCATAGACCTTCTTGATCAGCCTTGCCCAGGTACTGCGGGCAGCTTTGGTCAGCTCAGATTCTGGAGTGTCCGAGTCAGGCCCTCCGGCGGCATCAGTTTCAATCTCATCCGTAGTACGGCATGACCTTTTGCGATCCCCCCGGCTGCGGTTGCTGTACCAGCCGTAGTAGCGCACCAGATGTTCACCCCGGTCCGGGACGTGCTGCAGAAGAAGTTTTAGCCAGGCGGCTCCCGGCATGATCTTTGCATTACTTTTGCCTCATCGCCTCCGGCCCGGGAAGCATCGCGAGCGTCAGTTTATCGTTAGCGATACATTCCATCAGTTTTCTTTATCCTTCAAGCACTCAACCACTGCTGGCCAATTGGGTGGCTTTCACACATCGGACCTAAGACGCAGGATAATGAATGCTTCGTCGTTCTCCGGTGAGTATTTGCATGCAGCGCAACATAGCGACTCTTCGATCGTTCCCTCCGCTTGCCGTGGGAGCCCACTCACGGAGCGCATTACGCACTAAATCCATCCGATTGTGAACGAATGCGGCCGCTACATACTGCGGGAATTCGGTAATTAAGGTCGCTGGCAAGGTCTCACTTGGCGGGGGGGCCTCTTCGCGACCCGCCAGGTAATTGGCAGCTGTTTTTGCCGCCGCAACCCGCGCTTTGTTTGATCGAGAGCTTAACATGCGTGCGGCAGCCTCGATCATCGCCGGATCATCTTCAGCAGCTCCCAGAAATGCATATTGCAGAAGTACATACCAGAAATCTGAGGTTCCCGGGCCAGAGGCTGCTTCCTCATTCAACATCTCCTCAGCAGCGGTCACATGCGACTCGAAATCGTGTGACTCACTCTCTGCGCTCGCAGGTGCGCCTGGACCACCGGGCTCGTCTGGATCACCAGGAAGATCCCCCACACTTGCATCCCCTGTATCCCACGCTGGACGCTCATCGAGTCGACCGATGGCCCAGGCGACTTGCTCACTGGGATCTTCATCCGAGGGCGCAAACTTAATGATCACATTTTGTTCAGGGGTTACCGTAAATCGGCCACGGGCTGAGCGAATCCTTTGCGCCTGCTCGGCATCGTCGAGCAAAGGCATAATTTCCCCTGCATTGTGAACCGAAACACTTCGATTTGTTATCGGAGAAACCGTTCCCTTTGCATACGTCAGGTTCATTCCTTTCGAGGGACCGTCCCACTTTTGAGGCAACGGTAGCTGCGCGATCCGCGACCAGGCCGTATCTTCGTCGACCGTTTTTGGTGCGAGCGGTTCATCTTCATAACTGGCTTCCTCACCAAATTTCCAACCCCTCCAATAATTCCGGTCATCACCCGTTTCCAGGTTCCAATCATATCTTCTATAAATCTCCTCATCCGGACTATTCTTCACGTAAATGAGGTGCAGCATTTTGATCGGGGCCTGATCTGCAGGAACGCGTTGGCCCTCGCTATCGCGCTTTGCACGCAAAATCCGGCCCATGGTTTGGATGCGTTGGCGTGCACTCGATGTGCTGGCAACCGAAACCCCCATGCCCACATCCGGAACGTTAATCCCCTCTTGCAGCGCTTTGACTGTGCATAGCACCTTCACACGACCTGATCTCAAGCCCTCGACCGCTTCATCGCGTTCTGCTTTCGAAAGCTTGCTATGCTCAATCGCCACACCATGGGCGTCAAAGGGAAGCTCACCCCGATCGCACAATTGTTTTACCTGCTGGCAGAGCCGCTCGGCACCAAATTCTAGGTCCTTCTCTTGCTGTTCCTCATCTGCATCACTGGAATCATCAATCCTCTCGTTAAAGAGGATAGCGCCGGAGGGTGGCTCACCATCCCATGCTTCAATGAGCAAGCGCCGAGCCACGCGCAGCCGCTCTGAGGCCGAATACAAGAACTGCTTGCGCCTGTAAAAAGCTACAGCTACCGCGTTGGCAGCTTGAATAATTGATTTCGAATTGGAGCTTGGTTTCAGATGCTTACGATAGTTTGATGGATCGCCTCCCACACTAAGAAGTTTATTTTTAGCGTTTCGAATCTGTTCAGCCATCGATTCAAGCTTTGATCTGTCATCCGGCGAGAGCTCAATACCGTGATGATGCACCTGAAATCTTGGCAACAATCCCCTCCGCACACCATCCTTCAGTGAAAATCGGAAACAAACCGGCCCCAAGGCTTTCCCATGTGGCTGCGCCTCAAGCGGGAGAGGCAGGCCGTTTTCATCGATTGCATCATCAGAAACTCGTATAGGCGTTGCCGAAAGTCCGAGTCGATACTTTGTTTTCGCATCGAACATTTTCGAGGACGAAGCCGCGCCCGCTCTGTGGCACTCATCAACCACCAGCATGACTTCATACCCATCTGTCGTTTGAGCGAGCTGTGATTGCTCGTCCTTCATTTTCCGCGCGCTGGCGAGCACAAACACAATCACTTTGCAAGCGGCAAACGTGTCTTTTTTACCACCGCCCACCATTCCTATCTTACTTGCCACCAGATCGGTCATTTCCGGCAGCTCCTCAACCCATTGTTGGGCCAGATGCACGGTGGGGACAACAACAGCAAATCGCATTTTCAGCTCTTCTTGGCTCACCCGCGCCATCGCCTCGGTCGCAAGCACGGTCTTTCCTGCTCCGGTATAAATATCGAAGATGCCATGCCGTGGCCCTTGTACGGGGTGGGCGTTGAGCCAGGCGGTGATTGCCTCTTCTTGCCAATCCTCGACCTTAAATTTTTCGGCCAGAGAAAAGCCCGCTGTCAGCGATGATTGGTCCGTTGCCATGATCTGCTCCCTATTATTCGGAAATCTATTGAAACCTTGTCTTGTGATTGGCTACGTTGGCATATTTTCTAGCGATTCGACCACCTCTGTGAGTGGTGGTCGTTTGTCGGGAGCGGTGCTCACGCATCGCTTGATCAACGCCTTCCACGCGGGGTACGTAATGAAATCCACATCCGTCTGCCCGCTAAGCAAAAACACCATGATCTTGCCGAGCGAATAAATGTCGGCACTCGGCTTGGCCTCAACACCCTCAAACTGTTCCGGGGCCGCATACCCGAGTGTGCCATAGTTCTGGAAAGTCTTTTGCGTTACCACACGAGCAAGGTTTTTAGAGATCCCAAAATCGGCGATCATCCAATCCTCTCGATGTTTGAGCACATTGCGTGGCTTGAGATCACGGTGCACCACATCGACTGCGTGCAGTTCCTCCAGTCCTCGTGCAATCGCCAGCGCAATCTCTTGCGATAAACCGACCGAAAGACCACTTCCCGCACCGCCAACAAAATCTTCAAGATCTCCTCCGCTGGCGAACTCGGTGACAATCGCGATATAGTCCTCGTCTCGAATCGAATCTAGCACCTGCAAAACGTGCGCAGTCTCCATCCCAGAGAGCTTCTGATAAATCGCCATCTCGCGTTGAAGGGCATCGATATCGCTCGATTGCACATGTACCCGCTTAAGAAACACCTGTTGGTCGCTGTCCGTTTTCTTAGCGCGGTACACGTCGGCCATGCCGGCCGAATCGAATCGCTCCAAGAGCTCGTAACCGTGAAATGTCTCGCCCGAGGTGAATTCCTGAGTCTCTTCGACTGTTGCATCGGGCCAGTCGGTCGGCGAAGGAATTTCCTTCGCCTGATCGGTCAGTGTGGTCGGCTCCTGCCCATCGGCATAATAGATACTGGGATACTCCAATTCCTCGGGTGTCGCTACA
>JASMGX010000225.1 GCA_030751095.1 Pirellulales bacterium | reverse complement strand
TCTAAGGCTGGGACAGGTCCTGTTGAATCTCACGAGCAATGCCGTTAAATTCACCGATCAGGGGGAAATTGCGGTTTCTGTCGGACTGCTGGGAAGGGACGAAGAGACGGTTTCGTTGCGTTTTGCCGTGCGAGACACCGGCATCGGTATGACCGAGGGGCAAAGAGTCCGGCTGTTTCAATCTTTCACACAGGCGGATTCATCCACAACCCGGAAGTACGGCGGAACAGGTTTGGGGTTGACAATCAGCAAGCGGTTCGTAGAAATGATGAACGGCGAAATCAGGGTGGACAGTATCCTGGGAAAGGGCAGTACATTGTGCCCCTCCGGTGAGTGTGCGTAGAGGAAATTTTCGTACGAGCGTGCCTGCGAGGCGTAGCAGTCAGACCGTTTGGCCATCATCGGCCTGACGGCCCAGCTGCTCATGGTAGTTCCATGGCATCCATCGCTCTGGATTCTCGTGAAGCTGCTGTGAATGCTCTTCCAAGGCGTTCAAGTAGTCAAAGGCATTCACATCATTAAGGTAGCAGGTATGGATGATGCTCATGTACATGTCCCCGACCGATGCGCCATGCAAGGTCCGATAGAACAGTGAGTTCTTCCGATGCTGTATTGCCCGCTTCAAGCTTCTTTCACAAACATTGTTATCTAGTGGGGCCCCTGGGATGTGTAGGAACCGTGTTAGTTTATCCCAACGCTTGAGCATGTAGGTGAAAGCCTGTCCCATGCTGGAGTTTGGTTCGATCTTTTTTTCCCGGATCTGTCCCTTCAACCAACTTTTAAGCTTTTCCATCAATGGCCCGCTTTTGCTTTGATGGAACTGAAGGCGCTGTTCATCCGACATTTCTTGAGCCTTAGCAATCGCCTCGTTTCTGTATACATCTCTAAGGATTTTCAGCACGAAGCGACATTCGTCCGGAAATGCTTCGGCCACATCTACGAAATTACGTCGCGCATGTGCCATACAATTGGCAAGAATCGTGGCGAACTGTTCTGGTACATTTCGTGATAGGCCATCACACATTTGAATGGGTGGACTGCGATCGGGATCTCTGTGTAGAAGTAACAACCCCAAGTTTTCACCTGCATGATTCCGGCCTGTGTAGAACAATGCGATACGTCGCTTATCTATCGCAGAGATAATTCCGGTAGTGAACATCCCCGTACGGCTCTCATTCTCAGGGTCCTGCCCGATCTCTTTGTTTTCCGCCATCAACTCAAGGACCTTCATAACGGTGTCGTCGTTGTGTACCAGCGTGCCCTGGGCTCCTTGTCCTACCAGCTCATCAAAAGCCGGATAGATTAAGTCGGCCTTTTTCTCTTCGATATCCCACTGCGTTGCGTCGGCAAGCGGCACTCCGGCGTTCTCTTGTAGCTTCTCAAGCCGGTTGAACGGCAATCCCGATCCGTACTTCAACACTGCGATGATCGATCCAACCGATGCATCATACTTTTTATCACCGCTGCCTTCGGGCATCGCCGCGGTGAACACCTCCTGGCACAGATTGCACCGCAGGCTCTGTAGCTCATAGGCTTTGCCCTGCACCGGGGCGCTGCCGGTGAGTCTCAACTTTACTACCGGATTGTCGCGCCTGAACTCATAGACTTTTCCGTTTAAGCATTTCGGGCACCGATCACCGGGCTTCAACTCACCATGTTCCACCCGGATCCGCTCAACCCCGGTGTATTTGTCGCTGCCGTTCCTCCCATGTCCTTTCGGTTTCTCGTTCTTCGGCTCCTTATCGCCCTGTCCGGGTCCCTCTTCATCCTTGGTTTTTTCATCCCTCTTTTGATTGCTTTCGGAGTCTTTCAGAACCGCTTCGGTCTTTTCACTTTTCGAACCGAACAGTATCCGCTTAAGCCGCTTGATCGACATGTCTTTCTCATCCAACGCGGCGGTTAACCTGCTAATCGTCTCGGCCATCGCCTGGATGATTTCCGCATCTCCTGGCTCGAGCTCTCCTCGTTGCACACGCTCGATCAGCGCCTCCAGTTCCTCGGCACTAATGTCGATGGTCTGTTGCTTCTCCTTCATCGCGCCCCGCCACACATTCTCTCGCGGAACTTATCAATCAGCGGGTATCCCCACACCGCCTTGATCGACCGGTTAACCTTGTTTGTCAGGTCATTCCCACCTCGTCCAGTTGTTTCGCCCATATGCACCCAACCAGCAGCTCGATAGCATGTACCCGAAAACTTCTCTGTATCGACGAACGTCTCCAAGTAATAAATCGGGTGATTGTAGGTGCGCTGCCAATCAATTGCGACTACCTTTGCTATCCTACCCAGCAGATGAGAGGCCAGATGACGGACCTGCACCCATGGCAACAGGAGAAAGCGAGTGTTGTAGGCAATAAAGTGGATGTTTTTTTTACGGTGTTCAGCGTCCCAACCGATATACCGATCTCTGGCGGCAACGTGCCTGGAGGCAGCCGAGAACGAAAAACAGCCCACCGGCCGCTCTCGGCTATACACTACGTACTTGCGTTGCTCACCCACCGGATGACTGTAACCAAGATAGTGATACTGTTCGATCAACCCCGCGTGCAGCTTTTCATCTGCGGTATGTCTGACCTGTCGTATCTCGAAGGGCTTAAGCTCTTTAATCGAGCTCACAATCGCACTGGTGTCCACCTCCACCCGAGGCGGCTTTTTCCTTATAGCCCCAAGAGGATTGTACGGCGTGCATCTCTTCTCCGGCAACCTAATCACACCTGCGCGGTGCAGCTCCAGCATGAAACCCCTGCACACCATGTCGCACAGCCGGCCGTTGGGCTGCACCCAATTCCAGGCTTCACAAACTTTCTTTGACAAACTGCGACGACTCTCTCCCGGATTACCCGCTATCAATTCTCTAATAAACTCAACTCGAGATTCCGTCGCTACCATCCGCCGGTATTTGATTTCTTGATTCATACCGGCAGTATTGCATAGATCCGATCGGAACACAGGTCCTAATGAGTAATTTTTTTCAAATTATCTGATTATTTTGCTATGTAAGTCGGTGCACTCTGTTTCAGCTTTTTTGAATACTGATCTTCTTCCACATCTGCGGCACTCTCCCGGAAGCCTGGTTGCCGTTCCAGACCAACAGCTGCAACTCATGGGCCGCCAACTCGTGGATCAACTGTCCATTATCCCCAGGCCAACTACCGAATCGTCCCGTCGACAATCGCTTCTGAGCGATCCAAAATCCTTGGCCATCATAAGCTAATATTTTGATCGATGTGCGACGCCTGTTTCGAAACACGAACAGATACCCGGAAAAGGGATCTTCCCCGATCACATTCCTACATACTCCAGCCAATCCATCGATGCCCTTGCGAAAGTCTACCGGCTCTACCGCTGCCATTATTCGCATCTGTGGGACTATCTGGATCATCTCACTTGCTCCCACAATGCTTTGGCCACCTCGACCAACCTGCCGGTTGCTGCTCCTACAAGGTGCACTTTTAGCCGCCTTCCGGTTCCGTCCTCCAGTTCTACGACATCCGCTTGCCCCGCCGGTAACGCTCCAATCGATACAAACTCGATACCGGCCTCTGACGGACGCTGAGATTTACCATTTAAAGAACAGAGCGTGGCAATTCGCTGCTTGAGCCGTCCATGGTCCAACGCCAATGCCGTGGCAATTTTGCCCACCGAATGCCGATCCGACAGACCGACTGCAGCCTGCCACAGCCACTGCGGTATCCTGCTGCCCTTTTCCCGTTGACTTCGCCAGTTTCTAAACTGCTCCCGCACTTCCTCCAAGCTCTCTCGTCCCATAGCTTGCTGTTTCTGATTCATGAGCTATCCTCCTGTGAATAATTCTACAGATGGCTCATGCTACCGCATCCCGCCAAAACCTCCACGCACACTTACCGGAGGGACACAAACAAGAGTCCTCAAACAAAGTGTCAACAGAAACAGGAAGCGCTTTCCCGATGACTTCATGTTTGTTCTTGACGAGAGGGAGATAGACGATATGGTATCACAAAATGTGATACCTTCGAAACAGATCTTGGGCGGTGCCACACCATATGCCTTTACAGAACACGGTATCCTTATGCTTTCTATGGTGCTGCGAAGCGAGAAAGCTTTCAA
>JASMGX010000224.1 GCA_030751095.1 Pirellulales bacterium | reverse complement strand
CGAAGTACAAGGATCGAAAAATTGAAGTCGAAATTGAACTCTCGCCAACCGAGGCGGTTGTCACCGTAGGCGATCAGGGGTCCGGTTTCGATCCGACATCACTCCCCGATCCAACAGATCCGGAAAACCTCGAGAAGATCAGCGGGCGAGGTGTCCTGCTGATGCGATCCTTTATGGATGTCGTGGAATTCAACGCTCAGGGCAATCAGGTCAAAATGATCAAGCGGCGCAAGGCCTGAAGCGATCCTCCTGCAAACTCCACAGCGATGCTCATGCGTATCGGTCATGGAGCAGTACGCTCAAGGCGTCTGCCAACCCGATCGTTGCCCGGTCGACTGCCGCAGTCTTCGGCTGGTGCTGCAAAACAGAAAACGCCTCATTGATCTTTTTGCGATCTGCGACAGGCAGGTGCGCAACCCTGCCCTCGGCAGCCTTTTCTCCCGCCGGCGCATCGGCAAGTTCTACCTTTTCCCGACAGGCATGAGCCCGCGAGGTGACCAACTCGAGAAAAAGCAGGCTGCGATCCAGGACAACCCAGGGGTATCCCGGGTTCGACATCGGACCAATCTGTAGAAGGTTGCCGCCGAGCGGAATCCCTTTGACCTTAACCTTCGGCAGTTTGTTGGCCGCAACCCAACTGAGGATACCGCCCGCCGCCGAACCAACGAGCAGACCTGCCAAGAAAGAACTCCCGCCCACCGCGACATCGAGGGCGCCTCCCGCGGCAGCACCGGTTGCAGCACCTGCGGTGATCAGCTGCCTCTTGGTAACTCCCAGGTGATTCCAGCGTTCAATATTAAAGAGGTCCTCATCGACACCTCGCAGCCGTTCCTGAGTCACTGAAAGGTGCGGATGTCCAAAAATGTTCTGTATCCGCCTCCGGCCTTCCGCCTCCTCGCTCCGAAGCCGATCATAATAGCGCTTTGCAAGCGGCATCTTATACGGTTCGATATCGGCATCGACGGCAAGCCGTTTTTGTTTCACCAGCAGCAGCATGGCGACGATCATCTCAGCAATGGCGCCAGCGGCATCCTCCAACCGTGCCGCTCGATCGGCATCGAGTACCTCGATTGCACGGTCGATCGCTTCATGATTTGCTTCACTCATCTCGCGCAGGCCACGCAAAAGCCGCAGACGATCTGAAAAGCCAGCTCCTTGTGCGTCGAACGTTCGTACCAGATTGAAATACTGATTCAGAAGCGGTCGCCACTGCTGGGTGTAATCGCTCTGGCCGATTGGATTGATCAACGCAATGCGACTCTGGTTTGTCCAGCGGAGAATCTCCATCTCCGCCTCCTCTTTGGCGCTCGGTGGTTGCGAACCATCGACAACATAGAGGATAGCGCCGCCGCGCAAGATTGGTTCTAGGAGCGAACATTCCTCGCGGAAGGTTTTTTGTCCGCGATGTTCCGCCACAAATGCTTCCACCACACCCCGCCGTTTTGCGGTGGTCGTCTCATGGGATCGCAACCAAGCGAGCATCTGTCGCGGCCGTTCAAAACCGGGCGTATCTACCAGGACATAGAGGGTTTCCCCGGAGACTACCAGTGGGTATTCCCGACAGCGTCGTGTCGTACCCGGCATCGGATCAATCCGCACCGAGTCATCCGCAGCGAGCGTCGAGACAATACTCGACTTGCCGCGATTCACGTGTCCAACAACGACAAAAACGGGAACGTTCACAAATCCTCCCCGGCCCGCGTTTCGTCGGGTTCGACGAGCTGATCGACCGCCAAACGGGGATCTCCCAATGTGGCAAGCTGCTGCCTCCACACGCTCAAGTGGTGTTCCTTGCAAGGGGCAGAAAGACCCGGGCCATGATGGTTGTAGAGCAGCACATCGATCAACGCTCCATCGCCAACGGTTTGGCGCAATCGCTTGAGGAAATCGAGGTAGTCGGCATCGGGCGGCTCCCACGCCTCAACGAGCAACACGACCCGCCGGCAATCGCCCGATTTTGAAAAACGGGAAAGGGCCTCATCGTCACCTTGCAGATCAAGTTGTCCGATCTCCGCGATCCAAGCGACCGAAAGACCAAACCGAGAGGTAAGGTGCAGGGAAATTTCGTCTCTATCGATGTCGACACCCGCCCATTTTAAGACAGGAACACTCTCATGTTCGCTACGGGTACTCTGCGGAATCTCTGCCTGCCTCTCTGCCGACTCCGCATGGTCTTCATCCATTGTCTCCTGAGATCCGGAAGCAACCCTCGCTCGTCGCATGCGTCGCAGCAGAGTAGCGGCGGCATAGTGGTCAAATCTGGACCGGGCGATGTTACGCTTGACTTGCCAGACGCTAAAGAGCCAAGTGAGCAGCCGCGGAAAGAGTCCGTAACACAAAAGGGATGCCAGCAGGAAAGGCCAGAGGCTTGCCCACATTCCCAAATCCCGAATCCTCTGTTCCGGAGAAAGTGTCAACCGGATATTTTCTTTGCTGGAATCCTTGACGTATTCGACCTGATCAAGTGTCGGGACCGCCTCCGGCCAAACACGCGACCACGGCAACGCGATGGTATCGGTAATCCCGTGCATCTGCTCGCTCGAAAGCATCGTACTCCGCCATCCAAAGGTGGGATCGTTGCCATACGTCAATGCCACGAAGGCGAGTATCGCAGCCACGTTGAAGCCGAGGGCAAACTCCTGCGTCATGCGGATCAATATCCACCGCTGCAAGTTTCCGTAGAGCCCGCGGATCCGTTTCAAATCATCTGCTGTTTCCTGTGTCGCCCTGCGATAGTCGGGCGAAATTCGCGCAGCACCCCAACGGAGCAGCGCCGGTGGAATTCGCCCGATCGTCCGGCAGAGCATCTGCAATGATCCTGCGCCCGGAAGCTGCGCAAGCCAATTTGAGGGCAGTGCCGCAAAGAGCCAGACCACCAGAAGCAGGATCTGGAGCCCAACGATTGTGGTCCAGAAAAACAGGATGTTGATATGCCGCTGCGTGTCGAAGGCGAGCCAGCCCGCCATGACGGCAAGTCCCAATAGTAATCCGCAAACGAATAGCAGGATGCCAAAGAGGTGGATCAACCTCGTGACCCGCTCTCCTGTCGACGGAATGCTGCGGGAAAGATTGCCGCGCAACTCAGCCAACCAGGCAAGAAAGACGTCCGGGGGTTGAAGTTTGTCCGCTTCGATTTTCTGGCCGATCGCCATGTCACGCTCCTGGAGCGCTTCGCGATCGAGTGCTTGATCCTGCCGCAACTGGACCTCCAGATCGATCAGATTGGCGAGCGTGAGGGGATTTTTTTTTGGGCAACGGGTCATTTTTGGGATGCGATTTCGAATAGACGCAGATACATAACAGGCGGGCACATTCGCAGCAGTCTCCAAACGCCTATCGTACCAGAAGCGGGTTTCAAGGCAGTGACCTGCGCCAATGGAAGCGGACCGGTTGGCACATCGCGCCGGAAAGGATACTGGAAATTGGACCACAAACCGTTATAGTACCACAGCTTTAGAGGCTGTAGCTCAGTTGGTAGAGCAACGGACTTTTAATCCGTAGGTCCAGGGTTCGAGCCCCTGCAGCCTCACTTTGGCAGGGCAATGCCAAGCTCGCCTTACTGCACAGGTCACTGTTTTTTTCGCGGGCACTGCAACGCACCTGCCAGAGCCGCTCTGGGCGGGTGTTTTTCTTTAGGTCAAACTGTTTGCAACAATCTCTGCCGCACAGAAGAGAAGTTCCAATCTCGGACTGTAATCTCAGGCTCCTATCTCCGGCCGAGGCCATCAAGCCTTATCTTAGCCAGTTTCACTGGTCCTCCACCAAGGCAGATTCAATGCATCGCAATCTGCAAACCTGCTGTCATCACCAGCAGCCCAAAATGAACGGAAAGTAGTCCATTTCGCGATTCAGAGCGAAACTTTTAGAGTCCTACATCCCACCACGTCAATTGAGCTTGACAACTCTAGGGTAGACCACTATTTACGCGTCTCTCTTCTTCACCTTTTCCTTGTACAGACGACACAAACATCTTAATTGACAACTGGAAAATGAAGCGGGTATGCACTCCGTGGAATTTCTTTTTGTATACGGGACTGAAATGGTTGCAACCAACGTATCCGGATGTATTGGGCATTTTGTGATTGGGGC
>JASMGX010000223.1 GCA_030751095.1 Pirellulales bacterium | reverse complement strand
AATCTTTTCGTTCATGCGCACGAGTTTCCAGTTCCCCTTGCGGATGGCGGAGTTGTGAACCTTGGGAGCGGGCACACCATAGCCGCCCTTCTGTCGGGGAAACCAACTGCGGTTTTGCCAACATAGCCATTCGTGCGGTTTGGATGTGTTCTTCCCATTGATAAAAGGGAGCAGGTCCACGCCGTCTGCCGGTTGTCCCTTGGGCATCTGCAAACCGGCGGCGGTCACCAGGGTGGGATAAACATCGGTGCTCGACACCATTTCGCCATAAACCTTTCCGGCCGGCGCATGTTTTGGCCAGCGAATGATCATGGGGACGCGCACACCGCCCTCAAGGATGTCGAACTTGTGCCCTCTGAGCGGCTTGTTGTTGGCATAGTTTCGCGAATGGGACGCGTATAGATCGGTGCTGCCGCCGCCGCCATTGTCGTTGAGAAAGACGACGATGGTGTTGTCCGCGATGCCGTGCTTGTCCAACCGGTCGAGTACTCGCCCGATGCTTCGGTCCATCGCCAGCAGCATGCCATCGTAGGTGCGGCGATTCTCATCCTTGACCTTGGGGAACTTGGCTCGATCGCCATCGAGCGCATGCATCGGCGAATGAACCGCATTGTAGGCAAGATACAAAAAGAAAGGTTGGGCATGGGCTCGATCGATGAAGGCGCAGGCTTCGCTACCCCAATAGTCAGTCAGATATTCCGGAGCAGGGAACTCCTTCCCGTTGCGAAAAACCGAAGTGCCCTTCCAAAAATTCGCATGCCCCCCCCGAATGCCAACAGATTCATCAAAACCCCGATCTCGCGGCGTTCCCCCTTCGTACTGCTTTAGCCCGTTCCCACCGAGATGCCACTTTCCGACATGGGCCGTGCGGTAGCCGGCATCCTGAAACACCGCGGGCAACAACGTTTGGTTAAGGAACAGCCGGGTCTTGTCTTCACCGTAGATGTTGCCGTAGATGCCAAAGCGCTGCTGGTATTGTCCGGTCTCCAAGCCCAAGTCTGGTGAAAAGCAACCTCGGCTTGTGGGGCGTATTTCTTGATGTAATCATAGAGATTCTGCGCGTATGGCCTGTAAGTGTCGACCTTGAAGCTATTTGGGCTGGATTGCTGAATAGTCACATAATCCCATTTCTCGGCCGTGAGCATCTCCTTGAGTGTCACCTTCTGCCTATTATACTCGTATAGCTTTGCTTTCAGATCCTCAGGATTCGCCTCGCCAAGTAATGCGGCTTCGTAGTGGTTCTGGATCGTGCGTCCCCCCGGAGCAGCAACACCGAGAATAAGTTCATGCCCGAAATCCTTCACTATCCCTGGCAGCATGCTGGTGGCGTTCTTAAGAAAACTGTTGCCGATCCCGAGTATTTTCAGCGACTTTTTTTCTATCGAGGTTGATGCTTGGGCATGAACACTCTGCGTCAAGGCCAACGAGTACACTGCCACGGCCAGAGCTGCTGCATATCGAGTGATTGAGTCGACGTATTTTTTAATCTCAATTTTCATATTTGAACTTTCCTATTCTGCTTGTGGAGCATTTACTGCAAGCGGCGTATTTCGCCCTGCATCGCCACTCTAATCGACACTGGATTTCATGGTTCTTTTCGAGCAGAGACATGGCCTTTAACGTAGTCGATATATTTCTCTTTTACTTCCGCAGTCTTTGAGTCGCCGTGATGAAAATAAATACGATGCTTCAGCTTCAGTACTTTTCCCGGCCGAAGTGTGTAGTCGCCGCCGCGTGAGTTGCAGGCGGGGCACTGGTCACCGTGAGGGCGGCATGAGGTGCCTTTGGGTTTCTGTAGCAGGGGATTAAAATGATCGGTACCAAACCGGTTTGCGGTCAACAATCCATAGGTTCGGGAATGCCAGTGGGTGGGAAACCTCAGGTTCGAAGGATGATCAAACATCGCGATACCAACGGTTTTTCCACTTGCGTCCGGCCCGTAGAAATCGACCCACTCGGCGCGTTTACCCCAGGTGGCTTCATCGCGATCGCCGAGGCTGTTTAGTATCGTTCCTTTCAGTTTCCCTCCGCCTTGCTTTCGACCCGCTGCAGACTTCATCGTTCCGGCGACACGCACATAGAGTCCACCATCTTTCATATCACCAAAAGTGACTGGCGCGGCAGCGGGGTGGAGCTCGACATCATAGTCCATCAGCACCTGGCGGTTTTCCAGTGGAGTGATTACGATATGCATTCGCTCGCGCAGCACGAGTTTGTCGCCATCCAGCCAGCGGCACCAGGCGACGAACTCTCCGGTTTCCCCGGAACGAACCGATTCGATTTTCTCCAATTCTATACTTGCTGTCGACAGCTCCCGTTCCCGACCGGGTCGCCAATACCAAAAATTCAGGCCATTCACGGCGCTGTGTGCAAATCGAAGCGACCGGTGGTGCGGGTGATCTTGGCTTTCATGTTTGACACCATCGATCATCGGATAGTTACGGGTAATGTTTTCGCCGTTAGGCCCGACGACCGGATAGAAGTAGGGAGCGAGCCATTCCTGATACCGCCACTCAGTAAAGAGTTTGCTATCGAGTTCAACGCGAATGCGATCTTCGAGTTGAGTGACTTTGACGTCTGCCCGTGAGGGAAGGCTGAGCAGGAGCAGACAAAATACAAAAAAATGAGATTGTTTCGGTTTCATTACTAAATTGATTTCATAGTCCATTTCGCAAGCGGGTAACGTCAATCTTAAGTCTCACCTCATCCGACATCGGCTTGCCGGCGCGAACGTCTTCTTCGCTAAACACGGCAATCTGTACGGAGCCCACTCCCCGCTTGCCGGCGCGGTTGAGTGTGTAACGCTGGTGGTCGTAGATGATGAAAAGCGTGCCGTCTTCCGCCTGAATACCGTCGGGGTATGACGACTCTCGTTCATCGAGTAGTAGCCCGCCCTTCCACGTCGCTCCGTCGTCGTCCGACACGAACGCCGTCATGTGCGAGCGTTTCCCGTCTGGTGAGTTGTTTCGCACCAACAGTAACGCTCTGGAGTTCAGCCGACGAATGAAGAATCGTTTGTTGCGGAACATTCGGCCCTGCAGGTAGAGCGATCCGTCACTCCACGTTCGGCCGCCATCGGTGGAGACGCTCTGTGCGATTCCGCCTATATTTCGCAGCAGCATCCACAGGCTGCCGTCACCACGCTCGACGATCATGTGCTCATCGACTCGTGTGCCGGGAATGCGTACTTGACCGATGCGTTCTAACGACTTGCCCTGATCCGTCGATCGGTACACGTTGGAACCACGCTCGTCGCCGAGGTCGTGAGTCAGCATCTCGATCGTGTACGGCTCGAGTTCCTCGGCATCGAATTTGACATTCGGCACGTTGGTGTTGTCTCGCCATAAGCCCACAGGCAGCAGCCAGTCGCCGTTTTTCAGGACCGTTGGTTTGTTCAACATGACTCCGTTGGCGATCCGTCGCGGTTGCGACCACTTCGGAGTCTCCGAGTGGGCGTCCGTGGTGACCATCGCCCAGACACCCATCCGCCCATCCTGCACACCGGCGCTTTGAGCCCAGAAGAACCACAGCCGCCGCTGCGGATCAATCCACAGACAGGGATCGTAAGTGTGAACGAACCGACGAGGCTGAATGACCAACTTCTCCGACCACGACTGACCATCATCACCGCTGGTCGCGAGTACGCAGTAGCTGGAAGAACTCTCAACCCCGCGCTGGCTCCTGCCCGCATACCACGCCGCCCACAGACGTCCCTGCGCCGAGCGTTCGATCGCGGGAACGCCTTGCGCTCCGCGCGAACTCTTCACGTGATCCGGACCAAAGTCCGTAAGCACCCGCGGCGGCTGCAAGGTAAGGTCGGGCAACGCAGGTGAATAGTCGTCACCCTCGCTGGATTTGCTCGCGACGGCGATGTTCTCAGAGCCAGCTTTAGGCGAAGACAAATTAGGTTTTACCGCACCTGTATTGCCATCTTCCTTCTTCTCTCCGCACCCCACCAACGCCACCATCGCAATCATCAAGAGGAGCTGTTTCATGGCTTTGAGACTAACGATTGGCCCATGTCAGGGCAAGGGGGCATTCATCAACTGCCCTCAAGGACTTTCACGGGAAGACTAACCGCTAAGCTCAATCGGAAGTCG
>JASMGX010000222.1 GCA_030751095.1 Pirellulales bacterium | reverse complement strand
CCGAAACCAGGATCTGCCGACCGTCAGCCTGCAACAGTTCGACGTCGCGGGGACCATCGGAAATCTTCAGTCCCGTCACCAGTTTGCCGTCGCGCGTCTCTATTTCGTAAGACGCATAACGTTCGTCGATCTGGGCACTCGGGAATACAATCGATTCGAGTAAATATTCGCGACTCTTTTGCGGATCGATTTTCGAAAGATCCGGCCCTACCGCGCCTCCCTGCCCCTCCACCTTGTGGCACCGCAAACAGGCCAATTCGCCCTGGTAAAAGAAGAGTTCGCGACCCCGCGCAGGATCACCGCCGGCAACCGCATCCCGATAGGCATCCACGCCTCCCCGGTCCGACCGATCGGCTCGGTAGTCGGCCAGTTTCTCCATAAGTTGCCCGTCGCTACAGTTGCTCGCCGCAGCAAGAACCTCGAGTTCCAACTCCGCGGGCAGCGACCCGGCAAGCAGGCGATCCACCCCATCGCACAGCAGTGCGGTCCGCTGTGGACTCTCCGGCAAACGGGAGAGCAGATCGAATGCGGCCTGCTGTTCGCTGATCTCTCCCTCGGCCAGTGCGGCGTTTAGCGCCAACAGGGCCGCTTCCGGATCGCGATCTGCCAAAAGCTCGCGGGCTGCGATCCGCACCGCGGTTTGCCGGTCGTCAAGACCGTTACCGATCAACGCATCGACCTCGGCGTGCTCCAGCACAGCAAGCGCACGCAAACTATTGCTGCGTCGTTCACCAGGCGCCTGCGGATTGCGGAATGTTCCGAGCAATCCCTCGGCTGCCTCATCGATGCCCAAGCGGGCTGCCAATTGCAATGCCACCTCGCGAACCGCTGGCGGTGCGGCAACGAGCCCGGCGAGATGCTCGCGGAGCGCGGTAGCGACAATCGTTGGATCTCGCGGCGCAAGGGGCCACCAGAACCCGAGCAGCGGATCGGCCCCTTTGGGGTCTGTCCAGGCGGAAAGCAGCTCCAGCGCTTCTGTTCGCAAGGGCTCACTCGCCGATCGGTCGGCGGCAAAGCGAGCTACCGCTGCGGCAGCCGCCGGTGTCCCGAGACGGTAATTGGCCGCAAGTGCCCTGCGCAAAAGGGGCTCCGGTCGAGCGGTGTTTTTTAGTTCCGCGGCAAGTGCTCCCAGTGCGTCTCGGATCGGTACATCGTAAATTGCCCGGGCCGCCTCGATCCCCAACTCCGATTGAGGGTCGGAAAGAAACGTCGCCACGTGCGGGTCCTTCATGCGCCGCAGGGCGAGCAGCACCGCCATGCGAACCGCCGCTAAGGGATGCTCGGTAAGGCGATACAAGGCTTGAGCATCGGTATTTCCAATCGCTGCCAGGGCCATCACGCCCGCGTGGCGGAGAATAGGATCGGTGTCGTTGTTGGCTTCGAGCATCGTGACGAGCGGCGGAATCGATGCGGCGGTTCCCACGCGCGCAAGCGCAAGGGCGGCAAAAAAACGAACGCGGGGGCTCTCATCGGCGAGTGCCTGCTCCAACTTAGTCCGCACCGGCAGCCCTAACTCACCGACGAGCTCAGCCGCCCGGCCGCGAATTTCCGCCTCGCGATCGGAAAGGGCCTCTGGAAAAATATTTTGCAAACTTTCATTCTCCGGCTGCCGCCGGGCAATCTGCCCCAGAGCCCAGAGGGCGTGCAATCGCGGCAAGAGGGGCTGCTCGCTCTGAAAAACGTCCCTAAGAGGGCCGATGCTCATTCGGCGTGCCAACTCAAACTGCGCGCCCTGACGGACCCGCTGATCGGGATGAGAAAGCAACTCGCTCAATTTTTTCTTCGTAAGACCGGAAAAGCCACGCTTTAAAAGAGAGGCGGTCTCGAGAACGAGCGGATCGTCGGCCATCGCCGGATCGAAGATGCGGTAGATTCGCCCGGCTCCCGCCCCATCCCAGCTTTCGACCCAGTCGGAAACGTAGAGCGCACCGTCGGGGCCAAAGTCGACATCGGTGGTGAGCGCGCCCCAGACCGGTTTTTCCAGATCCGAAGCCTCAAAGAAAGCGCCTTTCGGCCGGACCCGAAAGGAGCGTACGCCACTACGGGCTCCGTCGCCACGAAAATCGCTCACGAAAAATTTTCCCCGGAACTGCTCGCCCATGGCTGTTCCGGGATACGCGGTCAGCCCGGCCGGGCCGTCAGCAATATTGGCGATCACCGGCAATTGAGACGCCGGGGCGGTGGGCCCATAGGGGAGCCACATCCCTTCGCGAAACCAGGGCCCGGTCCGTATTTTGTATTGAAATGCGAATCGCCACCCGGCATCCCCACCCGGCGCAAGATAGATCCAGCGAGACATATCGCCATAGTCGGAGTTGTTGTCGCAGGTAAATAGGTTGCCCAGGGAATCGAACGCCAGTTCCTGCGGGTTGCGGAGTCCGGTCACGAACTCTTCGAGTCCGGAACCGTCCGGCCAGCAGCGGAGGACGGCACCCGAATCGGTGTTTTCAAGATGTTTCTCGGCAGTTCGGACGTTGTAACCGCGGTCACCGATACTGAAGTAGAGTCGGCCGTCCGGCCCCATGATCAGCCCGTGCAAATCGTGACCCCGAAAAGCGACGTGGACCCCATAACCGGTATGCAGGCTTTTGCGCACATCCGCTCTGCCATCGCCGTCTGTGTCCTTTAGTTTCCACAGATCCGGAATGCAGGTGTAGTAAACATCGTCACCGATTGCCAAAACCCCAGCACCGGCTCCTTGTACGAGCCCATTGAAACCTTCTGCGAAAACGGAAGACCGGTCCATTTTGAGATCATCATCCGTGTCGACTAAGAGACGAATACGATCATCGTACTTGGTAAACTCCTCGAGCGATTTACCCAGATGCTTTTTGTAGAAGGCCTCACGATCTGCCACCGTACGGGCCGCCAGATCGTCATCAATCCAGTATTCATACCGGCGATTATCAAGAACACCTCGAGTGAGTCGATCCGACTCGCAGACGTATATGTTTCCCTTCGGATCGATCCAGAAGCAGACCGGATTGCGGATCAGCGGTTCACTCGCCACGAGTTCCGCCTGAAGCCCTTCGGCCAGTTGCAGCCGCCGGAGCGTCTGAGCGGCGGTCGGGGTCGGTTTTTTTTCTGCATCTTCAGGTGGTTGCTCGGCGCGGGCGCTGGCGAGAGCCACAAACAGCATCAAGATTGGAGAAAAAGACTTCATGAGGGCAATGACGGGGCGGGCGTCGGCTTTGTGGCTGGAAGATTGTTTCAGTCAGCAAACACTGGCTCTCATTATATCAGCATCCCGCTGTATCCGACTGAGCATAAACGGTCACTGTTTTAAGAAGTCGACCTTTCCGGTATTCATGTTGTACCTCCCATCCACGATCAGAATTTTTCCCCTTCGCGGAGCATCGAGAGCCCTTCTTCTAAAGAGCGGTCCTACTGTTCTACCTTAAAGACTTTAAAGCCACGCTTGCGATAATTCTCCAGTGCATATTTGTGGTCTTTCGTGCAGGTGTGGACCCAGAGGCGTCGCGTCGTTGGAATTTCCCAAGCGCGCTCCATCGCCGCGGTGAGCAACACTCCCCCAAGACCCTGGCCGATATATTCGGGCAGAAGTCCGAAGTAGGCAATTTCTACGTTGCCGTTTTCTTGAGATTCTAGCTCAAAGTAACCTGCTCTGCGGCCATGCATGTAACCGACGTAGGTCTGCAGCGATTCGCGGTACACATACTCTCGCCAGCTTTCTTCCGACCAGCTCAATCGATCGGTCCACTCCCAGTCTGCACCCACAGAGCGATACATCCGGGAATTGATCGCAGCATCGGGCGGAGCCATTTTGACGAGCTCAAATTCCAGAGGCGCAGCCTTCGGGCACTCGATGTGCCGATCACACGTTTCCAGATGGTAGATTGTGGTTGTGTCTGCTGCACTTTGCATGAAAAAACCAGCTTGCTCTATAGCGGCTCGTTACCAAATTGTTTTGAGGCTCAATCTGTGACATGCAGCAGCGGACAGGTGTGCGAGCCCGTACCCCCCATTGACTCATTTGGCGACTCATTTGGCGACTCATTTGGCGACTCATTTGGCCACTCATTTGGCCACTCATTTGGCCGCCTCGGGCACGACAACTTCAAACGGCCCGGCGCCCTCGCCAATCTCCTGAAATGGCCCCGACTCGTTCCGCCCAATTGCCACCGAACACGGTTCTGCCGAACCTCCGGTGCC
>JASMGX010000221.1 GCA_030751095.1 Pirellulales bacterium | reverse complement strand
AATAGCACAGTTGCGTGAGATGATTAACGACAGCGATCGGAAGAACCGTTTGTACAATAGCATCGGTGTGCTCTATGCCCGGTACGGTCTCTATGAGAACGCAAAGAGGGAATTCGAAAACGCTTTGCAATCGGGCGAATACTCACCGGCCCTGATTAACCTCGCCAACATGGAACTTTTGTCTCGGCGACTAGTGTGATGTCCGATAAATAATAGGAAATTACTGCTTCTTTTCACTCGTTTGCTTTTCCAGAGCTTCCTTCGCTCGCTGAATCTTGCGAAGAATCTCCTCTCCTTTCGCCTTCCATTTATAGGGCTTAGGATTTAGGTTCCTTTCGGCCAGGTAACTCTCAATGTCTTTTACCAGCTGCCTGACGCTACTGAAACTGCCGTCCCTGATCACGTCCTGAGTCAGTTCCCCAAAAAAGCGTTCGATTAAATTGAGCCAAGACGATCCGGTTGGAGTGAAGTGAATGTGGAAACGAGGATGGCGCTGCAACCACTTCCGAACGTTCTCTTCTTTGTGGGTGCAGTAGTTGTCGACAATCAAATGCAGGTCCAATTCCTTGGGTGTTTCTCGCTCGATTTGTTTCAAGAACCGCAACCATTCTACATGGGTATGCTGCTGCTCGGTGCGAGCGATGAGCTTGCCGTCGAGGTAATTCAATGCGGCAAACAAAGTAATCGTTCCATGCCGGGTGTAGTCGTGGGTCTTAGTTCGAATCTCTCCCACCCCCAGAGGCAATCCCGGTTGCGTGCGCTCCAACGCTTGGCACTGGCTCTTCTCATCACAACACAACAGCAATGCCCGTTCTGGCGGATCCAGATACAGGCCGATCACATCCCAGAACTTCTCCTCAAAATGTTTATCCTTGGAGACCTTGAAGGTCCGTACCAAGTGAGGCTTGATGTCGTTCGCCTTCCAAATACGGTGGACACTGTCGGGTGATATTCCCACTTCCCTGGCCATTGTGCGAACACTCCATCGCGTGCGCGGCTTCGGGGGTTGAGTTGCTTGGGTAATGACCTTCTCAACCTGCTGCGTCGAAATCGACGGCGGCCGTCCCCGTCCCTTTTTATCTTTCAGTCCCTCCAAGCCGTCTCGCTCGAAACGCTGTGACCACTTGTTTACCGAGGTTATGCTTATTCCAAGTTCCTCGGCCACCTGCGCTTGTTTGACGCCTTCCGCCCGGCGCAGTACTATCGCCGCTCGTAGGCTGTCGCGCTTGGACACCGTGGACGCTTTCACGCGTCGCTGCAATTCTTGTTGCTCCGAAGCCGTTACTTCCACTACGGATATAGGTCGTGCCATATATAGATCAGACCTCAGTAAATGGCGTTTTTGCTCGCAAGTTGAATGCTCCACCCACTCGCTCCATTCGGGTTGATTGAAGAGATGTGAACCTCCGGTTAAGGTCTTCGGAATCAAACCGCCGCAAACCGAAACACACAAAGAGGTTCACATGTCCACCGTTCTACAGCCTATCCTTGAGCCCGTCAACGGCGCGCCTGATATTGTCCTGTCAATTGACCCGAACTCGCCCGATGACCTGTTCGTCTTTCTGGGGATGGCGCTGCTGGAGAAAGTGCCGAATCTACGGGAAAATCCCGCCTTCAAGATGCTTCTGGCCAGGCTGCATAACGGAGGGGTATCGGGCCAGAGGCTAACGGATCGCTTCGGGGTAGCGCGCAGCACATTGCGCCGATGGGGGCGGGCCTTGAAGAGCGGAAATCTGGACCGGATCAGGGACGCCTTTTCGGGCCAGGGCGCCGTGCGGAAGGTTACGCCGGAGATCGACAGCTACGTGCGTGATCGTTTCCGGGACCTGTATGGTGGGTGCCGTGACTACAGCAAAGTGATCCGGGCTGAGGTTGAAAGGTATTTCAAGCAGTCGCTTTCCTCAGAACGCTTGCGCTGGATCTTCAAAGAGGAGCGCGAGAAGCCCGGCATGGCCCTGGAATCGGACACAGGTGCGGCGGTGGTGAACGAGGCCGATCCGGCCACGAAGGATCCTGAAACAGATGGCTGTGGAGCGAATAGTTGCAAGAGGCGCGAGGAAAACGCTGCTATAGGGTCATTTCTGCCGGCGACTCGCAACTATTCGCTCCAATCGCTGCCGGGCAGCCGCCGGGCCGTCCCGGAGAACCCCACGCTATGCCATCACGCCGGGGTGCTGTTGATGAGCCGCTGGATCGACATCCTGACCGACGAGTGGCCCGTCCAGCCGGATCTGGTCCGCCAGTGGGTGGGGCAAGTTTTGTTGGGGGCTGTGAACCACGAGCAAAGCAAACGGTTGAGCTTTTCGTCGCTCTCCTGGCTGATCGGCCCGACGATCCGCTCTCTTAATCATCAGCGCCGTTTGCTGGGGGAACTGGCCACTATGGAGCATACGCGTTCGATGCTTGAGCGCAATGGCCGCCTGCTAGATCTCTGTGAACACGACCTGTTCTATTTTGATCCCCACGCCGAGGAATACACCGGTGAGCTCAAGACGTTGAAGGGATGGTCCGGAGGGCTGCACCGGGTGGACAAGATCATCAACATGGATTTCATCCATACCGAGACCGGCGAGCCCTGTTTCGTTCAGCACGCCGACAACTTCTACGACATGCGGGAGCGCTTTTTCATGAGTATACAAGCGTTTCGCGGCGTTCTGGGCAATACTCGCCGCACATTGACCTGGGTAGCCGACCGCGGCCTGTACGGCCTCGATACGCTTCGACGGATCGTCGACGACCATAAAGACCACTTCATCACCTGGGAGAAGAACTACAAGCGCGACGGCTGGGATGAAGCAGTGAGGGCACGCCAGTTCGAGGTGTTGAAAGAGCGCAACAACAACGAGGATCTGCGATGCTATCGATTTCGCTGGCAGGAACATCCGTGGCCGCGTGAGCCACGTTTTCAACGCTTGATTGTGCGGGCGACGAACCCTGGCGGACGGGAGATCGAGGTGTCCATTCTGACGAGCGACCCGGCCCGCGAGCGGCGCCGGGTTATTGGCGCAATGTTCAATCGCTGGCTACAGGAGAACGACTTCGGATACATGAATCGGCATGTGGGGATCAATGAGCTGACCAGTCGCTCACACGAAACCTACGCATCCATTTCGGAGAGTCTGGATGATCGCCACGTTCTGAGCCGGGAGTACAAAGCGTTCAGACGGGAGAAAATGCGCGCGGAGTCGGCACTGAAACGTCTCTTGTTGAAACGAGAGAAACAGCGCGAGGCCCATGCCGGGAAAGAGCGAACCGAAGGTAGCGAGCAACGCAAGCTCAACCGCCAAATCAGGAAACTGAGCGAAGCTCCCGCCAATTCACAACAGGAACGCGAGTTGAAGAAACCTCGCCGCGCGCAGGAGCGACTTGTTGCGAACCACAACAGGAACAAGGCTAAACGTGCCGAGAAGAAAGCCGAGCTTGCTCAACTCATTGACGAGCAGGCCAGCGAGGTCCGTAACGCGGAAACACAGATGGCCGAGAGTGTGCGCGAAGAATCCCGCCTCCAAGCCTTGATCGATGAGCAATACCTCCGCCTGGACACCCGGCGAAAGGCCTTCATGGATGCCATCCGCATCAGTTCCCGGAACATCTTCTGCAAGCTGGCGATGGAGTTCCGGCCTCTGTACAACAACTACCGCGACGATCACTTCATCGTGCGCGAGTTGACCCGCTCGCCCGGCATCATTCACGAGCGCGACGGTCTCGCCTATGTCCTGCTCATGCCCGCCATGCAGTTCCAGCCCGCCGTCAGAGCTACTGTGCAGACCTTCCTTGCTAAAATCAGCCAACAGATCAACCAGCACTTCGACGGGCGATCCATGCCGATCAAGATCAGGCTGCTCGATGAAGACAGCAGCGATCTCGACATCCATCAAAATGGACTGAGGTGGGTCTCGTCCCCCTCATAGAAGCCGTTCCCCTGGAGCATTCTACTTGCGACACATATTGCTGATATGGCCGGTTTTTACTGAGGTCTGGTATTCTCTGATGCACCCCATCGACTCAGTATCGCCTTGGCGCATTCTTCACTATTTAAGCTCAGCCCCCATGCCAATCCACTCACTCTTCGATTCGATGTCTTGTTCCAGATGAATATTTGGCGCAACACATACTCATGCTCCTTGCCTTTCTCCGCCTTGTTTCTCTCGGGATCTTCAAGCTGATGCGTATTCCGGT
>JASMGX010000220.1 GCA_030751095.1 Pirellulales bacterium | reverse complement strand
GTACGCCGCATCTTCATGAAGACTGCCGCTAACAACAAACCATCTCAGGCGGGGATTGAGAAGGCAGGACTGAAACGCGTTGGGACGGCTATCCTAGTTGTGTTGCCGTTGACGCAGCGTCGTGTCGTTTGGCGTGGCTTCCTATAGAGCATTAGAGAGATCGGCGTCTCCATTGGGGCGGATAGTCGGTAGCAACTGGATCGGATAAGTGCAACAGTGACGGATTTGTTGACGCCGGACCGTTTTGGCGTAAGCCGTTGTGTGGCAGAGGAAAAATGGTTGAGTTCTTAACCGGCCAGACGGCGAATGCCTACTGTCCCGCCAGATCAAATCCGTCTCTTGAACTTGAAGCAAAGCTGACCGACCGAGAAATTCGGTCAGATTACGGGTCAGATCGGCAGCGGGCCTCTCGACGCAACTCGTTTAATAGCAACACTTGTGTCGACAGCGATGCAGTCCGTTATCCTCCACTAGCGCATGAAAAGGACCGACACCAAGAATGGGTCGGATAACTGGTGGCAGGTGGATCGGATAAGAGCAGCGGCGACCGATTTGTTGACCACGGAATGTATCGGCGTAAGTCGTTTAATGACTGGGCAAAGAGTCCGAATTCGAGAGCCGCACGACGACGAAAAACAAGGGTCCCGCCGCCTCCACTTATAGTGGGTCCTTCCTGTAAATATCGAACGCTCTCGCTCATTTGGGGTGTGCGCCGAGACAATCTTTAATACTCGGAAGACAAAATGGGGTGGTATTCCGAAATCATCTTCCCCCGCATCTATAATTGGCTGATCGATACTCCACATTGGGCAAAGTATCGCACGGAACAATTGGCAACGGTGGGCGGTGCTATCTTAGAGATCGGCGTGGGTACCAATATGAAAGTTCGCAAATGGCAGCGCCGTCTGAACGGATTGCAAAAAAGATTGGTTGGTGGTTGCCGACTCGATGTGGATGTCCGCGGATTACTCGAGTCGCAGTCGTTCGGGTCGCTTGAAATCGACAATTTTTACATGGAGAAATGCCTAAAACGCACGGGTATATGTACCGTGGGGTAGCGGTAAAAGGGGGAGCCCCACACTTGATAAACCCCTTAAAGATACGGCAAAATAGAATCTATCTGAAAGTTTGTGCTTCTGAGGGACTCTATGTCGGACAATTTCAACCCGTACCACAAGTGGCTTGGTATCCCCGAGAACCAGCAACCGCCCGATCACTATTGTCTGTTGGGCATCGAGCGATTTGAGGAGGATCCGGAAGTGATTGCCCATGCCGCCGACCAGAGGATGGGCCACATTAAATCTTTCCAAGCAGGCCCACATGCTCATTTTTCCCAAATAATTCTCAATGAGGTCGCGATTGGCAGAGCCTGCCTGCTCAATCCAGTTAGCAAAGCCACGTATGACCTAGAACTCCGTGGGATGAAACTCCGTGGGATGCAAGATCCGAAACGTCCCGAATGGCTGACAAGTGCTAATGCTCAACCAAGCACTTTTCCAGAGCCACCACCAAAGATCACTGGCGAGCCCTTTCAAGGCAACCCACCCCCCTTCAACATCCCTGCCGGACAACAGGGGGCCGAAGCGGAATCGGTCGACATTCCAAACTTCAACGCGCTACCCGAGCAAAGGCAGACCGAAACAGGCTCGATTGACATACCCTCCTTCGACCTTCCAGGCAAAGAAAAACCGATTGAAACCATTCCATTTGGCGGGCCAGACGTCCATGGCCCCACCGAGCAACAACCTGGGGAATCTTTTGATATACCTCCCTTCAACGCCCCCGCCGGACAACAGGGGGCCGAAGCAGAACCGGTCGACATTCCAAACTATTCGGAAAATCGTGACGCAACATTTCCAACAGCCGCTAGGCCGAAGAAAAAAAATCGCAATGAGGTGCTCATAACATTTGTCGGCCACATTATCGCTCCCCTACTCGGCCTGTTAATAGGCTATTTTATCCTCCGTCAATTAGGCGTTTGGTAAAATAACACGGTGGATGACCAGCCTTAAAAGCACAAGAACATATTCGGGAACGTTCTTGGACCGGCTATCCCCACCGGGTCACCACTGTCACGACACTCGTCTTGAGAACACCTTTACAGACGGAGTGGGGAATTACATGAGATTAATGGTTTAGCCACCAAATCCCGGAAAGAGTCGCGGTCGTCCCGGAAAGATGCGAAACAGATTCGGCAAAATGTGCCGGTCACGCAGGTGCCCCACCGTCCAACTGGGAACAACGTTGCGTATCACAACTTCCACCGTACTGTTGAAATTCCCCTCCATCGTCCAGACCTGGCCTCGCTCGGCATCGTAGCTTAAGAGCATAAAGCTGTGGCCCGGCATACGGACGTAATCGCCGTGGATCGGCACTTGCGCACTCAGTTCGGGGATGTTGCTGCCAAGATTGTAGGGATGTTCTGCATCAAAAAGATTATGTAACTGGGTACGACCATTATTCGCGCCCACAGTGCAAAACCCGGTGGCCCACATGTAATAGGCGTAACAGTCCATCGGATAGCTTTCACCTGTTCGCCAACCGTTAAGCCGATAATAAAACTCTTTAAACGTACGCATCACGATTGTTTTCCTCGCGCGATCCAGCCGCGTCGAACCCGAAGTTGCCGTGTAATAAGGGTAAGGCACTCTGCCGATGAGCGTCTGCCTCCCCTGGCTCTCTGCCTTGCGGTGCAGATTGACAAACAAGCGATAGACGCGGGCAGGCTGGATAAGCGGTTGTTCCCAAGCTCCGTTTTCCAGATCGAAAAAGGCATACCTCACACTAGCGCTTTTAGCAGGGGGACTTTTTTGTCGGTCCTGAAGGTGCGGCTCTTCAAGCGTGACCGGCACAAAAACGCTCTGTTGGCGATCCGAGTTTTGAAGATCCGTAATCTGCACCTCCGCAACCAACGGCATCTTCTGTTTGATCTCTGCAAATTCTCCAATACAGAGATGGACCCGCAGGGAACCGCCAAAGAAACCTTCTTCCTCCAACACCGGATCGTAATAGTAGCTGACCGGCAGGCCAGTATAGCTGCTCGTGGCAGGATCAAGCTTTGGTGCAATCTGCTTGGAGAGCCTTATCGTCGGCTCTGGTTCTTCGACGACTGGGTTGTCGGTGTTGGTATTGGTGTTGTCGGTGGCCGTATTGTAATAGCGGTTCCCACGACGTCGCCAAGCAGACGCCTGGTCGGTCATGCCGAGTGACAAAAGAAACAGAACCGAAACTACACACAAGGCTTGTCGCTTACTCACACTCAACATTGGGCTTTCTCGTCTCTTGGTGTCTGTGACAGTTGGCAGAGACCTTCGGGCAGGAACTCCAAAGCGGAGCAGGAAGGATAGGTACTGAATTGAACTGCCAACTCACGATGGGTTGATTAACCGCGATTCTAAAAAATGAAGATGAAAGGAAAAGCACCCCCCCTCTCTTTTGCTGCTTTAAAACTGCAACAAACGACGATTTTTACACAACAACAGATCGATATGCGTCATTGCTTTGGCGGTGGACCACTCTTCGGGGAGATTTTTTAACGGTGATCGGGAAAAAGTCCGGCACCCGCGGTAAACGCCTGCCGGATTTTTTTGACCCGGGCCCGGTTCACCCCAAAGTCGGAGTATCCTAGACGCGAAGCGGAGCGGATCTGAATCTCATGACCATTCGGTTCGATAAAAAATTCGAGGTCGTCGATGAAACCGAACAGACGGCTTCGACATTCAAAATGCAAATATCTCCCCTTCCGCAAGACCAGCGTCAGACCCCGCATCTTCGTTGCCACCAGTATGATGAGGTCCATTGCATCTTCAGCCGCTCCCTCAAAGGGCAACGGCGCAATCTGATGCCCCACATCCGTTGCCTGCGTGGAAACACAATTGGGCGATTTTAGACACCCGGAAAGCCGGCCACCCGACGCCCCCAAATGATCCCGACCCGATGAAAACATCTTGACAACTCCGCAAGTGGAAAAAACAGAACTGGCCCATAACAAATGTACCATCGCCGGCCATTCACATATTGGTCCCATTCCGTGTGACATCATCTTACAAGCACCGGCAGCTTCTAACAGGTACTGGCAAAGAACGGCCAAAATGAGATTTTTTTCCTAGATCTCTTCTGAGAAATGAACTTGAGTGCCTCTCGAAGGCATCACTGCCACTTTTTGCCGACAGAAAAGATTTCCAATATTGTACTCGGTCCAAAT
>JASMGX010000021.1:25673-32897 GCA_030751095.1 Pirellulales bacterium | reverse complement strand
ATACAGCCACGATCTGATCATGGATGAGGCACTAAAGTTTGTGGAAAAAAACCACGATCGTCCCTTCTTTCTCTATCTGCCGGTGACAATCCCACATGCCAACAACGAGGCGGGCGATGAGGGAATGGAAGTTCCCAGCCTGGGAATGTATGCGGATCGCGACTGGCCGGAGCCGGAGAAGGGCCGCGCGGCGATGATCACTTATTTAGATAGCGGAATCGGCCAACTCCTGGAGCGACTCAAAGAGTTGGGGATCGATGAGAATACGGTCGTATTTTTCAGCAGCGACAACGGTCCCCATAACGAGGGTGGTTCCAAATCGGCCTTCTTCAATTCCTCGGGCTCGCTACGGGGTTCGAAGCGATATCTTTATGAGGGAGGCATTCGCGTGCCGTTGATTGTCCGCTGGCCCGGCAAGATCAAAGCCGGATCGGTGAGCGATCACGTGGGGGCTTTTTGGGATTTTTTGCCCACTGCCGCAGCGCTTGCTGGCACAAAGGCCCCGAAGGACATTGATGGTATTTCGTTCGCCCCAACACTACTGGGGAAAGGGGACCAGAAGGAGCATGCCTATCTCTATTGGGAATTTCACGAACATGGCAAGATCCAAGCACTGCTCTTAGAGAACCACAAAGCGCTGCGGGGTCTCGGCAAAGAGGTGCTACTCTACGACCTTGCCGAGGATCCGGTCGAACAGCACAATATTGCCTCCGAACGGCCCGATCTAGTGAAAAAAGCAGAAGCGATTTTTGCCGCAGCCCGGTCCCCGTCTGCGGAGTGGCCACTCCGCTACGGAAAATAGCAGAACGCAAGTGTTGCCGGTTTATCTCGAAAGAATATGCCTTAATTCTTTTTCATGGAGACGACCCACGTTCTCCCGGAGACATTTCGCGCGTTGTAGGCTGTCCATCCTGGGTTTTTGCTTTGAGCCTCCGCCAACGCCTCCCCGGCACTATCGCAGTTGTGAACGGTAACCTGTTTTCGACTTAGTAATTCAAGGCGACTCATTTCGGATGGCTGCTGGGGCCTGCTCCCGGCATACAAGGAGCCACCGATTGCGCAAAGAAAAAACAGGCTCAGAAGAATCCCATATTTCACGGCAAACCTCCTTTGATCCTTTTTCTCCTCGATCGATCCTTTGTCTAAAACTAGAGGATCGAAGTTCACCTCTAGATTCCGCGCTCCTTCTTCTTCGTGGCTTTGGCGTCTCTCAAACAGTTGCCGGAACCACGAACGGTTTGCGATACTCGCGGGTTAGCATCGCATCGGCCTCAGGATCGTTTACAAACGTTTCACTCTTCGGGTCAAAATTCAACTTTCGGCCAAGCCGGTAGGCGGTATTGCCCAGATGGGCCAGGGCGGAACTGTTGTGCGCGGTCTCCACCGGACCGTTGAGCGAACTGGCATCGCGACTTCGCACCGCAGCAAGGAAATTGCTCATGTGCTCTGTCATCGCGTCGCCACCACTTCGTTTGGGACCCGGTTCGCGATTGGGTCCCAGGAACGTTTCGTACGCGCTGTAGCCGTGAACCACCATATAGCCCTCGCTGCCGTAGAAGATATTGCCTACGCCTACACCACCCTCAGGATTGGTGTTCCAGTTCCGGACTTCAAACTGGATCATTTTGTTCTTTTCGGGATAGTAAAAATTGGAGGTCAGCACCTCCGGTGTCTCTTTGTCGTCATCCGTCCAGAGAAACTTGCTGCCCATCGCCACAACTTCCGAGGGGAGTCCGACATCGAGTCCCCACTGGCACATGTCGGTTTCATGAATTCCCTGGTTGCCGACATCGCCGTTGCCGTAATCCCAATGCCAGTGCCAGTTGTAATGGACCAGTCGTTTGGAAAAGGCCCGTTCCTGTGCCGGTCCCTGCCAGAGATCCCACTTCAGATGTTTGGGGGGGTTGGCTTCGTCCGGTTGATTGCCGATCGAACCGCGACGACGAAAGACAAGGCCGCGGGCCATGTAGACATCGCCAATCACACCGTTGCGCATCTTTTCCACCCCTTCACGGATCGAGGGGGAACTGCGGAGTTGGACTCCGTGCTGCACAATGCGTTTGTATTTGTTGGCCGCTTCAACCATCTTGCGACCTTCATAAATATTATGGGAGCCCGGTTTCTCGACGTAGACGTCCTTACCGGCCTGGCAGGCTAGAATCGTTGCCAGGGCATGCCAGTGATTGGGCATCGCAATCGTGACCAGATCGATATCATCCCGGTCGAGAACGTTGCGCAAATCGGTCTCGGTGTCCACCGGCTTGCCATGGGCTTTGGCAAACTCTTCGGCCCGGACACCAAGGACCTTCTCGTCCGGATCGCAGAGTACGGCCACTTCCGTTCCCGGTTGCTTTTCGAGGTGGTGGATGTGGGTCCGTCCCCTTCCATTGACACCAAGGACTGCTGCCCGGATGGTACTGTTCACATCGGCGGGGGCGACATCGCCACGGGCGATTGTTTTTTGGAGTGTGACGGCTGCAGCTGCGGTACTTGCGACAAAGGCTCTACGAGAAACGGTCATCGGTGTGCCTCGAATTTTGGGGAGAAAAAATACAGGGTGGAACAGAGACATTATAAGACAAAACGGGTTTCCCGCCGACCGGTCGTTGTGTGTCCCGGTTTAGCAGATTTTTCAGTCCAGCCTCTGCCAGCGGGCATTTCTGGATTCGCTGTAAAAAAATCTACTCGGTTTTTTTATCTTTTTCCGCTGCCTGTTTTAGCGTTTTGAGATTGCGCGGTAGCCAGACGGCCATTTTTCCCGGGTCGCGGTGGCTCCACGCATAATAGGGAATGGCGACAAACGGCATCGGCCCAGTTTCGGTAGGCCCAGTCTCAGTAGGTCCAGCTTCGGACGGCATCTTTGCGACGATTCCCGTTCCTTCGAGCAGTACCATGCCTCCTAGAAGGTTCGCATCGAAACGGGAACGGATAGGTGTGTTATCGGGCAAGACAAAATCCGCCACGCGGTGAGCGTTGTCGACATCTTCGAGGCAATAGACGAGCGGCCCGCGCTCCAGCGCGACCCGACCCTGATTTTCGGCGATCTTGGAATTTGAAAGCACGCGCCGCACTCTCATCGGCAATTGCAGGTCGATAACGTCGCCCGTCTGCCAGCGGCGGGTGAGGGTCGCATACCCTTTTTCCATAGTCAGGGGAACCTCTTTACCGTTCACCTTCAAAGCTATCTTTTCTGCCACCGGATTCTCGTATCGGTAGAGGTCGCTCGGTACGCATTCCCCCCGCACCCACCCCGGTATGCGGATTTTCAAGGTGAACGTTTTGGGCTTTTCCGGATCGACTGCAATGTGCACATTTCCATCCCAGGGATACCGGGTCTGTTGCTCAAGCCGTATCCGATCTCCGTCCAGATCGATCGTACCCTCACCCGGCACGAAAAGGTTGACATAGATATCGTCATCCCGCTTGGCATAGACGTACCCTGCAATCGCGGGGATAAAGCGGACGATATTGACCGGACAGCAGGAACAGGCAAACCAACCCTGACGGGCCGTGGAACCTTTGTTGAATTTATAGGTGCTGTCGCTCGCAAGCGGGTTGGGATAAAAGAATTCATCTCCGTCGATGGAGATGCCGGCTAAAAATCCGTTGTAAAGAACCCGCTCGAGGACATCAATGTATTTGCTCTCTCCATGCAGCAGGAACATGCGGTGGTTCCACATCGCATTTCCGATCGCCGCACACGTTTCGTTGTAGGCGGAACTGTTGGGCAGCTCGTAGTTGGCACCAAATGCCTCGTCGTGGTGCCGTGCTCCAATGCCTCCCGTGAGATACATTTTTTTCCCGACAACGTTCTCCCAGAGTGTATCAATGGCCCGAATGTAGGAGGTCTCTCCGGTGAGGGCCGCGACATCGGCCATCCCGCTATACATGTAGGCCGCTCGCACTGCGTGTCCCACCGCTTCGGTCTGCTCGGTGACCGGCTGGTGGTCCTGGCAGTATTCGCCATAGACGCGGTTTTCTTTGCGACCCTCGGGCACGCCCCGGTGGTCGAGGAAGAATTTTGCCAGGTCCAAGTACCGCTGCTCTCCGGTAGTGCGATAGAGTTTGACGAGACCGATCTCAATCTCCTGATGACCGGGGACATCGATCTTTTGGCCCTCGCCTTCTCCAAACAGACTATCGATGAAATTTGCATTTTTGATCGCCACGTCGAGCAGGGTCCGTTTTCCGGTCGCTTGATAGTAGGCCACCGCCGCTTCGTAGAGATGTCCCACGTTGTAGAACTCGTGGCTGTGTTCCAAATGGGACCAGCGGTCTTTTCCGGTGTACCGCTGTTGGCGAAAGGGTTCCTCTCCGTGGATGGTGCGGATTGTAAAGAGATAGCCGTCGTCCTGCTGTGCGGCTGCAATCTTTGCGATCAGTTCGTCGAGATATTTTTCCAGGACCGGGTCGGGATGGAGCGCCAGCGAATAGGCTGCCCCTTCAATGACCTTAAAGACATCTGAATCGTTGAACCAGAATCCCCGATGTTTGCCCTCGAGTTGCCCTGCTGCAACAGCAAAATTTGCGATGCGTCCGGTCTCTTCACATTTTTGGAAGTCATAGGGAATGGTAACTTTGCGATTGGTTTCCATCCGCGAGTTCCAGAAACCATCGGCCAACTCGATCTGCGTCGGGGGCACCGGTGTGATCGGATAATCGGATTCGGGAGTATCGGCCCAGGCCGGCAGAGCGACCGCGAAAAGAACGAAAACCACTGCCCGAAAAACCACTGGCCGAAGAACCGATCGTTGCCATTGCATGTTGTTTCCGCCTCTGCGTGATGGAGGATAGGGTAGCGTCTGAAATTTAATGTATCGCTACGGCGAGTGTTCCGCAATGCGATAGCATGTGGCATCCTTTTGCTCTACCGCCTGGAAACATCCACCTGGAAACATCGCGTGAGTAATTTGTTTGCCTGCTTTAGGTCCTTTGACAGGCTAAGCTGTCGGCCGCTAAAATTAACAGCCCTACCGATTATTTCCAGCCTTAAGTATCTCGAGGAAAGACATGAAACATTTCATTTTTGCGCCAGCTCTCTTGCTCGGTCTTCTGGTACTGCAATCTGCCCAAGCCACTGCGGACGAACCAGACTCGAAAGAGTACGACTCCTACAAAGTAATCTACGAGCAAGACTTTGATGGTGATGCTGCCATCGAGGATTTTCAGTTCTCCGATCCGAAGGCATGGAAGAGTGGAAAAACGGACCGAGGCGATGGCTTTTTGGACCTCTTTGGAAAGAGCCAATATGCACCGCCTCACACCTCCCCCCGGAATATTGCCCTGCTGGTCGACAAGAAGGTGAAAAACTTTGTCCTCGATCTCGAACTCCAGCAGACGGGCGCAGAATACGGGCATCGCGACATGTGCGTCTTTTACAATTTCGAAGACCCGGCACACTATTACTACACCCACATCGCCTCAAAAACCGACGACCGTGCACACAATGTGTTTATTGTGGATGGCAAGGCCCGTACCAAGGTGTCGCACAAGACCACCGAAGGACACAAGTGGACCGACCGCTGGCATCATGTGCGGATCGTCCGTAATGCCGATAGTGGAAAAATCGAAGTCTATGTCGATGATATGACTAAGCCGATCATGGAGGCGGTCGACAAAACATTGAAGTGGGGCTATGTCGGTGTCGGATCGTTCGACGATACCGGACGGGTGCGGAATCTGAAATTGCGGGCTCCGGAGAGCAAGGAGGGTGACAAAGTCACCAAGCATTTTGAAAAGGCTGCCGACAAAAAATAGTCGCACGCAAAGACCTCAGCAAGAGTCCAGGCTCGGAGTTTTCGCGTGATGACCGGATCGACCGACGAGCAGCGGCAGCCGCTAGTACGGCATGAAGGCGAAACGGCCCGGGAGGCGAGCACGTGTGGATTTCGCGATCTGCTGATTAGTCGTCACGATGAAAATGTGGCAGCCTGGGTCCACGCGGTCGATATCGACGGCGCAAAGGAACATTTTCACAAGCGGGGCACCGAACTTTACTATGTCCTCGAAGGGGCCGGGGAGGTGTTGCTCGATGGCGAGCCGCACCCGGTCCGCAAAGGCTCGCTGGTACACATCCCGCCCGGAGTTGTGCATGGGGCGCGGGGCCGGATGCGGATTCTGGTGGTCGGTATCCCCGACATCAGCGACGAGGATTTGTATTTCCCTGAGGCGGACTGACCGTTCACTCGGAGGATTGCCGCTCGACCCGCTCGCCGAGCGCTTTTTCCAGATCGGTTAAGTCGTACTGCCGCAGCGCGCCGGGGACCACATGTGCGAGCAGGTGGGGCTGGAGTGGCTGGGCAACCACGTCCGCGATCCAACTGCGGATCGCATCGCGGAGCACCACACGTTTGATGCGATCATCCAGATAAGCGGCGTGCAGGCCGACAGGACCGACCCGACCGATCGCAATCAGTTCGATCTCTGATGGATCGACGTCACTGCGGCTCTCCAGATAATCGAGACACGTTACAATGTCTTCCACCCGCTCGCCCAGCAGTGGGCGACCGAGATGCATGGCGATCATCGCCGTTCTCTCCTCGTCGTTCATGTTCTTCTCATACGCGCCCCGGTCGCGGGTTTCGCCGTAGCCGCGGAGATCGACAGCCATCACGATCCTGCCTGATCGCACAAGCGTTTCAAGTTCCCCGCCAGGGGCGGCCGCCGCCGCCTTGCCGCGACTGTCGGCATAGAGGAGAGCCGGAAGTTTCTCGGAACGATTTTCGGGCAGAAGCAGAAGCACCGGCAGGGGAACATCGTCCTTGCGGAGTAGGGCCAGTTTTTTAATGACATAGCCGTCGCGCTCGATCGATCCGTGCGCTTCCACCTTATAAGGGTCTCGGGTTTTGCGGGCGGCAATCGTTTTGCGAACCGCATCGCGCCGCTCTGCGGCAGATCGGGATTTCCAAAACTGTTTCCTCTCCGCGGCAAGCCGCCTAGCTTCGTGCAGGTTCATTGCAGCAACGGTCGTCTCTTGTGGAAAATCTTTGAGAATCTGCCCTGTGCGCGTTACCTCGATCACTTTGTCCTCCAGGGGCTCAAAGGATCCTTCTTCCACATTTTGCGAATCATTGAGCAACCATTTTCGCATGAATTGTGTGGCCGCTTCTCGATGGGGACGGTTGAAACCGTGGGGAGACTCGGCCTCAAAAAAATCAAAATTGGCCTCTTTGCCGAGTGCGGAAAAAACGCGGTACGTTTCATCGGCTGCTGCGCGGGTTGAGA
>JASMGX010000021.1:0-25663 GCA_030751095.1 Pirellulales bacterium | reverse complement strand
GTCAAAAAAGTCATCGGTCGCTCCGAGCACGAGTGTGGGTTGATCAGCACGCATCACCGCATAGTCGAAGTGATCGATGCGCGCCGGTCCCTCACCCGGCAGCCACTGGCAACCGTCGGCCGGCCCGATCGTTTCAAATTTGCGGAGGCGGGTCATCATGTAGCAGGAGGGCGCGGCAGGTCCGATGCGCGGGTCGGCAGCCATGAAAAAAGTGGTCTGGGTACCGCCCCCACTGGTTCCTGTGAGTCCAATCGGTTTTGAGGGGTCGACTTCCGGCCGAGTCCGGAGGTAATCGAGACTCCGCATGCCGTCGACCAGTTCGTACCAGACCGTACTGCGGCCCACGAGCAGGGCGCCGAGATCGAGCAGCGTATGCGTCAGTGTGCCGTACCGCGGTGCGGCAGGCAACTGGATTCGCTCCCCTTGGCTGATCGGATCGTAGCAGAGGGCAACAAAGCCATTTTTCGCAAACAGTGCAGCCGTTGCCTGATACTCGGAGTAGGCCTTGCCGTTCTCGCTGTGTCCACAGGCAACGAGTACGCCCGGATAGGGCGGTTTGCCGAGAGTCGGAATATAGAGATTGGCGGTCACGTGGTGTCCCGGCTGGCTCTCATAGTGGACCTTTTCGATTCGATAGCCGTCCCGCTCAATGGTTCCGGCAACGTGTGCGTTGAGTGGCGTCTTTTCGGGAAGGGGGCCGAGCAGGCGGAGATAGTCGGCTTTGAGTCGATTGCGGCGTTCCTCAGCGGCATCGGGCGAGACGAGCGAGGCTTCGAGTTCACGCCGCCGCTGATGGGAGAGGCGCTTTGCTTCGTAGAAAAGTTCCCGGTACAGGAGCCGTTCACTCCCGGCGGAAAGCACTTTTAATTCGGGTGCCGATCCGTTCTCCGCTGCAGAACAACAGGCAAGGCCCATCCACAGAAGCGCAAGGGGGATTAATAGCGCGGGCAATATCGAATGTTTATTCATGGGTGCCACGTCTGGATCTTTTTGGGAACATGAATGTAACCGGGAGTTGCGGGAATGTATGGCGGGGAATGAGATTGCTAGTATACACTCCGCTGCGAACAAAAAAGAGTCCGCACCCGTTTTGAAAAAACAAAACGGCACAATCGGAGCGGTAAATTTCGTCGCTAGATTTGAGCATTATCCCCGGTTACAATCGGGTACAAATCCTGGTTCATCCGTACCTTTTGAATGGAAAATATATTAATGAAAGTTTTCCCACCGCTGTATCTGGTTCTATTTGTTTTTGCCCTATCTGCGGCACCGGTTTGTCTTGCAGTAGACGCGGAGAAGACAGCGCAACAGGCCGACGATGGATTCCGCCCGCTTTTTAACGGAAAGAATCTCGACGGCTGGTATACCTTTTTGCAGAAGCACGGGCACGATAGCGATCCCGATAAGATCATTACCATTGAAGATGGCGTGATCCATCTCTACAAACATGCCAAGCATGGCGACAAGGTGGTGCAGGGTTACATCGGGACCAACGACAAGCACCGCGACTACCATTTCCGTGTGCAGTACAAATGGGGCGAGAAAAAATTTGCCCCCCGCTTTGAAATCTTGCGCGATGCGGGAATTTACTATCACCACGTCGGTCGCGACATTGTCTGGCCGCGGGCGATGCAGTATCAGGTCGAAAAGACCAACATCGGCGATATCGTGACCGTCGGCAATCTGCGGTACGACACCTGGGTCGATCCGAAAACGCGCAGCGAACCGAAGCCGACCTTCATGCTCCGCGAAGATGGAGGAGTTTTGCAGATGCACGGACACCAGGCGGGAATCACACATCTGGCACATCGGGGCCAGTGGGAGAAGCCGGGCTGGAATCAGATCGAGGTGATCTGCCGGGGGGACAGTGCCGAACACTGGCTCAATGGAAAACTTGTCGGTGCGTGCAAAAATATTCAGCAACCTGTCGAGGGTCCCGGTGACAAAAAATGGTTCGCGCCGCTCACCGGGGGAAAAATTCTGCTGGAGATCGAAGCGGCCGAAATTTTCTTCCGCAACGTCGAGATCAAAGATCTACCACCGAGCGACTGCGGGGACTAGCGACTGCGGGGACTGGCGACTGCGGGGACTGGCGACTGCGGGGACTGGGCGTGTCGGTCTCGGATTCTCTTCATCCGAGCAAAACGCGGGCAGCATTGTTTTTGAATCATCGTTCCCTAGACCGTCGGTAACCCATACCCTTTGCGGTACTCCCGGCTGAGCAATTGATTGGCCCCGGTGTCGGGAATCGTGAGTTCACGATCCTTAAAACACGCAACCCGGACCGGGTCCCAGTAGAGTCTTCGTCCTGTCCGATAGGAGATGTTCCCCAGGTGGATCGCGGTACAGGTCTTGTTGTGTTTTTCGATCGATGCTGCTGGCCGCTGGCGATTTTCGATACAGTCCATGAAATTGTTGGCATGCAGGCCATACGCCCGACCGGTACTCGGCTTTTCAAAACTTTCGATCCGCGTTTCCCGCTTCGGATTCCAGGGCTCCGGTTTGCGAAAATCTTTGGGTGCCCCTGCGACATACCAGCCGTCGTCCCAGTTGGTGTAGAGTTGGCCGTCAGAGCCGTAAAACTCGATCCCGACACCGGTATGGGCGTTGTGGTTGTAGGGTGAAAGGGCGAGGACTGCCGAATAGTTGTGGATCAGTGGGGGCCGATCTTCCGTGGCAGGAAATTCAAAAAGAACCTCGAGCGTGTCGGGCGTGTCGCGATCGTCATCGATCAGGTATTTGCCGCCAAACGCCGAGACGCTAACCGGATCGGGCGCGTCCATCGTCCACATCACAATATCCTGCAGATGGATGTTCCAGTCCCCCAGAATACCGCCCGCATAGTCGTAGAACCATCGAAACGAACCGTGGAACCGTTTTGGGTTAAAGGGCCGAGCGGGCGCTGGTCCGAGCCAGCGGTCGTAATCGACCTCTTTGGGCGGGGACTGGTCCGACCATTTGCCAAAACCGGTCGGTCCCCACTGGCCGCGATTGAAGGTGCGGGTCTTGCTGATGACGCCGAGTTTTCCCGAGCGGACAAAGTCCCGCGCCGCCTGCATGTGCGGCGCGCTGCGGGTCTGGGTGCCGACCTGGACCACGCGATCCATTTTGTCGCGAGCCCGCACCATCGCCTGGCCCTCAAGAATATTGTGCGAACAGGGTTTTTCGCAATAAACATCTTTTCCCGCAAGACAGGCTGCGACCGTGATCGGAGCATGCCAGTGGTCGGGAGTCGCCACAATCACAAAATCGATATCCGGTCGATCCAACACCCGCTCAAATTCTTTGTAGATGTCGGGCCGCTTGCCGAGCGTCTTTTCAATCCGATCGGCAAAGGCTGCGGTGCGCCTGCTATCAACATCACAAACAGCGGCGAACTGGCACCGTTCCGTCTCCATAAAATGCCCGAGCAGATGGTTGGCGATACCACCGCAACCGATCACGGCACCCGTCAGTTGGCGGCTCCCATCGGCAGCAGATACCACCTTTGTTGTTGCCAGGCTCGTAAGACCTGCCGCCGCGGTGGTTTTTAGGAAGTACCGCCGATCCTGTTGTTCGCTACGTTCATGCTTGGCGGCTGCACGCGGTTTTGGTAATTGCGACATGGTGGGCTTCCTGAAAGGTTGGGCTACAGATAAAGGATTCCATGGCGGAGCAGGGTTTGCCGCCAGAGAGAGAACATCTTCCGGTCAGGTGACCAGATGCATCCAACATCGGGCGGGCAGTAACAAAAGCCGCTACCATCATTGTAGGCTAAGAGCGTTTCTCTGCCGTCCCCGTCCGGCTAAGAAACGTCCGTTTGTGGATTTTCACTCAGGAGTGACGTAATTCGCAGATGGCCATCATAGTGGGCAGTGGCAAGGTGGTGCCGCTGTCGATCCATTGCCAGATCTCTTGCCGCACTCGGCAGAGCGAAGGAATGGAATTCGTGCTCCGCGTCCGTTTTCCAGAAAAGCAGATGGCCATCGGCTTTGCCGCCGGTAGAGACGACCAGCGTGTCGGGCCCATCGAAAAAGGATTCCCACGGCACCGTCGACAAATTTTCTTTCGTTTTTTGCTCCTTTACGATCTCGCCCGACTCAAAATCGAAAATCACATTACCTGGCTGGACCTCGCCGCCGAGGTAATTCGGAGCGGCCCGAAGACCACTGACTGCCAATTGTTTTCCGTCGGCGTCAAATGAAAGTGCCCGCGTACCGCCGAGATGGAGGTTGTGATTTTTGTCGATCCGGTGCAGTGTTGGGGCATGCAGTTCCCGAAGCATCTTTCCCGAATCGAGTTGCCAGCATTTGATGTGGGCGGTCAAGTCGCCAGAGATCAGCCTCTCACCATCGGGGTGGAAGGTGACTCGATAAATATCGGATTCGTGCCCTTTGAGGGTGTTTAGGAGACGACCATCTTCCACATTCCATAGTTTTACCAATTGATCGTTACCGGCCGTGGCGACCACTTTGCCATCGAAGCTAATTGCAACATCGCGAATCCAGGCTTGATGGGCATTGATTTTTCTTAACAGCGTTGCCGGACCATCGGAGAGCGACCACCAGATGAGATTTCCGTCTCCCCCACCGCTGAGCAGTAACTCTCCATCGGGGTGCATCGCCAACGCAAAAACCCAGCTTTCATGACCTTTCAATTCGGCCATTTTTGTGTCGGCTTCTTTTGTCTCGTTAAGCGGGACCTGCCAGATGCGAGTATCCTGGCCGGCGGTAAAGAGTGTCTTGCCGGATGGATCAAGGCAGCATCGCAAAAGTGGTTTTCCAACGTTCAGGTCGGAAACAACCTTCGCTGCTTTCGGATCTGGTCTGTTCGTGTTCGGCGAATCTTTTGGTGTCTCTTTCATGTCAACAGCTCCTCAATCGGTCCGTGTGCCGGTTCTGCCAGGGGAACTGTCTTCGCATTCGTATCGAACACCGCATTTGGATCGATGCCAACCGCCCGATAGAAAGTATGAAACAGATCGGATTGATCGACTTTACCGTCCAGAATTTCGATGCCCTTGTTGTCTGTCTTGCCATACACGGCACCCGGCTGGATCCCGCCACCACCGAGTGCGATCGACCAGGATTTGCTCCAGTGGTCGCGTCCCATCTGGTTGTTGATCTTAGGTGTCCGGCCCATTTCGGACATCACGATGACGAGCGTACTTTCCAACAGGCCGCGCTCGTGGAGATCATCCATGAGTGTCGCAAACGTCAGGTCGAATTCGCGGAGTTGCTCGAGATGGATATTGAAGTTTTCAAAATGGGAGTCATAGGCCCGATGTCTTACTTGGATACAGGGAACGTCACTTTCCAGCAATCGCCTCGCGAGAAGGCAGTGCCGTCCAAAATCATGTTTTCCATAGCGATCCTGCTCCTTCTGGGGCTCCTTGGAGAGATCGAATACATCTCTCTGTTGTGCCATCCGGTCGGCCATTGTGAAACTGGCCGTGTAGGCTTCCGTGTCGGCCGTCCGCCGACTACCAACGAGCCTCTGATCAAACAGGGATCTTAAAGTGGTCCGCTGACTCAACGTTTCAGCCGAGACGCCCTCTGGGGGAGTGAGATATTTTGGTGGTTTTGCTCGGGCCAAATTAACACCTGAAAACCGCGCGCTGAGAAAACCGGCATGTCCCAAATGGTAATTGGATGTCTGGATGATGACATACGGGGGTAAGACATCGTCAGGTTGTACCAGTTTGCTCGCAGCTGCCGCGCAGAGATAAGGAAAGTCGCTGCCAGTTTTCATGTTGCGACCGGTTTCCATAAGATATTTTGCCGGCGTGTGATCTTTCTCACCGGTGCTGACGCTCCGCACGAGTGCCAAATGATGCATCTGTTTTGCCGTGTGGGGGAGCAACTCGCTGATATGGATTCCGGGAACCGAAGTTGGAATTGCGCGAAATGGTCCACCCTCGTCGGTCCCCGGTTTGGGATCCCAGCTTTCCAGTTGGCTCAAGCCACCATCGAGAAAAATGACCAGCATTTTTCGGCGACCCGCAGCGACCTCATTCGCTGCGGCAGCTCTGGCGAGACCCCCGCCAAGCAAGAATCCACTGCCGGCAAGAGCAGCGCCTTGCAGGAAACCACGTCGAGCAACCAGATGTTCCTCCGAGCGGCATGTTTTTTTGTTTTGCACGATGTTGTCCCCTGCTGCATGTGTTTTTTAGTTGCGAGTTTGGCGTTAATGCTGGAAGCGGAATTCCGCACAACTGACCAGTGCCCAGACAAGATCATGAAGTGCCGACTGTTTTTCTTCGGGACTTTTTTCGAGATAGACGTTCACGATAGCGGTCTCTTCCTGGTCGGGATACCTGGAAAGAACAGCCAAATACAACTCGTCAGCAATCTTCTGCGGGTTGCTAATTTTTGTCAGGCGTTCCGCAAGATTTTGGGAACCATCACTGATCCACCCCAAAACCCTATTGCTGCGACTCATGAAAAGCGCTTCGCTAGCGGTCGCCTGAAATGCTCCATCCGGCTGTCCTCGCTTATCATGCACATTGACAATAAAATCGTACAGTGATTGATCAACTTTTGTGCATAGCGACTGTTCGACTTGTTGGTTTTGCGCGAGCTTTACCTTATCCGACACCTTCGAGTCTTTGTTATCAGGAGCTTCCGCTTCCTTAGCTGCTGCTTCTTTAGCTGCTGCTTGCATTAATTCTTCACGGTAACGATCAACAACACCGACCGCTTCGGTAATACTCCAGGAAAGTTGCTCAGCGGTTAATGGTAAAACGTGGCCGCAATTGAACCGTTCTCGCCATCGCTGTGCCAGTTGCTGTAAAGCCTCCGTTTGCGATCTATCATCGCTGTTGTTGTTCTGTCCGTTGTTGTTCTGTCTGATAGACTCAACAAACTGGCTTAAGGCGGCAAAATCCTCTAGCCGTTCGTCCATGGCGATCAGGTTCTTCTGCAACTCAGATAAACGCCCCTGATGGTCTTGAACCTGTGCCGCTAGATCGTGTTCTTTTTCTTTCAGCGCAGGATGTGCTGTTTCTATTGCTTTTAGTTCATCCCTGGCTACTTTTTCTGCCTCTGCGATAGCTTGCAACTGCCCATTGATTTGCTCTAGGCGATCGGCAGACTGTTTGGACTCTCGCGCCAATAGTGTGGCCCGCTGCTTGGTTTTTGTCGCCGCCTCTTTGAGGGACAGATTCTCAGGTTCAATATCGGAAAGTGTACTCGCCTGCTGCTGCAGTGTTTGGAGTTCCTCGGTAGCCTTCTGCAGCGAACTGAGAAGTCCTTCATAACCAGAGCGTTCCGCTCTCAAGCTTTTTGCACGCACGCGCCCAGCGACTGCTTTTGTCATCAGTTCGCTGCGACGCGCTACAATGGTTGCAATTTCCTGTTCCAGTTGTGATTTTTCATTGCGTAACTTTTTCTGCTGTTTCTCTGCTTTCTCGACGACCTGCTGGTGCTGTTGCTGCTGCCGCTGAGCCTCTTTTCTGTCAGTGTCTGCATGGTGGGCATACTCGATGAGTTGATGCGGTATTTCGCTGCTTCGCTGATAGGTCTGGGAGAGTGCAATTTCTTGTATGAATTGACGAAGATCGAAATTAAACGAGACAAGGGCCTCTCCGAGCAAGTCGAGTAGCTCAGGATGGACCGGCGGATTGGCGCTATGATGCAAATCGAGCGGATGGACAATCCCCCGACCGAGCATGTGTGCCCAGATTCGGTTGGCCAGATTCTTCTGGAAGGCAGGGTAGCGGCCGCTTGTCAGTTCTTCTGCCAGTTGACTTCGTCGGGAAAACTTGGGAATCGGGCGCACCCCTTCTTCAGGTTTAACGTGATACAGGTCACTTTGACCCAAATCCGGATCACTCAAGTGCGCTCCACCCGGCAGGTGGGGTTTCATCTCCTTGGGAGCATCTCCAATAAACACAGAGAAAAAAGAGGCTTCTCCCTCTCCCTTTTCCGCGACCACCGCACCTTTTTCCGGGTTGCCAAAAAGATAACTGCGATTCAAGAACGCATAGATGCCATAATAGTCCGCCTGATAGTAGTCATCGATGGAAGGGTGATCATGACACTGCGCACATTCCATATTGATGCCGAGAAGCAGCCTGCCAATATCGCGAGTTATCGCATGAGGTTCTGCTGACCGGTCGAGTAAAAATCTGGCGGAAGCCCGTTGGTCTTTTTTTGCACCATCTGCGACGAGGATTTCTCGGACAAGTTGGTCCAATCCCTTTTCTTTTTCAAGTGATTGACGGATAAAAGTCCGAAAGGTGTCGGGCTTTACAACTTTTTCCGGCATGCGCTCCATAAGCATCACATCAAGCACACGCATAAAGTTTCGGTTGAAGTGCGGGTCTTTCAGCAGCCGCTTAATCAACTGCTCTCGCTTGTTGGGTGCTTCGTCAGCGAGAAACTCGCGCGCTTCTTTTGTGGAGGGAATCTTTCCGACGAGGTCGAGATACGCTCTACGCAAAAACTCGGCGTCGGAGCAAATTGGCGCAGGGGGGCCAACCCGTTCCGTATCTACCAACTCGTCAATCTGCCGATGGAGGCTTTTGTCTTCGCCGACGGTAAACTGGGCGGAGCTGAAAATCAGCAGCCACAGACAACTTGTTCGAAGGAGAGCTAGCAGAGAATGCATGTAAAGTGAACACTCACTCGTTGCAGGAACAGAATTCAATGGAATCCTTGCCAGGGGCGATCGGAAGGCATAATTGCCACCCGGCATCTTCTGATTCCAGAACGCAAGTACTAACTACTGGAGGACTTGTAGCTTATTAGCACCCGGCAAAAAGGTCAACAACAAAGTCATGGGGTAATTGGCAGCTTTTTTGGCTAACGCTAGTGGTAGAAAGTCTTTTCAACGGTCGCTCACGTGGAGAAAAAAAAATATCTCCCTCAAAAAATCGGTGCCTCCCCCAAGAATGGTGGGCCTTGTGGGCGACTCGGACGGATCGGAGGTGGCGATGATTATTGTATTTCCTGCTAGCAGCGCTACTGGCCTTGCTAGCACTGCCATCAGCTTTGACTCAATCGCTTTTTTGGCTTTTGATAGAACATGGAATGCGCTTCGCGGAGGAAAGCGGGGATCTGTTCGGCAAAGGGGCTTTTGGTGAGGGCCTCTTTTAGTTCGAGTTGATCGATCTGCTCCGCATTGAGTCCTGGAAACCAATGTCCTCCATTGCCAAGCAGGTTGTACCGCATCTTCCCATACTCAAGCATGTCGTAGGCCAGTGCCAACGTCCGCAACCACAACATGATCGGCATGTTCATGTAGCCGGGACTCTCATGCCATGCGGGCAGCCCTTCGCCGTGATAGTCGGCCAGTTCAGGGCCAACAGCTTCAATCAGCGCCGACCTGAGTCGCGCTTCGATGGGTGGTAGTAATGTGTTTGCCCGATCGATCTGGGAAAGTGCACTTATCTGTAAATCAAAATCCTCCGGACAACTTGCTCCAACTCCAAGGGTATGAATTTCGGATCTTGATAAACAGAATAGACAATTGAACACGAGCGGATGCAAAGGATCACAAAGCGAGGAAAGCTTTTTCGGTGGTCTGTAAAGCATGCCACCTTTGTCTGCGGGGCTGATAATAAAAACGCCCATATCGCGATGTCGGGCTGCCTCAATGGCTGGCCAGTTTTGTTGGTAAATGTAGTACCAGTGCAGGTTGACATAATCAAACCCACCATCTTGTTCATGTTCCACCGCCGCTAAGATGACATCGAGGGAAGCATGCGTCGAGAATCCAACGTGGCGAACCTTGCCCTCCCTAACCAACTCGCGGGCAGCCGCCAGACATCCGCCCGGTCGAATCGCCCACCACAATCGTTCATGGTTGTTGATCCCATGCAGACCTAGAAGGTCGATATGGTCAAGCTGTAGCCGCTCGAGTGATTCGTGTACTTGGCCGACAAATACGTCCGGATCGGGATCGGGCGCCACCTTGGTCTGTACAATCAACTCCTCACGAGGCAGGGTGGGCAGCACGAGGCCGAGTTGCCGTTCCGAAGAGCCGTAGCCACGAGCGGTTTCAATATGATTGATACCAAGCTCAAGGCTGCGATCGATGGTCGCCTTCAGATTTTCCTGATTGTCCGCAGGCACCTTTTCGAGAGGAATATCGTGCCATCGATATTGATAGCGCATACCGCCACAGCTAAAAACGGGCATTTGCAATTCGGTACGGCCAAAACGACGATAATGCATGGCGTCTTGTATACGATTTGTTGTAGAACGGTTCAAGCAGGATGGCCACGCGCTCTTGAGGTTGATATCAAAACTGCTCCAATTACCAAAACAATGGTTCTTCCGGAACGGTCCGCGTGGCAGTGGATGGAGTGAGTGATGCCGTCTTTTGAAGTGGTTGGGAATATTGTTGACATCGCTGCGCAGCGGATTGTGCCTGCAAAGGTCAAGGTTGCAAAAGGATGTATCCAAGAAATAGTCCCCATCAACGAGGAACCGGCAACGTTTCTACTGCCGGGATTCATCGATTCTCATATCCACATTGAAAGTTCAATGTTACTGCCCCCCGAGTTTGCTCGGGCGGCCGTTGTCCATGGTACGGTGGCCACTGTTTCCGACCCGCATGAAATTGCGAATGTCCTCGGGACCGATGGCGTTCGATACATGCTCAAATCGGCCGCAGATGTTCCTTTTAAATTTTGCTTTGGCGCTTCATCTTGCGTCCCGTCAACTCCGTTTGAAACGTCCGGTGCTCTCATTGATGCCGGGCAGGTGGCGGCCTTACTCGATGATCCACAGATAGGCTATCTGAGTGAGGTCATGAACTTTCGGGGCGTGTTATCTGGAGAACAGGAACTGCTCGCCAAAATCGAAGCGGCCCGGTCGCGCGGCAAGGTAGTCGATGGCCACGCCCCTGGTCTGCGAGGCGATCAGGCCCGCAGATACATCGAGGCTGGTATTTCCACCGATCATGAATGTTCCACTCGGGAAGAGGCCCTCGATAAACTCGCTGCCGGGGCCAAGATCCTCATCCGCGAGGGCTCTGCGGCCCGCAACTTTGATGCTCTTTTTTCGCTGATCCAGGATTATCCCGACTGCTGCATGCTCTGTAGCGACGACAAACACCCCGACGAGCTACTCCATGGGCATATCAACCTATTGGTGCAGCGGGCCCTCGACGCAGGGGTTGATCGTATGAAAGTCTTGCGGGCAGCCTGCATCAATCCGGTAGAGCATTACGGATTAGACGTAGGAATGCTCCGCATTGGTGACCCGGCCGATTTCATCGAAGTTGAGAATTTGAGCAACTGGAAGGTTTTGCGAACCTTTATTCACGGCCAACTCGTTGCCGATCGGGGCAAAGCGCTTTTCGCCGCTAAACCATCGCCCACCGTGAATCAGTTTCTCACCCGAAAGTTAAGTCCCGATATGTTTAGGGTGCCGGTACCCGCGGGAGCCAAGACTCTAAATGTGATCGAAGCGATTGATGGCGAGTTAGTCACTTCGAAAACGACGGCTGCGGTAAAGAACATTGGTGGCTACGCGGTGAGTGATCCGGAAAAGGACATTCTCAAGATTGCTGTGGTAAATCGATACCAAAAGGCGAATCCGGCGGTCGCATTTGTAAAAAATTTCGGACTCTCCCGGGGCGCTTTTGCTTCCTCTGTCGCGCACGATTCACATAACGTGATTGCGGTAGGCATACGCGACGAGGAGATTTGCGAGGCAGTGAACCTCATCAGCGAATGTGGGGGCGGACTCTCCTTGGTAGCGGATAACGAATGCCATCTGCTTCCGCTCCCGATTGCGGGCTTAATGTCCCCGGAGTCCTGCGAGCAGGTGGGCGGAAAGTATGCCAAATTGGACAAGGGGGTAAAGGCCCTGGGCTGTCCGTTGCGGGCACCCTATATGACACTCGCCTTTATGGCCCTTCTGGTGATTCCAGAAATCAAACTCAGTGATCTCGGTCTGTTTGACGTGACCCGGTTTGAGTTTATGCCACTGTTCAGAGAGAATCGCGATGGAAATGCTTGTTCCCGTGATGCTTGAGTCATCCCTATTGGATTGAAGTGAGTTATGAACAAAACGATCGACTGTATTGTTTGCGGATCATGTGTCGTCGATATTCTGGTCCGTCCTGTACCCCTTGAAGCGGCAATCGGTGGCGGACGTCTGGTAGAGGTCGATCCTATCGAGGTGACGACGGGCGGCATTGTATCCAATACCGGAATTGCAATGGCACGATTGGGCATGAGCGCGACTGCATTGAGCTATGTGGGCAACGACCAATGGGGAGATTTGCTCCGCAACCGCTACCAGGAGGAGGGGCTTGGCTTTGAACATCTCGTAACCCATCAGCAAGCACCCACAAGCACGACAGCAGTGTTGATCGACGAGGGTGGAGAACGGAGCTTTGCCCACTGTGTCGGTGCGCCTGAGAAACTGGACCGGGAGTTTTTTCTGGATCGCATTGAACACTTTGCTGCAAGCCGGATGATGCTTCTAGGTTACTACTCATTGATGCCGAATGTACAACAAGATTTGGCAGAAGTTTTTGCGGAGATTCGCAAACAGGGTTGTCTCACGGCCCTCGATGCGGCGGGGGACGGTGGGAGCATGCAGCCCCTCGACACAATTCTTCCACACCTCGATATTTATGTACCTAGTCATGCCGAGGCTACCAATCAGACAGGCCGCACCGATCCACGGGAGATCATCGGTGTCTTTCGCGATCAGGGCGCAGCGGGACTGCTGGGCGTCAAATTGGGTGCTGCCGGCGCTCTGCTGCAGACCTCCGGGGGCTGCTGGATCGACGTGGAGCCGGTCTTGCCCCCTGGTGAAATTGTCGACACGACAGGTGCCGGCGACAGTTTTTATGCGGGTCTTTTAACCGGATTACTCCGCGGGATGGATGAAGCGGCGGCGGGACGATTGGCGGCGGCCTGCGGTGCATGCTGCGTGACCGGTCTGGGGGCCACTGGCGGGCTGCGAGACTATCAAGAAACCGCCCGTTTAGCCGGACTGCTTTAGCCGGGATGCTTTAGCCAAGCTGTCTTCAAGATGCCTACATTAAAAAACTCAGCAGCGGAAAACTCAGCAGCGGGACGCGGCGCAGAATCGCCGGCGTCCCGCTCGAGTTTTCTGACTCAGTCCGCAAAAGCCGCATCAAAGGCGACATTGTTGGGCGCGAAATCTAGTTTTTTCACAAACTCACACGCTTCGCGAGCACCATGCTCGCGATCCATACGGGCATCTTCCCACTCTACCGAAAGTGGACCTGAGTACCCGATGTCGTTGAGCGCCCGGATGATCTCCTCAAAATTAACACTTCCTCGTCCCGGCGAGCGAAAATCCCATCCGCGACGGGCATCGCCGAAGTTGAGATGGCTGCCGAGAATTCCGCTCCGCCCGTTGAGCGTGACGATGGTATCTTTCACATGGACATGGTAGATGCGGTCGGAGAAGGCACGGATAAATTCGACGGAATCAACACCTTGCCAAATTAAGTGGGAAGGGTCGAAGTTAAATCCAAATTCCTCGCGATGATCGAGAGCTTTGAGCGCCCTTTCCGCAGTGTAGATGTCAAAGGCGATCTCCGTCGGATGGACCTCCAAAGCAAAACGCACACCACATTCTCCAAAAACATCCAGAATGGGATTCCAGCGTTCGGCAAATTGTTCAAATCCCGCATCGATCATCGATTCCGGAACCGGCGGGAAGGAATACAGTAAATGCCAGATGCTTGACCCAACAAATCCGTTGACAACATCGATCCCCATTTTCTGGGCTGCACGCGCGGTATTTTTTACGTCTTCTGCCGCGCGGTCGTTCACGCCTGCAGGATCTCCATCGCCCCAGACGTACTCTGGTAGAATGGCCTGGTGACGCTCGTCAATAATATCGCCGACCGCCTGGCTGACTAAATGTGTGCTAATTGCGTGGCATTGCAGGTCGTAGCGGTCGAGCAAGTCTCGTTTTTCAGTGCAATAATTGTCGTCCGCAATGGCTTTATCGATCTCAAAATGATCGCCCCAGCATGCAAGTTCCAGTCCTTGATAACCAAAATCACTTGCCTTGCGCGCCATGTCCTCCAGCGGCAGGTCGGCCCATTGGCCCGTAAACAGTGTGACAGGACGTGTCATGGTGTACTCCTTGTAAAATTCGGAATCCAGGATCTGTCATTCTGACAGATATGCGCGCCGCATCAATAGCCGCAAGGCTCTCGTTTGTCCCTAAGAGGCGGGTCTGCGTCCGCTAAAGTGTCCCGAGGCGTTACAGATTGACATCGGCAGCAACTGCTACCGCTTTAGAACGACCGTGAAAGAGATTACGACCTCGTGAAACCGCTATCGGCAATGCTCTTTCGCATATCTGTATCGGCCTGGATATTGCGGAGTTTGTAATAGTCCATAATACCAAGTCGCGAACTCTGAAATGCATCTGCAATTGCCCGAGGAACTTCTGCTTCTGCCTCGACAACTTTGGCACGACTCTCCTCGATGGAAGCCACATTCTCCCGCTCTTTTGCCACTTCCATGGCCCGTTTGCCTTCAGCACGGGCGCGGGCAACACGCATGTCGGCTTCTGCCTGATCGGCCTGTAGACGGGCACCAATATTGCTCCCGACATCAATATCGCCAATGTCAATCGAGACGATCTCATACGCTGTCTGCGAGTCCATACGACGGGCAAGCACGGCTTTGGATATCGTATCGGGATTTTCCAGCACATTTTTGTGCGAATCGGCCGAACCGATCGCACTGACGATGCCTTCACCCACACGGGCAATAATGGTCTCTTCCATCGCCCCACCGATGAGCCGCTTGAGATTGGCGCGTACGGTAACTCTCGCCTTCACTTTCAACTGAATCCCGTCTTTAGCAACCGCATCGAGCGTCTGCCTTCCCGAATCGCTTGCGGGGCAGTCGATCACCTTCGGATTGACACTGGTCTGGACCGCCTCCAAAACATTGCGACCGGCGAGGTCAATCGCCGTGGCTTGCTTGAAATTGAGATCAACGATTTTTGCTTTAACGGCAGCAATGCAGGCCCGAATGACTAACGGCACATTTCCTCCGGCCAGATAATGGGCTTCAAGATTTTTGCTAGTAATGCCGCTCGAGTCATCAAGACCCGCTTGAACAGCCATGATTTTGCTGCGGACAATGATGGCCGGATTCACTTTGCGAAAAGTCATGCCGAGCAAATCAACGATTCCGATTTGCGCCCGAGTAGTGACACACTGGATCCAGAGTCGAAAATACCGGGCGAACACTGCCAGCAAGACAAGACAAATAATAATAACGATCGCGAAAAGGACGATCGGTATCCAGACGCCGGTACTTGCGCCGAACAGTGGTGGGGCAAAGAATAAGCACGGCATGACCGAACCTCACAAGGATTTGACCGGAGAGCAACCTCCAATCTTTGTAACCCGACTCGATCGGTTGTTCAAGAGAGCGGATCTTCGAAAGGATCGATTCCCAGCGAATCGATCGACTGAGAGAGGGGGTCCTCTGTACCGGTTTTTGCCGAATCCTCGTGTCGTTTTGTGAGATCCACTCTCTTGACGACCATGCGATTGTTGCGAACCCGCACAACCTCAACAGTATCTCCCCGGTCGATCGCTCCCGATTCACTCACCGCCTCACACGTTTTCCCGTCGATCACAATGGCACCACCTGGAAGCATGGCCGACTTGGCAATCCCATGCTTGCCGATCAGTTCCCGATATTTTTCTCTTGGATCTTCTTCAGGTAGTACATCATCGCTCTTCGGGGTACCGAGCAGGAGCCGTTTCCCGACGGGAGTATGGGGTAGCCATTTGAAGGCAAAAAGAATCACCACAGGCAAACCAACCGCAGCGGTGCCTATAAACACAAATCCCGAAGCGGTAGAGCCAAAAGAAAACGCCAGCACGACCGAACCGATGATGGATGCGATGGAAAGGAAACCAAGAATTCCCGCCGAGGGAATAAAAATCTCAAGAGCGGCCAGGCCCAGTCCTAGAGTCATCAACAAAATTGCCCAAATGATCGGGTGCATAATAAACGACTACATCCAGTTTGTTAAAAGTTTTCCGCCGTCAACGCGGCTCTGTAGGACCAGCATATATTTTGTGAACCGGCAAAGTCAAATTGAAAAACGCCTAGACGGACAAAATGCGGTTATGTCTTACCAATTCATGAAAATATTACGATTCAACCGCTCGAACCAGGACATGTCCGCCGTGGACCTCGACCACCTCAACATCCGTACCTTCTGGAATAAGTTCTGCATCGGAAATCACATCGACAAGTTCATTGGCAAATGATGCTTTACCCGATGGCGTTAGTTGCGTTGTCGTCCGGCCAATTTGGCCAAGCAATTGAGAGCCGTCAAACGACGATTCATCTCGTCTCTGTTGTCTCTGGCGGGCATCCGTGGCCGGCAGCATGAGCCGACTTAATATTGGAGCATTTGGCAAATAACGCCGAAAAACAAATGAGAATAGAACTAGGGCAACAACAGCTCCACCAACAATTAATAATGAGTCGCGAAGCTGTTGAAGGTCGCTGTCGCTGCGGGGCAATACAAATGTCTGGCTCGCCAGAATCAGAGAGACAAGAATCATGATGCCCCCACCGAGGCCAAAAATACCGAATCCGGGAATAATGAAAACTTCCAAAATGAGACAGGAAACGCCAACAATAAATAAGATGATTTCCAATTCGGTTGCAGTATGATTCATGAAGTTTGCCCAAAAGTAGAGAGCGAATGCAACCGTTGCGAGAAAACCACCCACCCCGATTCCCGGCATTTGCACCTCGGCGTAAATCCCTGCCATGCCTATAAGGACCAGCAGCCATCCCAAACCGGGTGAGGCGAGTGCACCGATGAGCTGATCGACCCAATTGGGCTCGACGAGTGCCGGATCATCCAGCAAACCATATTTTCTTTTTAATCCCACAAAATCATCAACGATCGCTGTGGCAATGTCAACATTTTCCGCCTCGATTCCGGTGAGCTGCAGAGGCTTCCCGGGAGTTGTGATTTGTTCACCACGCTCCCAGTCCTGCTGATCGTTAAGTTGTATGAACTCTGCTTCGTTAAAATAGCGCACCAGATTAGTGCGCCGATTGCGAAACTGATACACTGGAAAATTCTTCTTGAACATTGCCAATGTCAGAGCAGAGCTGCGTACTGTGTTGGGGATGATTACATCTGTGATCGTGGAGTCGATATCGGCCTGCTCTTCAGGCGAAAGTGACTTCTCTCCCCCTCCAATAACTGCATTCGGTTGCATGATGATGTCGTCGCAAGCCAATGCAATGAGGGCGGCAGTGCCTGTAGCGGCGCCTGGGATGTAGGCGACCGTAAACACTTCTGTTGCATCACGTTCCGCGAGATAGGCGGTTAATTGAGCGATCGCTCCCAGATCGCCGCCCTTGCAGTCGATCCAGAGGCAAAGCAGGTTAACGCCGTCGTTTTCAATGGCCTCGTTCATCATTGTCAGACGTGTTTCCACAAAACGTGGATTGATATAGCGATCGACAAGAATCATTCGGGGTTTTAATGTCCCTGCCCGCAACGGATCTATTTGAATGCTCTGTCGGGAAATGCCGAGATATCGTGCAAGTTCTTCTCGATCTGAAGCAAGATGGGCCGCCACGCCCAGTTTGCGAGCCTGGTCGCCTGCAAGAAAAGCGGGCTGTCCCCCCGGAAAAATAACGGTCGTGTCGTCCTGGTCGATCGTGCGGGTCTGCTTTAGTTTTGCCAATTGACTAGCGAACACTAGCTGCGTCCCTTCGTCCGTTTTTACTCTCAATAATCTCCGCTTGTCATCGAGCATTGCCACGGCAAGTTCAATGGGGACGGTGTGGCGACTCTTTGAGATCTGCTGGTAGCCACTCAAGATGGTTTTGTCGATAGGATGGTCTAAATCATGTCCCGCGCCAACATTTCCGATGACCGCATCCGGTGCCATGACAATCTGATCACAGGCCATTGCAGCGAGTAGAGCATGGCCCCCGATCGACCTGGGCAGATAGGCAACCGTTTTCACGCCGTCCAAGGCGGGAGAGATGAGGAATCTTGCCAATTTCAAGGAGTCTTCGAACACACTACCAAGTCCAAATTGCGAAGCACCCGGATCAAATTCCAAAACCAGTACGCTCCGCCGACCGGCAGCACTTGGCTCAGATTGCAATTGTCCGACAAGATGCTGGATCTCCGCTATGACGCGACGATCGACATTGCCGGTAATGGGAAGCGGGACCCGCAACAGGCGACCCGCAACAGGCTCACCCTCCGCAACCGTGGCACGGGTTCGTAATGTCAGGTCCGCACGGTCCGGTTCGTTGATATTCTCGCTGAATACACTTCTTGCGACGCCAACGCACAGAAGTAACAGCGCAAAGAGCCAGAGTATGCGATTGATGGAAAATCGATTTAGAGCCATATGTGCTTCATAAAAAACCGTTGACTGCTGGAGCAAATTTTATCGTCGCGATCTTTATGATGTCAATGATTGGAAAAAAAGCATTCCTACGCAGTTTACATTGTACGCCAGTAGCAAGCGACCGAATGTTGTTTTCATAGAAATAAAAAACCGCGGCCGAACATGTTCGGCCGCGGTACTCGATGGTCAGAATATGAACTAGCCCGTTCTTTAACGGATGGCTTCGTTCAACATTCGGGTATTGGGAACGCTACGTCGATGCATGAGACCATTTTCTTCCGTCTCAATGATCGTCGCGACCGGACCGACTTCACGTACTGTACCTTTCAAGTCCCCAATGTGGACATTATCGCCGGTTTCCATTCGCTGCCGCACATAATACCCGGCCAAGATGCCTCCAACCACATCCCGTCCGCCAAGACCGAATGAAAGTCCGAAGCCAAGTGCCAGGGCAGTAAATGCGATGAGAATGGCATAGTTGAACAATTCAAATTTGATCTCCAACTGATCAAATGCTGCCATGAAGATCATCAGGGCCAGAATGTAATAACAACCGCTGGCCAATTGCTGGGCATACGAAATCCCTGCACGATCTGCACTGGTAGCGATTACACCTCGGAGAAACGTTGCAATCAACAGACCGATAACAACGACTACCGTAGCGACAAGCAATTTGGGAATATAGGCAACGATGGTCTCCATTCCGGATGAGATGCCTTCCCAGCCGAGGATATTAAACCCGGCTGTCAGGAAAACGCACATCAACAGCCAGAAAAACATCAAACCGACAATGGAGGGAATGCTTCGCCGGATGCCAACCTGTTGCATCGATTCGACCAAACCACTTCTTTCGGCCGCCATCTGGAGCCCGATCTTTTCACAAATAGCGGTTGCTAGTCGGCCGGCGACTCGAGAAATGAGATAGCCAACGAGCAGGACGATGATCATTGCCAGAAGACTGGGAACGATGGAAACGATCTGTGTAATCGCTGTCTGGAAACTGGAAACGAAGCTATCGCTCCATTTCTGAGCATCTCCCTGGCCTAACAACTGATACTGGGACAGAAAACTTTCAGCAAATAAAGTATTCATGTTAAATTCCTCCTAAAAATTAAAATGCCGAGCCGATCCATCAGCCCGTAGTTTGACAAATCTTGGTTCCCCTGTTTGCCAAATGGGTATCGGGCAAGTGTGGGGAGTTTTTAACACATTCCTTCTCATGGCGATTTGCAACAGTCTAATGTTGATTTTTTCGAATGGTTTCATAACAACCGGTCAAGCTATAACGAACCGTAGCGACGACAGCCGGAATGAAGTGTTTTAAAAACCAAGGCAGGCATTGTGTGCACATTTCGAAACAATGCATTGCCAGCAACGTCCGGTTGAGTCGCCAATGAACTTGCTGATCAAACTGTTCCGGAGGTGGCGGAACGTCTTTGTCAGCGAGTTGATCGAACAGATCGTTTGCCATCGTATTTATATTTGATCCGGGAATTGTTGTTTCAGTTTGTCTTTCGCTCGGCTTAGTCGCATTTTGCAGGCACTGACCGACAGGTCGAAGATATCCCCGAGTTCTTCGTAGCTATATCCTTCAGCGTGCTTGAGAATCAACATGGCGCGATCTTTTTCATTTATGGTTTCCAATATTGTCATTAAATCCATGCCGAGGTCAGGTTTTGCTGTTCTGGATTCTTTTGTTGCTGTATGAAACTCTTCCAGATCCGTGGTTTCGTGCTTGCGTCTACGGCCTCGCGAACGGCGAAACATCAAGCACGTTCTTACGGCAACACTATGGACCCAAGTAGAATATTTTGACCTTCCTTCAAACTTGCCACGGTTAAGAAATAGTTGAACAAAAACTTCCTGGGCTGCATCATTCGTGTCTGTTTCGTTGCCCAGCAAACGAAAGCAAATTCGCCAGACCCTCTGACGAAAACGCCCCAAGAGGCATTGAAACGCCGGACCGTCTGAACCCTCGCGTGCGGCGTCGACTGCCAACTGTTCGTCGGTTTGGCTGGAGACGTCCAAGGGCACTGCCCGCATGCAAACCACCGCTAAAGCGATGTTTGATGCCTTTCGCGAAGTAAGTTGCCGGAAGAGAGACAAAGGTCACAAAAAAATCGAACGGTGCAATAGAAATCCCTGCAAGCCATATCCACATAAAGAGATAGCGTTTTTTGAAAACCGTCCAGTCGCATCGGGATACTATCGGGCTTGGGCGAAGGGAACGCTGTTTTTAGACTTTTGCAGCTATCGTAATGGCCTACCATTTCAACCCAAATTGTTCGCCCCCGCTAGCCTGATCGGTACCACCTTTGAGTTCGTCAAGATTCTGCTTCTTGATGTGCGAGGGTGGGTCGAGAGGCTCCTTTTCTCCCGGTGTTTCCCCCTTTGCGGGCAGTTGTTCCAACGCCTTTCGTGAAAGGCTGATTCGCTGTGCGTCTAGATCGATGGAGAGTACTTGTAGTTCCAGCTGCTCCCCTTCACTCAAAACATCACTCGGATGAAAAACTCGCTTGTGCGATATTTCTGAAACATGTAGCAGTCCCTCAATTCCCGCCTCAAGCCGCACAAAGGCACCAAAGTCGGTCAGCTTCGAAACGGTTCCGGTAACAGAAGAATTTGGTTGGTAGCGGGCAGAGGCCGTATCCCAAGGATTGTCAACGATATCGCGGTAGCTTAAGCCGATCTTGCCTGTCTGCGGATCAATCCGAGAAATTTTGACCTTGATCTTTTGCCCTTCTTCAAGAATTTCTTTCGGATGTCCAATCCGATCCCAACTCAACTGGCTGATATGGATTAAACCATCAATCCCACCAATATCAACAAAAGCACCGAAAGGCTGTAATCGCGTGACAATTCCTTCGCGAACAGAACCCACTTCCAATTCGGCAATAAGTTGCTCTTGCGCTTCTGCCCTTTCACGTTCCAGTATTGCTCGTCGGCTAAGCACCAATTTGTGTCGGTTGACATCCAATTCTATGACGACACACGAACATTTCTGACCGACAAATTCTTCCAGATTGTCGACCCGATAAAGTGCCACCTGGCTGATCGGCACAAAACCCTTGAGTCGGTTGACTTGGACTTCCAGGCCACCTTTGTTGTGGCCTGTTACCATGGCGTCTACAACCTGGCCTTCAGAAAGCTCGTTCCAGCTAGCAACATTGACCGCTGCTCCGCACATTGCGAGTTCATAGAGGCCTTCTTCGTGATCGAAGCGACTGACCACAACATCAACCACGCTTCCAAGTGGTGGGATTTCCTTTAATTGTCTACGCGACACGATTCCCTGGTTTCGTTGTTCCAAGTCGATGAAAATATTTTCCTCGTTCATCGACAGGATACGCCCCTTCGTCCGGTCCCCTTCAGCGAGTTCGCCTTCTGCGATGTTGCCAGCACCAGACTGCATCAACGCGTCAATTGCTTCACCACCAAGAGCCATATCCATTTCTTTTTGAACATCGGCGGAAATCGTTCTCTCAATTGCCGGGGCCGCCGGTTTGTGTTCCTTTGGTTTTTGTCCGCCACCGGCCGTCTCGGTGGTCACGGGACCACTCTCGTTTGAGCGAGAAGTCGGATTGAGAATCGGCGACTTTGCCTTCGCCTTCGCGGTACTCGACCTGTCATCGCGCTGAGACCCAATTTTAATGGGCCGAGTCAGACGGGGTGAAGCTGCGGCCGCGGTTTGGCCAGAGTTGGCAGAGTCTGATGGCGCAGTCGCATCAGGGCTTACCTGAGAGGGAGTATCTTCTTCGGGTTGGTCGGTCTGCTCGACATCGTTTTCGCCGGTTAAATGCGTTGCATCACTTGGCGCGTCAGACTCTTCGGGCTGTTGGGTGTCCATCATGGGGAAATTCTCGATAGATAGATTTTCGATAGATAGATATAGTGGCTACCGCTGGAGCTATCGGGTGGGCCATTCGTGATCATTTTTTGGCCGGAAGCGTCTAAAACACGCTACAACTTGTTGAAAATATAACTCCAGCAAGACAATCACCTTGCTGTCTGTTTCGTGGAATCCACTACGTAGATTTTGTTCATGGCGTCTGCACGGGCGATGATGCCTGAACAGACTGCTGAAGTGTCCCTCTTGTTGCATGCCAAGTCAAGCGCTTCCGGGGGGATCTGAGCCCACCGAGACGGAACCCCGTTGTCACCATTTACTTCCGTTTCGTTTTCCAACCGGCCATTTCCTAAAACTGCCCTGTAGCCTCACTCATCAATTGTAGGCATAGATACTTCACGCAGTCGAGTGGTTTCCCGGACCCGTCACAAAGATTGCATGAACTACTTTGCCTTAGAGTCTGTTTGTGGCAATAATGTTAGAGAAGACATTAGCAGTATGTTTCGGATCTTTCTTTTAACAGAAAAACGATCTGCTATGAATTATCTCAAAGGGCAACTTCTACTAGCATCCGCCCATTTAACAGACCCGAATTTCTCTCAGACGGTGATATTTCTGATCGAGCATGATGAGAATGGGGCATTTGGTGTTGTTTTGAATCGTCCCAGCAACCGAACTGTTGGAGAAATTTGGGATGAACAGATGGAACCGATTTTCGGTGGCGAGCAGGCCATCAATCTCGGCGGTCCGGTTTTGGGGCCGATCCTGGCGCTCCACGGGGAAATGTCATTAGCTGAGGCCGAAATTTCTCCAGGTATTTTTCTTGCGGTACAGCGGGACACTCTTGACCAACTTGTGAGATTGCCTGGAAGGACGGTGCGTCTTTTCAGTGGATATGCGGGATGGGGACAAGGGCAACTGGAAAATGAACTCGAAGAGGGTGGCTGGATTACAACCGCAGCTACCGAAGCCTATCTCTTCGAGGGGACCAAGGATCTTTGGCATCAGATAGGTAGAGATATTACTCAAAACGTGTTGGGTGGGGCTGAAAAAATCAAACACGTTCCCGACGATCCTTCCGTCAACTAATCGGGCCTTCCGTCAACTAATCGGGCCTTCCGTCAACGAATCGGGCCTTCCGTCAACTAATCGGGCCTTCCGTCAACGAATCGGGCCTTCCGTCAACGAATCGAGAGAGCAAGTGGTCGAGACCGCGTTGGCCAGCTCTTCAGATTGCCGGCTCTTCAGATTCAAGTGGTGCGTTCTGCAAGCACCCTCAAAAGAGGCTGTCCACTAAAACAATACAACTTTAGGCGATACTGTCTTTTTCTTCTTTGCGAAATACGGCAACAACATCTTCGACCGGAACAATAAACAGGCGATTATCCTGTTCAAAGTCAACTGGGATGCCATTGCGAGGATCAATCAACACCTTGTCGTATTGCTGTAGCGGATAGTCTGGATCACTTTCGATCTGCGCACTGATTGCGACCACGCGACCGGTCAGCACCGGTGTTTTGGCGTCGTCAGGCAGATGGATGCCCCCGCGTGTTGTGCGTTTCTCCGCGTCCTTTCGGATCAAGACTCGCAGTCCGACAGGCTCAATCGTTTCAAGAGTCATATCTGTCTCTGTCACCGGTTTCTCTCCAAAGCCAACCAGGAAGTTTGGATTTTGTGCTTGCTCTTTGTCATTGTATACCCAAGTGGAGATATGTTGAAATTGGCGTTCAGCCAAGCGGCTATTGTAGACGAATTAGGATCTCAGCATGGGACACCAAGTGCGGACAACTGTTCAAGAAGAGATCCATTTTCCAATGCAGCCTCAAAGGCCGGTTCGTCTTTATACAGGATATGGCTGAGAAATTTGATTGCCCAATTATGCGCCAAGGGGCTGATTGTAATTATTACTTTGCTATTTCGGTATGCTTCCCACATTTCGATTGCCGTCCCCATAGATGCTTCAGGTACACAGGCGAGTACAACGTCAACTTCTCCACACATGCGATTGTGCTGCAGGAAAACATCGCGACCCCGCTGCTCGCCGTATTCCAGCGAATCGGCATGATCTGCCAACGGATCATAGATCTCGCATCTAGGCAGGTGATGCTCTAGGCTATTTTTCAGGCGCGGTCGATATTGCTGGTCGTGCAAGACGGCAGTGTGGTGGGACCCTTGCATGATGCCCGCTAAAAAAATTCGCATGCGCGTTTTACCTTCTCGTCTCGATACATAAAGTGCAGCTTGGGAAATGCGATCCCCCTACCTGATTTCTGTGGGATCTTTAGGATACGGTGGCGGCATTGGAAGTGTAAACTAGGCTCCTGAAAAATATAAACAATGAATTCGCAAACATGTTCTTCCGAACGCACCTCTGCATTCTGCTCCATGGAGCCGGATCTGGATCGCGCTACGCAGCTGGTTTTCAAGTTATTGGCTTTGCCGGGTGTTAGTGGGCAAGAAAAGGTGGTGTCCGATTTCATCCGTGAACAGTTGGTGATCGCTGGCGCAGACCCGAAAGCAATTAAAACCGATCAGGCACATCGCCGCACACGCCTGACTGGGCAGGTTGGTAATTTGGCTTTTCGGCTTCGTGGAACTAAGCGGCGTGAAAGACGGATGCTGCTGGCCCATATGGATACGGTACCAATTTGTGTTGGTGCCAAGCCCGTTTTGGAGCAGGGCCGTATCCGGTCAAAGGATTCCGCCACCGGACTCGGTGCCGATGATCGGGCCGGTGTGGCAGTTGTTTTAAGTACCGCCCTCGAATTGTTGCGGCGAAAGGTGCCCCACCCCCCACTCACCTTCCTCTGGTCCGTTCAGGAGGAGGTAGGGCTACAGGGCATTCGACACGCTAGCCTGGGGATGCTCGACAAACCGAAATTAGCCTTCAATTTTGATGGCGGCTCGCCGACGAAATTAACCATTGGGGCTACTGGCGGATATCGGATGACAATTCTCGTTGAGGGCTTGGCGAGCCACGCTGGCGGAGCACCGGAAGCGGGAGTTAGCGCAATAACAATCGCTAGTCTGGCCATTACCGATTTACAGCAACGCGGGTGGCATGGGGCAATCGCAAAAGGATCGAATCGCGGAACGAGCAATGTTGGAGTGATTCAAGGTGGCACTGCAACAAACGTTGTTGCTGATCGGGTACAGATTCAAGTGGAAGCGCGCAGCCAAAGTAAATCTTTCAGAAAGCGAATCGTACGCGAAATCGAAAACGCCTTTAAAAAAGCCGCGAGGTCGGTCACTAATGCGACTGGCAATTGCGGAAAGGTTGAGTTTCACGGCCATCTTGATTACGAATCATTTAAATTATCATCGCGACAGCCCTGTTTGCAGATTGCCGAATTGGCCGTTCGTTCTATTGGTGGCACACCGATGCGTTTTGTGAGTGCTGGCGGTTTGGACGCAAATTGGCTGACTGCCCGGGGGATACCAACGGTAACACTCGGTTGT
>JASMGX010000219.1 GCA_030751095.1 Pirellulales bacterium | reverse complement strand
CCGGGCCTATGTAGGCAGCGGAATCGCGATACCGTTCGATCCTCTCTCAGGTACTAACACCGTCGGTCCTAATATCATTGTGGGTTTCGGATTCCACCTGTTTCCCTGGGTGTCACTCAATCTGCTCTTCGGATACAACTATCTGAACAGGAGGGCAGCGACAGGCAACGACGTCCATCTAATGAATGTTTCCGCGAACGCCAGGTTTTACCTTCCTTTTATCCCCATTTCATCTATCTTCTCAGTATACGGCGGCATCGGCGGAGGCCGCTATTTCGTGTCCTTCCGGTAAGCGTGCGTGGAATTTGGGTCGCGAACTCGTAGTCTTTGAGCCATTCCATGACGGGGAGGGATACGAATGGCACGGACGGACGGATCGGATGATCGACGGGCGTTGATGGATGTAGCGGAACGGTTTCGCTCTTGGCGCAGCACGAGAAAGCACGGAGAGAAGGTACCGCTGTCATTATGGCAAGTGGCTGTTGAGTTGGCCGGGCAGTACGGGTTGGATGAAATTGCGGTCACCTTGGCGTTGGATCGCGAGAGATTAAAAAAACGGATTGAAACTACCGCGCACCAGCGAAGTCGTGCGTGCGGCACACCGCTTTCGGCGAGCCGCGGCGGATTTGTGGAAGTGGGCTCACTGACAGGCGCGGGGTACCCCGATGAATGCACGTTGGAAGCTGATGACGGTGAGGGAAAGAAACTCACCTTGCATCTGAGAGGCGGGGGATGTGCTCACGCGATAGAGCTATCGACGCGAATAGCGAAGGAACTGTGGAGCACGGATCGGTGATCCAGGTCACGCCGCAGATGCGGATACTGTTAGCGGTAGAACCGGTTGATTTTCGGAAGGGAATCGACGGGCTATCAGGGGTATGCAGGAATGTGATCGGGTCCGATCCGTTTAGCGGCTACCTGTTTGTATTCTGCAACAAACGCAAGACGGCGATAAAAATTCTGATGTATGACGGACAGGGCTATTGGCTGTTTCAAAAACGGCTTTCCGCGGGACGGTTTCGGTGGTGGCCCGAGCACGAGGAAGAGACGGTGAGCGTGTTGGCGGTGCACGAGCTGCAACTGTTGATCTGGAACGGCGATCCGAGCTCGGCGGCAGTATCGGGTATGTGGAAACCGATTAGCTCGGGATAGAAAAAAACTTTCCCATTGGACCTTGCGTTCCATTCCACTTTCGGTCACACTACCGACATGGACGAATCAATCCGCTATCGCGGCCGAATGGTAACCAAAGAGGATGTCACCTTCATCAAGGAGTTGATCGCCTTACATCCTGGTGAGAGTCGCCGCGGTCTTTCGAAAAAGCTCTGTGAAGCGTGGAATTGGGTACAACCGAACGGTCAGTTGCGCGATATGGTATGCCGAGGGCTGATGCTCGAGCTCCACCGTTCTGGGCATATCTGTCTGCCCGAGAAGCGAGTCACGCCAAACAACCCCCTTGGCGCAAAGCGAAGCAAACCGGCATGGATCGAGGTGGATCGAAGCGCGATTCGCGGGTCTCTCAAGACGCTGGGAACCGTAGAGATTCGGCAGGTCAGAGGCACGCCACAGGAGAAGCTGTACAACGCGCTCATCGAACACCATCATTATCTAAAGTTTTGCCACCCGGTGGGAGAGCAGTTGAAGTATGTGGTATTCGCTCAAGAGCGGCCCATCGCTTGTTTTGGCTTCTCGTCGGCGCCGCGGCACATCGGCTGTCGAGATCGATTCATCGGCTGGAACCGGGAAGAACGCACAACGAATCTTCATTTGCTTGCCTACAATACCCGGTTTCTCATTCTACCTTGGGTAGAGGTGAGGTATCTGGCTTCGCACCTACTGTCACGGATGGCGAGGCGGACTGGCGCGGATTGGCAGCACAGCTACGGTCATCCGGTGTATCTGCTGACGACCTTTATCGATACCGAACGATTCACCGGCAGCTGTTATCGTGCAGCGAATTGGATCCATCTGGGCGAAACGACGGGGCGTGGGAAAAATGATCAGACGAAGAAAGTGAATCGTTCGATCAAGGCGGTGTACGGCTATCCGTTACGGAAAGACTTTCGAGCGCGCTTGTGCGCGGCTGCGGGGTGAGTATGGAGAAACCAAAGCGGCTGGAGATGAGCCCAGAGGAGCTCGATGAACTGATAGCGAGGATGGAGTCGAGCGACATTACCGAGGGAGATCGCGAGGCGATCAAGGCGATGGCGGAAAGCATCAAATTGTTGCGATCGGCGGTGCAGGAAAAAACGATGTCGGTGAAGCGACTCTTGCGGATGCTCTTTGGGGGAACCGAGACGAGCGAGAACGTACTGAACAAACACGATGATGATGCAAAGAAACCCGCGAACGAATCATCACCGCCACAAAAAGAGAAACCAAAGCCAAAGGGTCATGGGCGTAACGGTGCCGCGGACTACCCGGGAGCGAAACGGGTCGGTGTCCGCCACGAGAGCTTGAAGAGCGGATACCCCTGTCCGGAGTGTCCCAAGGGAAAAGTATATCCGCTGAAGCCGCCGTCAATGGTGCTCTGCCTCATCGGCACTGCTCCGGTGCAGGCGACCGTCTACAAGCTTGAGAGGCTGCGCTGCAACCTCTGTGGAACCGTCTTCACCGCCGAAGCACCCGAGGCATGCCGGAAGAACAAACACGATGAAACGGTGGGCTCGATTATCGCGTTGCTGAAGTACGGCGGCGGATTCCCGTTCAATCGGTTGGAAAAGCTGCAGGGAGGGTTCGGCATTCCCCTTGCCGCATCGACGCAGTGGGATATCGTCAATCGCAAGGCCGATGCGATTCAGCCCGCATATGATGAGCTTGCGCGTCAGGCCGCCCAAGGCGAGGTGGTACACAACGACGACACGACTGCGAAGATTCTCCAGTTCATGAGTGGCGAAGCCCAATGGGAAGAGGATTCCACGCGTACGGGTATGTTCACCACCGGTATCCTTTCCCAAATGGATAAACGACACATCGCCCTCTACTACACCGGCAGGAAACATGCCGGGGAAAACATGGCCGATCTGCTCGCTCAGCGCGATGTCGATCGCGGGCCACCGATCCAGATGTGCGATGCACTCTCGCGGAACCTGCCTAAGCCGTTCAAGACCGTCCTTGCGAATTGTCTCAGCCATGCCCGCAGAAAGTTTGTCGATGTGACCGACTACTTTCCCGAAGAATCGCGGGTAGTGCTCGAGGCGCTTGGGAAGGTGTATAAGCACGATGCGATCAGCAAGGATCGCCAAATGAGCGATGAGGAGCGCCTGGAATATCATCAGGAGAACAGTAGTCCGCTGATGAACGATCTCAAGGAGTGGCTATCCGAACAATTCGTTGAGAGACTGGTCGAACCGAACTCGAGTATGGGAGACGCAATTTCCTACATGCTCAAACATTGGCCTGAACTCACGCTTTTTCTCACGGTTCCCGGAGCCCCAATCGACAACAACATCTGTGAACAGGTGCTCAAACGAGCAATTCTTCATAGAAAGAACTCACTGTTCTTCAAGACCCAGCGCGGTGCCTACGTCGGAGATCTCTACATGAGCCTCATCCATACCTGCAGCTTGAACGACGTCAATCCGTTTGATTACCTGACGGCACTCGAAAAGTATTCGACACAGCTTCGCGAGCATCCCGAAAAGTGGATGCCGTGGAATTATGAACAAAATATAGACGGATAGGCCCCGTTCTCGCAATGTTCGCTCGCAAAATCGGCTGGTTACGCACGCTTGCCGAAGGGACACGATGAACCTTGTGGATACTGAACTCGCAAGGTGTTCAGATGAAAAAGCTCGTTGATCCTCTCTTCCCAGCCTTGAGCCCACTGACGCACTTGCTCATATTTGAGCCCGGCTTCTCGAAAGTCCCTGCGAGCATGTGCCCAGCAGAAGGCAAGGATGATTCCCTGGTGTTTTTTCGCAAATGATTTGTAAGCAGAATACCGGTCCACCAGCAGGATACCCGACACAACCTCGCCAAGATGCTCTTCAATTACCTGCGCCGAGCGTGTCGGATCAATGACATGTACAATGCTTTCATCGGAGATGAAGACCCACAGATACCATCGGTAGGTCGATTTCGTTTTCGTTGTCTCAAATACGCTCCATCGTGTCTCATCGGCCTGCCACCAGGCGGCTTGCACGCTACGCTCTTCAAGCGCCGCGTACACCGGCTCAAACAGCGGAGCCAACCGCTTCAACCC
>JASMGX010000218.1 GCA_030751095.1 Pirellulales bacterium | reverse complement strand
GTTCTTCAAACTCAGCTCAGCCACCAACTGCTTCAGCTCATCGCTTTCCTCCCGCAGTTCTTTTACCTCCGGAGAGGTTGCTTCGCGAGTGATGTCGCCGTTCAACCGTTTCTTTCCCGCTTCCAGAAACTCTTTGCTCCACTTGTAGTACTGGCTGGAGTGGATCCCTTCTCTACGGCAAATCTCCGCGATCGAATCCTCTCCTCTCAGTCCCTCGAGAATAATCCGGATCTTTTCTTCTGAGTTAAATACCCTCCTCGTTTTCCTTTTGATCTCCCGTACAATATCTTCGGGCCCGTTCTTGTTGTTTTCTGCCAGCATTCCTAACCTACTGTCATGAACCCTTGCTTGCCTTCATGACCTAAGTGCCCAAACCAGCCAAATAAAATTGCCGTTTTCAGTCACGGAAGTTGCCGAAATAAAAAAGAGAGGGCCCCGCTCAAAGGTTCCTCTCTTTATTCATGCTCGAATATTTTCAAGCTTCATCTTATAAAACGGCAGATTTCCACTTTTACTTGAATCTGTATTTCACCCATAACGTTTGTATTCTCTGCGGGCAGGTACATAAGCTGCGGTTTCATGGATATGTTCGGCGGCTTGTCCGAAGCAACGAAACCTACACAAATAGACCGATCCTGATTTGCGTAATTATTTGCCTCTCTGCCAAACTCGCCGGCAAGCAATATACCAAACGCATGTTGCCGCCATTTGTAACTCCCGAATGCAATATTTGTCTTGATAATGCTCTACAGATGTACAGGGCCATGCCCGACGGGCAAATCGACTACGACAAGGCAAGCAGGTTACTCGGGACCATCTGCACAAAGACGATGCGGCGTCACTATCTCATGGTTGTCGTTTTTACCGAGACCGCAGTATCGCTAATGGCCAAATACTTAGCCCTTACCGCACCGTTTGTGCCCCAGCCAGAAAACCCGCCATATGAAGAGCTTTTCATGCTTTTTGTCTCGATGATGCAGGCGGTGTGCGACTCGGAAGTGAAAAGATCCGGAAAACACCATGATCTTCCGCCTCAAGCGATGTTCCTGCATCCGATCTACGTTTTCAAGAAATCACGAACACCATGGAGTGGTGAAAAACCATTGAATTTGTCGTCGGTGATTCGTCTCTACTTTGATACTAGTTGAAATATCAGAATGAAAACGGAGGAACCCATGAACGTAAGTGTAGAAGAACGGTTATCACCTGAAGAGGAGCCTTCAACAATGTCGAGCGCCGAGAGAACCGTGCGTGCGATGGTCGAGTTAGTGCTCCCGCTTGTTATCAGCGGGAGCAAACCGACGCTGCTGGATATATTCGAGGACATTGCTCTGCCGACGCAGCAACTCCGGTGGAATGAACAGCTGGAGATCGAACGGCTCTGCGAGATTTTTACGTTTGTCTTGGAACAGGTTGGAAACTCGATCCTGACCACCCTTGCCTCTTATTTTCCGGCTCTTGAGTCCGAGCACACCCTTAAACATTTTGTCAGTGCCATGGAACATCTGGCCGATTCGCTGAGCAGTGCCTACGACACCTCGCTCATTGAGGCGTTTCGCATCGGGTTGCTCAAAGGATTCGACGATGAGCCGTTCTGAGTACTGGCCGGATATTCCTGATGAAGTTTTTGAAAAGTTTCAGCGGCGCGTGGAACTCGTTGAGCTCTTACTCGATGAAAGCATATCTTTGCATGACAAACGGGAGGCGAAGCAGGCCTACCGGTATTCCCGCCATATTTCTGATCGTACTATTCGACGCTATCTGCACCTGTACCGGAAAAAGGGAACTCGAGGTCTGCTATTCTACCGATTCACCGAAAAACCCCAACGAATCGATGACCCGTCACTAAGGAAAGAACTCCTCAGGCTCATTGGGGAGCTTCCCAGCCGTTCTGTACCGCAGTTGAGGAGGCTACTCGCCAGTAGTGAGGTGTTCGGCCCGAAGATAGAAAAGATCTCTGACCGTACCATCTATCGGTTCCTCCAGGAAAACTCATTGGGCAAGAAGGACCGTATGGTGCTTGATATGAGCACCGGGCGAAGCGCCTACCGTTCCTTCGAAGCTCCTTATTCTCTTGCAATGATTCAGGGCGACGCCAGGGACGGCATCTGGCTGACCGACGCCGACGGAAAACCGTTCAAAAGCTACCTGTTTTTGCGGATTGACGACTACTCGCGCAAAATCCTCTTCGGAAAGTACTATGAATCTGAAAAACTCCCTCGCATGGAAGACAGCTTCAAGTACGCGGTTCTGCGCTACGGTATCCCGGAATCGGCATATCTCGATAATGGAAAAGTTTACACCTCCAAACACTTCGCCTATGTATTAGGAAAATTGAACTGCAAAAAAATCCACCACCCGCCCTACCAGGCCCACTGCAAAGGAAAAATCGAAGCGCAGATGAAAATCATCAAACACGAGTTTCAGGACGAAGCACAGCTTGCTGATATGCATACCCTCGATGAATTGAACACCGCTTTCTGGGCCTGGAGTGAGCTCTCCTTCAATAAGAGAATTCATTCATCTACCGGAGAAACGCCGGACAAACGGTTTGTCGAAGGGCTGTCGGCCAGCCATCGCAGAGTTGAGAACCTCTCATGGTTTCTCTCGCTTTTCCTGTGGCGGGAGAACCGAAAGGTTTCCAAGTACGGAAAAATCAAGCTTCACAAGAATGAATACCCGGTAGTTAAGAAACCGTATAATACCGTGGTGCAGGCCAGGTTTGATCCTTGCGATTTGCGCGAAGTCTTTATTTATGACCAGAACGAAATATTCCTGGAAAAAACTCAAGTTTCAAAACAAAGGACCATCAGTATTTCTGGTATTCCTGAAGAGCGTAAAAACTCTCAAAGCGCCGTATCCGAAGCAAGCAAGAAATTCTTCGGCGACTTGCGGATGCGCTATCTAAAAACCAGGACCGGCGCAAATAAAGTCGACTTTTCCCATTTCCATAACCCAAAGGAGAACACACCCAATGAATAAACTCATGCTCAATTATTACGGTTTCTCATCCGTGCCTTTCTCGAAGGACATCGCCACCACGGACATCTTTCCCACCACCGCTCATACCAATGCATTGGGGATGATGGGGCTGGCAGCCGGAAAGGAGGATGTGGTGCTGCTCACCGGTGAAATCGGTATCGGAAAATCCGTGATGCTGCGCTCGTTTCTTCATGAGCTCGATGACAACCTTTTCGCTACGCTGTATATTCGAGGCTCTTCGCTCAAGGCGCCTCAGCTTTACAAATATATCCTCGCGGGACTCAACATAACCCCGCCGTATTCAGGGAGTGCGGCAAGGATGCTTTACTTCCGAAAAGTGCCCGAACTTGTTAAAAAACCGTTCATCGTAATCGACGACGCCCAGGACCTACCCGACACGACCCTTGAAGAGATCAAATCACTCGTCAACTTTGATTTGGATTCTAAAAATCGAATCACCATCATCCTGGCAGGACAGCCGGAAATCATCCGGCGTATTAAAATGGACCACCTAAACCCTCTCAGACAACGCATCCGACTTTCGGTTACCCTCTCACCGATGAGCTGCGAGGAGACTGTCAGATACATTGATCACCATACTGCAATATGCGGAAATAAAAACAAGGTCTTTTCCGAAGCCGCGAAAGCTGACATCTTCAAGAAAACAACTGGCATAGCCAGAAAGATAAACACAATATGCTATAATACATTATTGCAAGGAGCAAGTCGCGATTTGAAAATCATAGATTCAAATGACATTTGCATACCCGAACTCATGGACGATTGAAGGAGAGGAAATAAGTAATGGCGAATTTATGGGTGTTCGCACATTGACGCTGTCAAGTTTTGGTCAGCCAAAACGGCAGGGCGGGGTTAGGAAGGCTGGCAGGCAACACCCCGGAATGCGCATCTCTGCTGCAATACTAGTGGTCCTATCCACAATAGATTATGCAGCATGTTGTTTTAGGATTTCTCCTGCTCGCCAGTTATATGCATGAGCGAAATTTTCATTATAGGTTTCTATCCAGTTACATACTTGTATCGCCAGTTGTTCCGCTGATGAAACGGATAGCCGCTTGAGACACTTCTGGTTTAATTCACGAAACCAAATTTCGATCTGATTCAGCCAGGAGGCGTGGAGGGGAGTAAATACGAACTCTACCATTCCTTTCTGTTCTCCAAGCCATTTCACAACGTTCGGGGTTTTGCGGGACTGCAGATT
>JASMGX010000217.1 GCA_030751095.1 Pirellulales bacterium | reverse complement strand
CACCACGATCACGATCAGAAGTTCGACGAGCGTGAAGCCGCCGCGGACCGAGAAACGCCACTGACTACAACGCTGCTTACTACAGAGCATGTTATTGTTCCCTCGCGACTGCAGAAGCCGAGGCGACTGTTGGCCACATCGAGGATAGCCGCGTCGGGGATCGCTGCGTCGGGCCGATTTTCCATCGCACTGGATTCTATCGCTTTCCCGAGTCCCCTGCGATGAGAAGCCTATCACGTTGCAGGGGACTCGTCAATGAAAACCCGCGCAGGTCGTCTCTCCGCCCGTCCCTTTTTAACATTTGTGTTCGGGAGGTGTGTTCCCGCAGTGTTATGCGAAAGCCGCAGTTGAGCGTTGAAATCGATTGGCTAAGAAAGGATCGATTGCGACATCAGGTGTTTCGCCAACAATCGCTTGTGCGAGGACGCGACCGGTCAGGGGTGCGGCCACTATCCCGGTACGAAAGCCACCCGCAGCATTCACGTAACCGGTTACATTTTCCATAGGACCGAGTATCGGCAGTTCATCCTGGGTTCCTGGCCGTAAACCGGACCAGACACGCTTGATACCGACATTGCGTAGTATCGGTACTGTCTGTACGGCAGCGCGACAGAGTTGCGTGATGGCTTCCGCGGTGACGGAAACATCAAAGCCTGTGTTTTCGGTTGTGCTGCCGATAAGCACCTCGCCATGTTTTTTTTGTAACATGTAACAGCCAGACGTGCTGAGACAGGCACTAAGTGTGTGGGGTAGGGATTGCGTAAGGACGATCTGTCCGCGCACCGGAAAAACCGGCACGCGAAGACCCGCCGCCGCCGCCAGATTGCCGGCCCAAGCTCCTGCGGCGTTGACAACCGTGTTGCAGGTAAGGACTTGGTCGCCAACTTGGACACCAACAACCCGGTCCGCCTCTCTGCAGAGTCCAGTCACGAGTGTGTTATGTCGAAATTGGGCACCCAGGGCGATTGCTGCCCGCTTAAAACCTTCTGCGAGGTACATCGGGTTCAGTTGATGCTCATTTGCAAGGACCGCTGCACCTAAAAGATCGTCGGTCAGTTGCGGTTCGAGTTGTTTGACCTCATTGGCATCGAGCATCTTAAACTTGCTTCCACCTGGTAATCCGCTGGCAATCGTCTCGACAAAACGCTGTTCATCTTCGTTGAAATACAAAAAGAATAATCCGTTGCCTTCAGACTCATACTCAATATCGACTGCTGAAATTTCTTTCAGCTCTTCTGCCAGCTTGGGAAAACATTCGTTGCTGCGTATCAGGAAATCTCTGAACACAGTGGGTAAGACGAGTTCACTACTAATTCCATCGGATGCCGCGCGCGACTGATGATGGATGATTCCACAGCCAAGTCCAACCGCTTCACCCACCGGCCATAGCCCACCGGCCGAAGCTGAGGTGGCACGTCCCGGAAGACTCTTATCAAGAAGCAGCACGTCGACCGACCGCCGGGCTAACTCAAAGGCCACGGCGCCGCCGATCACCCCACCTCCGACGACGATTACGTCTGCGGTTTGCTTCATGATGATTTGTTGTCGATCTTTACGATGTTTCTAGCAGTTGTGGGTTCAGTAAATCGGCGATCTCTAACGGGCCAACGGGTGGCCGAACCCTTACCGGACCAATGTCTGCAATCGATTTGCCTGTCTGGGCGGCGATCATTCGTGCCGCCATCGACCAACACATTTTTCCCTGGCAGGGTCCCATCCCCAGTCGCGTACTTACCTTGAGCGTTGGGATGTCCGTGCCGCCGAATTGAATACCTGTTTCAACCTCCTGGCGAGTGAGTTCTTCACAGCGGCAAACTATCGTATCTGGGAGTGCTAAGTCGAGCAATCCAGATCGAATACGGTAGATCTGATCAAGTGCCCGGCGAAATTTTTGTAGCTTGTTCAGACGGAATACAATTGGCGTGCGCTGTTGTTCAAATGCCGACGCATCAAGCTGCCCCAACTGGTGCAGTGCTGCCAAAGCGGCCAAGGTGCCCTGCAGTTCTGCCGCAATCGCTCCGGCGACACCACCACCATCTCCAGCAACCCGTACACCCGGCACGCTCGTCTCAAAATTCTCATCGACTTCAGGGATCCAGCTTCCGAGCAAGTCGGAGTATTGCACATGGCAGTCTGCCATCTGAGCCAATTCTATTCGGGGTACAAAACCGTACCCCACGCAAAGTGTATCGAGAGAGATGGTTGTACTCCGTCCCTGCGGTCGTGATTGGGAATCGCAAGCGGTGATCGTGGCCTGTTCGACAGATTCATTGCCATGCGCCTCAGTGACGAGGTGTCCCCAATGAAACGGAATCCCCGCCTGTTGCAACGTGCGATAATAGCGACGGCCCTGTCCAAGCAACTTGCGATTTGAGAGCAGGTCGGGGAAATGCCGCAGGATATCGCGGCGACGGACAGCTTCGACGACTCCAACAACCTCAACTCCAGCCGCATGTAGTTGCGCTGCGACCACAAGCAAGAATGGACCGCTGCCGGCAACCAACACCCGTTTGCCCGGCAAAATCTTCATTGTTTTGACCATCGACTGTGCGGCGCCAGGAGTCATCACACCAGGGAGTGTCCAGCCAGGAAAGGGCGGTACAAATTCGTAGGCACCCGGCGCAAGAATGAGTTGCTTTGCTTCGATCATTTGCCATCCCTGTTCGTTTCGAATGGCAATTTGTCGCTGGGGAAAGTAGCCCCAGACAGTGGTCGCAGGCAGCAGTTCAATCCGGTCGCCAAGGCTTGCGAGCTCTTTTCGTAGATCGGTTCCGCGGGCGGCGTTTTCGTCATCTGCTGGAGAGTCGCTCGTGACGAAAGATTTTGGAGGTTGTCGAAAAATCTGTCCCCCACTCGTTGCATTCTCATCGATGACTGTGGCTCGTATACCACACCGCCCGGCAGTGATCGCCGCTGCCATACCAGCCGGTCCAGCTCCGAGAATGACAAGTTCGCGGCGGATCATGGTTGCTGCTCCGAGGAGGTCTTATCGCCTTGACTTTGAACCTGCATCCCTTCAACAACAGGATGCTGGCAGGCTCGCTGGTTCTCTCGCCCATCGATATTGACAAGGCAGTCAAAACAGACACCCATATTACAGAATAAGCCTCGTGGCTCGCTTTGCCGGTCGGTAAGACGTAAAAACCGTTGACCACTGGCGAGCAATGCCGCTGCGATGGTCTCGCCCTGATACGCCTCGATGGGCCGACCATCGAACGAGAATGACAGCGGTCGACCACGTTCAATATTGAGTCGAGATGGATAGCCGCAGGCTGCGGTGGGCGGCAGCTGCTGGGGGTCTTGCGAGGCCTGCGCGGTCTTGCAGGATTGATCGTCTGAACTCTTCAACACAACCTCGCACGCGGAATCAGGACAACGTCGTGGATGAGAATCCAGTTTGATCATACTCTGGGTGTACGAGCAAACTGGTCCTATATTGTAGCCGCCAAAATTAGATGTGTCGCTGAGCGGGCGGTTTGCAACGACACGCAAAGGTTAACTACTGCAATCAATAATCGCCATAAGCTGTGTCATTGGTGCAAACAGAACAGGCAAGATGACGATGGCCAGCGGTGGCAACCAACCACTTCGATGGGCGCGACCCCCCCTAGTGGGGAAGGTGCCCGTAGGCAATTGCACGCAGCCAACAGGCAGCCGGTGTTGGATATTGCTTGCTCAACGCCCTAGCCGGATCGATTTTGCCGTTATTCGGACATGAGAGTTCAAATACCAGTACCCTGTCCGTCCTCTTTGGGCCGTGGTTCCGTTCGATGAAAATATCGAATTTGTTTGCGCAGGATTACAGCTAGGCTGTCACCATATAAACAGTCATCCGTCAAGGCGTGGGCGTATCGGTCTGGATATTCTCTGCCGGGGGCAGGGACTGCTGCTGGAGTTCCTGGATCACATCATCGGTAATATCGGTGGAGCGGTCATAGAAAAAGACGTTGCTCATAACGGGATCGATCACCACCGTAAAACCGTGCGCCTCCTGAAGCTTCATGATCACCGGACCAAGCATGCTGCGAAAGCCTTGGAGTTGTTCGGATCGCATTTTTTGCATGCCGTCCTGTGCGCGGCGGGCGAGTTGCTTGATTTGCATTTCCATTTGTTGTTCCATCGCCTGGAGATTCTCCTGCTGTTCGGGCGTGGGATTCTCTCCAAATTCCTCCCTCTTGGCGTCGACGTCCGCTTGAAGCAGTTCCCG
>JASMGX010000216.1 GCA_030751095.1 Pirellulales bacterium | reverse complement strand
GCATCATCAGGACGGTTTGGGTCTCGGATCTGCTGGGTAACGAGATGAATTTCGACGGGACCCTTCGTCATTCGGTCAAGTTTCACATCCACCCATTGCGATTCATCAAGCCCACCCGCAGCAGAAGTCTCCAGTAACGAATAACCAGATTGATTTGTCGAGAGAAGCCTTGCTCCGGGAGGAAGTTGGATACGAAAATGATCAAAGGGACCTGCGAAACTCTGCACCGTGAGCGTAGTGTCCGTACGAACCTGTCCGCCTTCGATTTGAATCGCCTGGCGCCCTTCCACATCAAACGCCTGCATTCTCGGAGCGTTGCGAATCAGCAGTCGTCGCCAAAGGAGGCGAAAATTACCAGCAACTCCATCCACGACCACCTCGGTCCGGCCTTCTACCGTCTTCGGCTCTCTGAGGTGGCCACCCGAGGTAACCAAAACCGAGTAATCGGTTCCGGGAATGGAAAGAGACAAATCCGATTTCGTAGCTCGCGGGATATTGAGACGGATTTGGTGCTCACCGCCAAGCTGCCCGATGGGGACCAGCCCACTTAGCTGCAATCGATGCTGCTTGCCGGTACCTCCCCGCAGCCAAACGACGTACCCTTTTGCCCGATCATCGTAGTGCAGAAAGGAGCTCCCCTCGCCCTCATAACGAACCGAATCCTGAAGCGGAAGAATCAAACTTCCCATCTTCAGCGGCACCCGTACCCAGGTCTCCTCCGAGTCGTGCCGGTTTTCAATAACCACATCTACCGCAACTTCAATATTTTCCTGTTTTGCAGTAGCGGTGATCGTCAGGGAACTGAGGACATATTGTGGCGGAGAGGCCTGGCGGACAGCAAGGTCACCTAGAAGTTTTTTAAAATCGCCAAATGTGATTTCATTAAGAAGAGCTGGTCGCAAATGACCTTGTGCATCCGGAATGTAATAAATTTCCGGTTTGATTTCGTGGATAGGATTGCGGTCCAGATCGCGGTTGGCTGACTCGTTTTCATTGGCCGGCAGCGGAGGAAACAGATCAGTATCGGGGCTTGTTGGAGCAGGTTCCTGTCCGCAGCATATCGGACCTGGCGACAACCCGATCATGAAAATAAGAAGCAAGAGAAGGCTAAGGGCGACCTGGGAAAACATCCTGGAGCGCTTGCGGGCAATCCGCCACATTTTCTTCCCCGACCATCTCACGGTTACCGCCGCCTTTGTTTTTGCGAATGCAAGAAAAGACCGATCCCGAATCGACAACTGCACGGACCTACCGCCCCTGAACCGGGACATCGAATAGGGCGACATCGATCGAACATGACGATCTTTGCCACTGCCGTCAGTTTGTGACGCTAGATGGACCACACAAAAGACCATTCTATGCCGTCAGAACGGTTCATGCGGACCATCTCCATCCATTCGCCCATTATAATGTCCGAGGGCGTAGAGACCAAATCATCAGATTCTTCACCACAAAAAAGGGGGGCCCTTGTACGGGTCACGCCTTTGCCGGAGCGGGGGGGTGAAAACTCGATGATATTCTACCCCCCTCAGGTCCTACAGGCCCAATATGCCCCCAGGGGGAGCAGAAACCTATTCCCCATCGGAGAGTTCCGATTCGGCCGAACAGGTCCTCTCTCCGCGAAAAAGCAAGGCGATGAGTTCCCGTTGAAGCGATTCGGTAGCTGTCACCACAGGTTGTGGACGAAGCAACTGGAAAGGACCACCATCGATTGCGGTGATCGTACCCCCAGATTCCTGAACCAAGAGGGCTCCTGCGGCAACATCCCAGGCATGCGTCCCTGTTGCCCAATAGGCATCCAGCCGTCCCGATGCAACATAACACATGTTCAGCGCGGCCGATCCGGTTCGGCGAACTGCCTGAGCCGCTTCAAACACGCGGAGAAGATTTATCAGCTCCGGGGCCTCTCGCTGCATGCGAGGAGGAAAACTAGCAGCAACCAGCGCCTCGGAAATGTTTTTCACGCAACTGGTGTGGATGATGGAACCGTTGAGTTTCGCCCCGCCACCGAGAACCGCCGTGAAACATTCGTCTGCCACCGGATTGTAGACGGCCGCCGCATGCACTTCCCCCTTGCAAACCGCGGCGACCGAACAGGCGTAGAAAGGAAGATTGTGCGCAAAGTTGGTGGTTCCATCGAGTGGATCGACAATCCATACATACGATTCCTCCTCGTAAAGTGCCGAGAACAAATCTTCAGAGCAGGGGGTCTCTTCCCCAATAAACCGGTGGCTAGGAAAAGCCTCGTGGATGGTCTGGCGAACCGCCTCCTGGGCTGCCAGATCGGCCTCGGTTACCAAGTCTGCCGGACCTTTCTCACGAACCGTAACGCGGCCGGCCCAACTGAGCAAAACAGAGCCACCCTCTCTGGCAGCCAGCTCACAAACATCGGCAATTTTGTTGAGTTGACACATGCCGACACCTTAATAAGTCGACATAGCTCGGCCAATAGGACCCCGCGACGATATAAAATAATGATAAAAGATATTTCGTTTCATGCGGAAATATCAGGTCTTAAAATGTTTTTTTTGTTTTTTTGGTAAAACTGTAGACACACAGAAGCGAGTTGTTAAGATTGAAGTTAGAGGTTATGGCTGTTACTACTTTTTTCTGTTAGGTATTATTTCTTTATTATTTACGCAGTAAATTTTCGGCCTCTTCTCTGTTCCGGCCCCGTCGCTTCACTCTAGTGAAAGCGGCGGGGTTTTTTTATTGGCATTACTATCGGAATCGGTTTTGCATTTTTAGAATTTCTCTAAAATGAACCGTCCCCCAACCGGATCGATCCTAAAGGGACGTCGTTTGATCTGGGCTCACCACAAACAGAAACGATGACCGCTCCTTCCTGGCAACTGACCGATCATCAAGCAACCCTCCAGCACCGCGAGGGTGCAACTTCGTTCGATATCGAGAGACCCGAACGCGGCATGCTGCTGCCGGCATCGCTTCGCAAAGAGAACAGGCTCTTCACCATTTGGAGTGACCGGGTGGAAAGCTCACTCATGGCGGCCGATTCAGACGCCTATGTGCGGAGAGACGACTTGGTGACAACGTATGGCAAAAGGGGTTCTTTGCCTTTTTCGTTACAAGCGGACTGGCGAGCTGTGACTTTCGCGAGCGATGCATGTATCTGGGGGCTGGAACTGATTCTCTCCACACAGACGCTCCAACCTCAAAACCACGTTCAGATCAACTGCGAGAGCCTCGTGAGCGGAACACAAATCCTTTGCCTCGGGAACGACGGGCCATCTGATTTCCATGCTTTAGATCCCACACTCGCTTCCGTGGCACTCACGCCCGAATCTTACAGCGGCTGTGTGGTCTTTCGAGAAGAGAATGACACCTGCAGTTACATTGAAATGATCCATCCGCTCGACTTCATTGCATCCCGCCTGCAGCGGCATCGGGATACCCCGCTCTGGTCCCTCAAGCACTCGGCGGTGGACCGCATATTGGAAAAGGGAGTGATCTTCCGCAGCCGACTCCGAGGAATCCTCGCTCCACGGGAGCGGGATCTCGAAATTGCCCGCTGCGCTTATCAGAATTTTTGTGAGGCCGCATTGCCGTTGGCCCACTGAAAACCGCCCGCATGCCAGCGCAGAAAGATGCTAAATCTGGACCCAACCGAGGTGATCGAGCAGTCGGGCCAACCAGGGATGTGTCCACGGGTTCCAGGTGGGATAGCTTGCCGAAAGGGCACCTATCGCGAGCAGGACGGTGGCCAGTATCTGCCGCTTGCGATTGCCTGCCGTCCAGTCGGCGGCAGGAACCATCGCGAAAAGCCAAAGCGGAATCAGCCAGAAAAACCAGCGTGGTCCGGCGGTCATACCCCCATAATTTCTCATCTCCTGAGGCTGGAACAAATAAAGGAGAAAACATAGGACTGAAACGAACCCAATCAACCACCCCGCAGCCCGCAGAGAAGGTGCCGAGCGACTCGTCACCATCGCCAGCACCCCCGCCACGCTGAGCACCCAAATTGGAGTCAGCGAAAAGATGCCATGATGCCCGATCAGACAGTGGAAGGCATATCGGGCTGTCGAGGGCTCACCCCGATCAATGACCGAACGGGCCTGTAGATTTGTAGACTCTGTCTTCCAATAACTCTCTTTGGAAACATTGCCTACCCCGAAGCTATAGCTGTACCAGTTGCCGGTTTGCCAATTCTCTCCGGTCGTACGATATGCATACGGGGGCAATACGGTGCGGTGGG
>JASMGX010000215.1 GCA_030751095.1 Pirellulales bacterium | reverse complement strand
GGAGATCTTGTTTCCACATTTGCAGTGCCGCCGTTGCGCAAACTCCGCTGTCCATTGGTGGGATGCTTTGGCGACAATGAGGGGAACAAACTGGGCGTATTGGCCGGTATTCGTATCGTCGGACAACTTGGTGAAGGACCTTTTTGCTACAAGGCTCCAGATGGTACCCGCTTTCTCATTGCACACATGGAGAGACAGCTTGCAGATATTGAGGGAGATTTTGATGTGGCTGTCTATGCCCACACACATAAACCGAGAATTCATCACGATGCTCGCGGACGATTATTCGTCAATCCGGGAGAAGCAAGTGGGTGGACCTTTAACAATCCAACGGTCATCATCCTCGAGACCAAACCGTTAAATGCTCAGGTTGTTCAACTACCGCATGCAGTTTCTGCTCTTTCCGAAAGCAGAGCCATCGACAAATGACCACTGGCACAAACGAAAGGCCTGCTGGAAGACTGGCGGGCAATAAAGGGGTCACGTAGAGATCAACAGACCGCTCGGGTGGACGGTATCTTGTCGCAGCACGTCAAGCAACCTTTGCAAACACCATCCGCCCCGCACTCGTCTGCAGCACACTCGTAACGGTAATCGTAATGTCTTGATTCATGTGCTGCCGACCACCTTCAATCACAATCATTGTGCCGTCTTCCAAATACGCGACTCCCTGACCCGCCTCCTCACCAGGCTTGACCACCTGAACACCAATAGACTCACCGGGTAGAAAGGACGGCTTGAGGGCATTGGCAATGTCGTTCAAATTAACGACATCCACATCATGTAATTTAGCGACCTTATTTAGATTGTAGTCGTTTGTGACTACTTTGCCGTTGAGCTCTTTTGCCAAGAGAACCAACTTCAGGTCAACCGGTTCATCGGCCATGTCTGAAGATTCATGGTCGTAAATCTGTAGATCAATGGACGGATCTGTACGTAATGCATTGAGAATATCCAGTCCACGCCTCCCACGCATTCGCTTCAGTTTGTCAGAACTGTCTGCAATCGACTGAAGTTCATTAATCACACAACGCGGCATGATCAACCGATTATCCAAAACTGCGGTGCGCACCACATCGGCGATGCGCCCGTCAATGACCACACTCGTGTCGAGGAGATAAGGCTTGGCACCCTTAATTTCTTTGCTGAATTCAACGTACGGAATAATGAAACGAAAGTCGTCTTTGGTCTGCATAAGAATGCTGATACAAGCGTATGAGATACACATTCCAAGAATCAGTGCAAGCATACGAACCAGATTGGTCTGATCGGGAAACACTGATGCCAATGCAAGGCGCAATACATAGGTAAGAAAAAGTCCGATAATGAGTCCGAAGTAAATGGCCGTAATGACATCGAGCCGTTTTCTTGTAAATAACATATCGATGGCGATGGCAACCAGTGCAGACAACATCACACCGGAAAAAATCAGCCATAACAGCCAGACAGGCTGCTCGCGAAACATTTCGCTGCGAACTAATTGCACTCCCACGCCAGCCGCAACGAGCACAAAAAAGCAGCGGAGAAGAATAAGAAAAATATTCTCAACGTGAATTATTTTCATCGCAATTTAAAATAAATAGATTAAAAGACTAGTAAACAACGGTGTGGTAGCACGAAGACTGAAAATGGCATCAATCCTCTTGCCGCTGAACCGACCTCCATTCTAGATAGGTTATTTTTCAAAGGCCAGACCTGCCCCACAAAGGCCCTCTTTTGCATCAGGGATCGCATAATCGCTTATGTTCTCGCCAAGCAAAACGGTCCGTCATGCCGGCCAGATAATCACATACACTGCGACGGGGTCCTACTGTTTTTGCACGATGTCGAAAACTGTCTGGCAAATACTCGATGTGATCAACCATTTTTTCAAACAACTCGTGTAAAGCTGTTTGTGCACGATCGCGAATTTTTACGACATTGGGATGTCGGTAGACATGCTGGAATAGAAAATGTTCCAGCTCTGCCTTTTGCTGCTGCAACTCGGTACTTTGTAAAATCATTACTTCTTGTGTTTCGATATTATTAGAACATTCAGTGTGTCGTTGTGTTATTCGCTCTGTCGACGTCTGCAGTACATCTTTGACCTGCCAGTCGATCAATTCGTGAATAACCGCTCTGCGCAGTGGGGTCTTGTTGGGAGTATGCATTTTGTTCTGCACGCGATCAGCAGCATTTCGCCACATAGGAACTGTCAACAACTGCTCAATACTCAAGAGACCCAGCTCAAGGGCGTCATCAGCATCGTGGCTGTCGTAGGCGATGCTATCAGCTGCATCGACAACCTGGGCTTCAAGTGAGGGACAGATTTGCATCGATTGCTTGTCCGCTCGGTAACATTGTCCTTCAAGTGTCTCGTAACTGAGATTCAACCCAGGGAATTCCAAATAAGGATTCTCCAGTTCCTCGACAATCCGCAAGGCGTGCTGGTTATGTGAGAATCCACCCTCTTCGTTTAAACACTCCTTCAACACATCTTCTCCCGAATGGCCGAAGGGTGGGTGGCCAATGTCGTGCATTAGCGCCATCACTTCAACCAAATCTTCATTGAGTCGCAGCGCACGGGCAACCGTACGAGCAATCGAGCAGACTTCGAGGGTGTGTGTAAGTCGATTGCGATGGTAATCGCCTTCTTGGCTGGTAAACACCTGAGTCTTATGACTCAAACGCCGATAGGCGGCTGTATGGATAATTCGATCACGATCTCGTTGAAAAGGACCTCGATATGATTGTGAATGTTCCTGATATTTGCGGCCCTTGCTCTGAGAACTGTGGGTAGCGTAGGGTGCCAGCAAAACCGACTCGCGACGTTCTATAGTTTCGAGTTTTTGCCATACTGGATGGTTGGAAGGCAACTTGCTATCTCCTAGCAATTAAATCGCGGAACATTTTGTAATGGACCTCTTTAGGGCGATAATGCAACCCTCAATTATACGAAACAACAGCCGGTAACAAAAACAGTGGCTAGCTATCAAACGAACTATTTCAAGTTGGGGCTTTGAGGTGGTCGATGAGGAGAAAAGCAATTGGTGGGCCTGTAGAAAAACGCCCCGGGCTCGCGCCTATAGGTATATTCGCATTCCCACTCGGTTGCTAAACTGGTTTTCAGCCGCTGGGAAAATTATTTTCCCGGCCTCGGATCATCCTCAATACGTTAGGTGCCGTAGCGATGGTTTTTAGTGTCAATTTGGATATTTTTCGCGGACCCTTGGACTTACTGCTCTACCTTGTACGTAAGCATGAAGTTGAAATTGTTGATATTCCCATCGCGACGATTACCGACCAATTTCTCATCCATCTCGAGGTATTAGAGCAAATTGATGTCAACAAAGTCGGCGATTTTCTTGAAATGGCCAGCACGCTTATCGAAATTAAGTCTCGGATTGTTTTGCCAAATAGCGATGAAGAACAGGGGGAATTAGAAGACCCACGAAAAGATTTAGTGCGTCAGTTGCTGGACTACAAAAAATTTCGTGATGCAGCCAGTCTTTTAGAGGAACAAAGCCGGGAATGGCAACAAAAATTCGCCCGTCAGTCAGTCGATTTGCCTCCTCGTGTTCGCGATTATGCTTCTGAGCCAATTCATGAGGTTGAACTATGGGATCTGGTAAGCGCTTTCAGCCGTATTTTACGAGATACCGCCGCACAGCAGCCTTCGAATATCGTCTACGACGATACCCCCATTCATGTCTATATGGAACAAATACACAGTGCTATTAAAAAGCACGGCCGACTGAAACTCTCTGATTTATTTCTTGCTGACATGCATAAATCAAAAATGATCGGCATCTTTTTGTCTGTGCTGGAATTAATCCGGCATTATGGTGTTCAATGTAATCAGGATGAACTATTTGGTGAGATGTGGCTGCTGCCTAGTAAGAACTTGAACCACGATCTCGATTTCAAGCCTGTAGACGCGTATGAGCACTCGCAACCCGATGCCACATCAGATCAGTAGCATCACTTCATTGGTGGCACTTTCGTTCGGATTTCTCCTACCGTTGTTTTGTTTCGGACAATTGGCAATTGCTTGGACATCCCCTTGTTTACCGTGAGCTTGCCACTCTACACTGTGCGGAACATCTTCACCAATCAAGGACTCGTCGGGCGATGATCGACAACCTTCCCGTCAAAACACTCAAACATAATAACCTGACCATTGAGGGCTACTCGCGCGCTGCAGTTCAAACATACTGGCGTTTTCCAGAATTAAAAATTGGATTTGATCTAGGTGCGCAACCCTGGTCTTTTATGGGCACCCCAACTTGGTTTGTCTCTCACGGCCAT
>JASMGX010000214.1:2210-4292 GCA_030751095.1 Pirellulales bacterium | reverse complement strand
ATCTGAACCGACCCGGCGTTCCCGATTTCCGGCCGTACCTTCCCTTCGTAGAGTTGTATTTTCTTGGTCACTGGATGCAGCGTGCCTTTTTCGAGAAGAAGTGGCGGTTCGTCAACGCCGAACTCTTTGACCGATTCCTCGATGCTTCACCCAACGCAAGAGCCCTCCCCCGGTGACAAACCGTCTCCGGCACCTGGCTCTATTTATCAAGTCGATGGCAGGCGGCGGTGGCGAGCGGGTCATGTTGAACCTCGCAAAGGAATTTTCGAGACGTGGCCACCGAGTAGACCTGGTCCTGGCCCGCGCACGCGGACCTCTTCTCAATGAGATTCCCTCCGAGGTTCGAGTCGTCGATCTACAGACCCGCACATCGCTCACTGCTCTTCCCGGGCTCCTCGCTCGACCGCGAGATACGGCCAAACTGATCCGAAGTCCGTCAATGCTCTACAACCTGCCCTTTATATTCGGGAGCATCCCGGCACTTTCGCGGTACCTGAAAACAGAGAGGCCGGACGCCATGCTCTCGGCTCTCAATTCTGGAAACCTTGCCGCGGTTTTCGCCAATCGCCTAACTGGAGGCACGACCCGCCGTGCCGTCAGTGAGCACAATCCGCTCTCCGTTCGCGTCGACCGGGAAACCCAGCGCCGCATGAAGTCTCTACCCGAATCTGTGGCCCACTTCTATCCACTGGCTCATGGCGTAGGAGCGGTCTCTTGCGGAGTGGCCGACGACCTCGCCCGCACCACCGGGCTGCCACGAGGGTCCATCCAGGTCACCTACAATCCCGCCATCACCCCCGAGCTTGCCGCACAGCAGCAGCAAGCCATCGATCACCCTTGGTTCAAGAAAGGAGAGCCCCCCGTCATCCTCGGTGTTGGCAGACTCCAGCCTCAGAAGGATTTCTCGAATCTGATACGCGCGTTCGCAAAGCTGCGGTCCCACCGCCGCGCACGTCTCCTGATCCTCGGAAGAGGCCCTCTTCGCAAGGAACTCCAGGCTCTGGCACGCTCCCTCGGGGTCGGGCCCGAGGTCGATCTCCACGGCTTCGTCCCCAACAGCCCGGCCTTCATGCGTCGTGCAGCGCTCTTCGCACTGTCCTCGACCTGGGAAGGTTTCGGCATGGTCTTGGTCGAAGCCATGGGCTGCGGATGCCCTGTGGTGAGTACCGATTGCCCGAACGGTCCAGCTGAAATTCTGGCGGGAGGCCGCTATGGCCCCCTGGTACCTGTGAACGACTCTCATGCGCTCTCCGAAGCGATGATCCAGGCGCTCGACAAGCCAACAAGCAGCGACCTGCTCATCGCACGCGCCCGACAATACTCCTCCAAGGCCTCGGGAGACCGGTACCTCTCGCTAATGCTCGGAGAGCCGGTGGGGGATCCTGGCGATCCCTCTTGACGGGCAGATGCCGCCTTTCAACCACCCGTGCGCATCAAGAAACCATCCGGTGCCACGGTGATCAGCAACTTGTCTGGAATACTCTTGTCGATCTCGAACTCGGGATGTGACTTGAGATACTCCCAGACCGCAGTTTTCGGATTGTCCCCAGGCCCCCACGGCCGATCGGGAAACATCTCCTTCGGCAGATCTTCGATGATGGTATCAAACACCACGCAATAACTTTCTCGACTCGTAAGCGGCGCATAGGCTTCGAGCTCCGCCAGCGCATGGTCATGAGTGTGGTTGCTATCCAGGCAAACCAGGATGCGAGAGTAGTTCTTTGCAACCTCGTAGACTTGATCGACCGTCTCCGGCTCAATGCTCGATCCCTCGATCATCTCAATTCGCGACGACATGGGGTGGGCTTCGATCGCCTCCCGGTTATGCTTCCTAATATCCACGTCGATCCCCAAAACTTTCCGCTCTGAAACACGGGGATCAAAGTTACACCCGCTTTCGATCGCGTCACCGATATCGAGCAGGGCCAGCATCGAGGCGCTGAAAATCAGCGACCCCCCGTGGGCAATCCCCGTTTCGATAATCAGGTTAGGCCGGACCAACCAGATCAACTCCTGCATGGCCACGATGTCTTGTGGATACTGAATAATCGGACGCCCCTGCCATTTGAAGTGGTAGGAGTA
>JASMGX010000214.1:0-2200 GCA_030751095.1 Pirellulales bacterium | reverse complement strand
ATCAACTCCTGCATGGCCACGATGTCTTGTGGATACTGAATAATCGGACGCCCCTGCCATTTGAAGTGGTAGGAGTACTTCAGTGGGTTGACCACCCGTATCCAGTCACTGCTCAGCTCCTGGACACCCGAGTGCTCCCCCTGAGCCTTGATTTCCTCGCTACAGTCGAACTCGAACGTCTGCCGCTCACTCATTTTCGACCTTTCTAATGCGGACAGAAATCTCGTATCGCGTTCCTCCATCTTCAAACCAGCACCCCGGATGTCCCTCGAAAGTTCGGGCTCGCAGACGATCAAGAAGGCTGCGGGCCGTATATTCGCTGTCTAGTTCTATGCAGCTCGCAGCGTCGAGTTCGGAAGCCGCGTGAAAAGAACCCTCTCCTGAAACCTGCGGCCGCGATTCAAAAACTCCGGTCCGGAGCGCTGGGTATGTCTGCCTAAACAACGCAACCATTTTTTCTTGCGCTTTCTCATAAAGAGTCTCCCCGCTATCAGTCCAGTCATAGTCAATCTCTTTTTGAGCAATCACTTCGCCCGTGTCTATACCGGAATTCACACGATGCAAACTGACACCAAAGGGATTCCTCTCGACAATTGCCCAAAAATTGTAGTGCTTACCCCGATTGTAAGGCAGCAGACTTGGGTGCGTATTGACGAACCCGTTCTTCGGCACATCAATCAAAGGCTTTTTCAGAATCTTGGGCCACCAAGCCAGAACACCAAGATCCAGACCGCTCGGAATATTAGCCAATAAGGACTTGTCTGATTCGTAAACACGCGCCGGGACGCCTGCCTCCTGAGCTGCTCTGAAGATCGCATCCCGGTCTGTAGTGACGACTAACGCTAGATCATCCGGGTACTCCGTCAGCAGATATTGCGTAATAGCAAGACCGACCGCCCCCTTGCCGAGCAACAGTAACTTCACGCGCTGCCCCGTACGCTTGAATACACTTTACGCAGGCATGAAGCGACGCGCCCAAGGTCCTCGACCGTCATATCATGATAGGAAGGCAAGTTGATAGCTCTGCCAGGTATGCCGTATGCAAAGATGTTTTCGGGTTTCGCCTTGAAGAACGGAAGAGAGCTGAGCGGCCAAAAAAACACTCGGGCGTCGATATTGTCAGCGTGAAAAGCCGCCAGGAGCCGCTCGCGGGTGATGCCGCTCTCGTCTGGAAAAACAGCAGACGGCATCCATGCGCCAATTCTTGTCCCTTCGGGCTCAGGATTCGTTAGCCCCCCTGGAATTTCGGACACTTGATCTCGGTAGTACTGAAAGATTTCGCGTTTCCGATTGACCAAATGATCAACACGCTCTAGCTGAGCACACCCAACCGCGGCCTGAATATTGGACATCTTATACTTGAAGCCGATCTTCTCCGGCCAGAATTGCTTGGCTTCGTTCCGATCTCGCCCGTGGTTGCTCAGCGTCAGCATGCGGTCGTAAAGCTCAGGATCGTTAGTTACGAACATCCCCCCTTCGCCGGTGGTTATAGTCTTGGTACCGTGAAATGAGAACGTGCCGAAGTTGCCCATCGATCCGGCTCGGCGACCTCGATAAATTGATCCGATGGCTTCAGCGGCGTCTTCTATGACCGGGACGCCATGCTTCGCACCTATGGAAAGGAGTTCATCCATCTCGCACAAGTTTCCGTAGAGATGAACTGCCACGATTGCTTTCGTACGAGGAGTGATCGCTTTCTCGACAAGATGCGGATCAAGGCACCACGATTCGGAAAGAATGTCGACAAATACCGGTTGGGCGCCCAAGTGAAAAATTGGGGCTGCCGTAGCGATCCAATTGGAATCGGCGAGAATGACCTCGTCCCCTCGGCCGATTCCGAGCGCTGCCATGCCCATATGTAACGCGCCGGTGCAGCTGGATGTGGAAATTGCATGCCGCACGCCAAGATGGCTCGCAAATTCTTTCTCGAACCGATCGATATATGCGTAGCAGTTCTCACCCCAGCCATCAGTTGCGGCGTCCGTCGCATAGCGTACTTCCAAGTCGGTAACCGAGGGCTTCGTGTAATAGATTCTTGAGTTCATTGAATATCCAAGCGAGGAATCGGTGTGACAAATTGCGTCCCCGCCTTTCTCAGGGCGGAAAGTTTTTCACGAATTTCCGAGGAGATATTCCACGGAAGAATGAGAACAAAGTCTGGCCGGTAATCGTCCAGAGTGTCCGGTGATAGGATCGGAAT
>JASMGX010000213.1 GCA_030751095.1 Pirellulales bacterium | reverse complement strand
ACATTACACCCTGCGGGACTCCCCCACGGACCCCAACCAGGGCGGACGGAAGATTCCATTGGTGCTTCGCGCATTGAAGAATTGGCCGTGATGGTCGATACCTTTTATCCGCTACAGGTTGCCGAGACCGCATTGGCCTATGAAGATGAATTCTACGGGCGTAGTTGGCTGGAAACATGACCGTTGCACTCCGAGCGCTCCTTCAGGAGGTCATTGACTACGCGGGGCTCTTTCCGCCCGCGCGTTTATCGCTCTCTGAGGCAATTGGCAATTTTGCAAAATACCACTCCGGGGAGCAGGCCTGGATGCTACGGCATTTCATCTTGCATGCCAATCAACTTATCGAGCTTGCCGATTTCAAAGAACCGCTTGCGACGGGCGGCCCCTGGACATTTTCTGTCCTTGCCGGTCGAGGCCGGGAAATATCGCAATGGCCCGCAGCGCTTCACGACGATCTCCAGGGGGCTGCAAACTTTGCGGAACATCCTATTGCCGGCTCGAGTGTGGCTGCTTTAGAAATTGCCCTACCGGAGGATTGTCCTGCCGATGAGGTGGCCCTTGAGCATCTCATCGGCAAGCTCCTCGATGAGTTGACTGGCACTGGATTTGGAAATACCCGTGTCTTCATTGAAGCGGGCCGCACGAGCGCCCGCTCGAGGCTCGCCGAAATTCTCGGCCGATTTAGCGCAGCAAACCGCATGGTGGGATACAAACTGCGAACCGGTGGCATCTCTGGGGAAGCTTTTCCTTCGCAGGTGGAACTGGCTGAGACCATCGGACTCTGTGAATCGCTGCAAATACCCTGGAAGGCCACGGCAGGGTTGCATCACGCCCTGCCACACGATTGCAAGGAACTTGGTGTGACCATGCAGGGATTTCTCAACCTGCTCACCAGTGTCGTATTGCTGCATGGTGGCCAGATACAACCAGAAACTGTTACAAACATATTGGCTGATCGTGAAGCGAGCCACTTTTCGATGAGCGACACGCAGCTTCTCTGGCAAGAGATGGGTGCCGATATTGCGCAAATCGAGGCGGGACGAAACCGATTTTTATCCTTCGGGAGTTGCAGTTTCACCGAACCGCTGGCAGACTTAGCGGCGGGGGGGTGGATGGAAACACTGTCCCAATGAGAAGTCGCGGCTCTAACATCTACAATCCAAGCCCTGAGAAATCGGGAAGAGAGCTTGAATGAATCAACAACAAGACCGGCCGCTTGAAAGTTTCATCAAGGTCGACCCGGAAAACCATTTTCCGATCCAGAACCTGCCCTATGGCGTCTTTCGTCCCCCGCACGATCCTGCACCGCGAATCGGCGTGGCGATCGGAGACTATATCCTGGATCTAGCGGAATTGGAGCGGCGGGGCCTTCTCACAGATTTTGGCGCAGAACAAAAGGTGTTTGACCGCGAGCAACTCAATGCTTTTTTGCAGTTATCGAGGCCCGCCTGGACGCAAGTCCGCTCGCGCTTGACGGATTTGTTGCGTGCAGACTCTAGAGAACTTCGCGACAACGAACCACTGCGCCAACAAGTTCTGCTGCCGATGGACCAGTGCGAGATGCTGTTGCCCCTCGCCGTACCCGACTATACCGATTTTTATTCGTCTCGAGACCATGCCACAAACGTTGGAACCATGCTCCGTGGAGCGGACAACGCCCTGCAGGAAAACTGGCTGCATCTGCCGGTCGCCTACCATGGTCGGGCCAGCTCGCTCGTTGTCAGTGGCACCGACATTCAGCGACCGACCGGCCAACTCGGTGCCGGTCAGTTTGGACCGAGTCGGGCTATCGATTTTGAACTTGAGATGGGATTTTTTGTCGGCACCGAATCGATACTCGGCCAACCGATTCCGATCGATCGTGCCGCTGATCACATTTTCGGGATGGTACTGGTCAACGACTGGAGCGCCCGCGACATCCAGAAATGGGAGTATGTGCCACTCGGCCCCTTCCTGGCAAAAAGTTTTGCCACCTCAATCTCGCCCTGGGTGGTTACGACCGATGCTCTGAAAGAATTTCGACGTCCTCTGCCAGCGCAAGATCCTGAGGTACTGCCCTATCTTCGGTGGGATGCAGACCATAGCTACGATATCGAACTGGGTGTTTACTTGACTCCGGAATCTACCAACACAGCAGTCGAGATCACACGGTCTAACTTCCAACACCTTTACTGGAGCATCCACCAGCAACTTGCCCACCATACGGTGGCCGGTTGTAATGTGCGGCCGGGGGATCTTTTGGCCTCGGGTACCATCAGTGGCCCGGAAAAGGAATCTCGTGGCTCGATGCTCGAGCTTTCCTGGCGGGGAGCGGAGCCGCTGGAGTTGCCCGGGGGCGAGCAGCGGATTTTTCTCTCAGACGGCGACCGCGTGACGATGACCGCATGGTGTGAAGGGAACGGCTATCGGGTCGGTTTTGGTGACGTTACCGGCAAGCTCCTGCCCGCCCGAACGACATCATGAGCGAGGTGCTCTGGAAACCAGATGCGGCACGCCTTGAGGCGAGCCGCATGTCGGCGTTCATGCGGTTCATCGAGCAGCGCGAATCCGTCCCCATTCCCGATTATCGGACCCTTTGGCAGTGGTCGGTCGATGAGCGTGAAAAGTTTTGGGTCGCCGTTTGGGAGTTTTGTGGTGTGCGAGCGAGCCAACGGTGGGAATCGGTACTTACTGGCGGAAGCCGGATGCCCGGTTCTAGCTGGTTTTCTGGTGTGCGTCTCAACTATGCCGAAAATCTCTTGCAGGGCGAGGACGCGCTCGTAGCGATCCTCTCTCACAATGAGGCGGGAATAACAGAGCAAATCACCTTTGGGGAACTTCGGGCCGAAGTGGCCAGGATCGCGAGTTGGCTCTGCGAGATTGGCGTACAACAGGGCGACCGCGTGGCGGCGCTGATGCCGAATCTGCCCGAGACGGTCATTGCGATGCTTGCTGCGGCATCGATCGGAGCCACCTTCTCATCCTGCTCTCCCGATTTCGGACTCGGTGCGGTGCTGGAGCGTTTTGGACAGATTGAGCCCGTAGTACTTGTTGCCCTCGACAGGTATGCCTACGGCGGAAAACAATTTGACCTGTTACCGAAGATCCGCTCTCTGAAAGACAACATTCGGGCCTTAAAGCATCTGCTGGTGGTACCGAGTCATGGAGATGCCGACTCTAAAATGTCCGGCACACGGCTATGGGGCAACGTCGGTACGGCTGATTACGCCTTAACGTTTGCGCAACTGCCATTCGACCATCCGCTCGCTATCCTTTACTCCTCGGGGACGACCGGTAAACCGAAATGCATCGTGCATGGTGCGGGGGGAACGCTGCTACAGCACCTCAAAGAGCATGTGCTGCATACCGACCTGCGGAAGGGTGAGCGGTTCTTTTACTTCACCACCTGCGGCTGGATGATGTGGAACTGGCTGGTAAGTGGACTTGCAAGTGATGCCACGATCGTACTCTATGATGGGGCCCCAATGGCACCGAGCGTGGACCAATTGTGGAAAATGGCCGATGGCTTGGGCCTCCATGTCTTTGGAACAAGCGCCAGTTATCTTGCGGCGCTCGAAAAGACGGGATGCAAGCCGGGTGAAAAATACCGGCTCGAATCACTCCGCACGATCCTCTCGACCGGCTCGTCGCTGGCAGAGGAGAGTTTTGATTATGTCTATCGGGATATCAAATCGGACGTTTGTCTCTCCTCAATCTCCGGGGGCACCGATATCATCTCCTGTTTTGCCCTGGGCAACCCGAATTTGCCCGTACGGCGCGGTGAGCTGCAGTGCCGAGGATTGGGGATGGCGGTCGATATTTTTGACGCGGGCGGCAATCCGGTTGTGAAAAAAAAGGGCGAGCTCGTCTGCACCCGTTCTTTTCCTTCGATGCCTCTTGGCTTCTGGCAGGATGCAGACGATGCCAAATACCGGGCCGCCTATTTTGAACGGTTTGAAAACGTCTGGTGTCATGGAGATTTCGCACTACTGACTGTGGACGGGGGTTTGGTGATCTACGGCCGCAGTGATGCGGTGCTCAATCCGGGTGGGGTGCGGATTGGTACGGCAGAAATTTATGCCCAGGCAAACATGCTTGACGAGGTCCTAGAGAGTGTTGCAATTGGCCAAAGGTGGCGGGGCGATGTACGGATCGTGCTCTTTGTCATTCTTCGCAAGGGTGTCGTTCTCGATGAATCGTTGCAAATGCGAATCTCCAAACAAATCCGCGAGGGGGCAAGCCCGCGGCATGTCCCGGCAAAAATTCTTGCTGTGCCGGACATTCCCAGGACCCGCAGTGGCAAGATCGTGGAATTGGCGGTGCGGGAGACGGTG
>JASMGX010000212.1 GCA_030751095.1 Pirellulales bacterium | reverse complement strand
GTCATCGGGATTGATGCAAACAAAACCATGACCTTACGTCGCGAACTGCGAGCCAAGGACATCCAACTGATCGTTGTCAAGAACAGCCTTGTTCGACGGGCCACGGAAGGGACCCCTTTAGCTTGTGCCTTTGAAGGCCTTGATGGGCCTATCGCCATCGCCTGGGGCAGTGAAGATCTAGTGTCTCTCGCCAAGGAAATCGTGCGACTTGGAAAAGAAGCCGACTATGAAGGATTTTCTCCGCGGGGTGGTGTCATGGATCAAGCGGCACTTACCTCTGAGCAAGTCCACGAGGTAAGTAAGTGGCCGAGTCGCACAGAGCAACTAAGTATTCTCATTGGGCAGATTCTTGCACCAGGGGCAAATCTCACTTCACAACTGACCGCTACGGGTGGCCTCTTGGCCAGCCAAATTGAGCAGCACGCTGAGGGAGAGGGTACATCGACTTAAATTCAATTCAAATAATTTCTAACAGTGAGTCCATCGCGTGATTCAATAACCATTGACAATAACCATTGACGCGGAATAGATGCAGGGTCCGCGAACTATTAAGAAAGGGAGAGATGCGAGATGTCTGAAGAAGCAACAGCCACGGTGGAATTTAGTGATGCAGCCAAAGAGTTGGGCGATAAAATCATCGACTTGTCACTGAAAGAGGCAAAGGAATTGAGTGATTACCTCGAAGAGGTTCATGGGATCAAACCTGCTGCCGGTGGTGGTGCCGTAATGATGGCAGGCCCAGCAGATGCCGGTGGGGGTGGTGGTGCGGAAGAAGTACAGACAGAGTTTGATGTTGTATTAGAGTCTTTTGGTGAGAAAAAAATCAGTGTCATTAAGGAAGTGCGGGCGTTGACCAGTTTAGGCCTTAAAGAAGCCAAAGAACTCGTTGAAGGAGTTCCTAGTAAGGTCAAGGAGAGCGTTTCCCAAGAGGATGCAGAGGCCGCCAAAGCCAAACTGGAAGGAGCGGGTGCCACGGTTTCAATCAAATAAGTCGTTCAATCAAATAAGTCGTTCAATCAAATAAGTCGTTCAATCAAATATGGCATTCGGACACCACCGGATGATTTTGTGATCGGCACCTATTGGCTCGGATTTGCTTCTAACCACTTTGGCAAAAACGCTTATGAACTGTTCGTCAGATGAGTGTAAATGTCCTTCAAGCCACTCGGTGTGTGCGGGGATGTTGTCGCTGTTGGCAAATGTTCTGATGTTGCCTCGCCTGCTACCAATACCAACACAGTATATGTATTACCGCTAGGAGTTCGTCGCCTATGGCTACCTCGGCAAACAGACGCTTAACCCCAGAAAATAGTCGGCATTTTGGGACTCGTGAAGATCGGTACCCTCTCCCCAGCCTTACCGATATTCAGACCGCGAGCTATGCGCGTTTTTTGCAGTACGGCGTCGCTGATGAACGTCGCAAACATGAGGGTCTCGAGTCCGTACTCCAGGAAATCTTTCCCATTGAAAGTTATGACAAAACTTTGCGACTGGAATATCTGCGATATGACTTGGGCAAACCTAGATACGAACCGGATGAGTGCCGACAACTGCGACTGACCTATGGCCGACCATTTCGCGTCTGGCTTCGCTTGACCAAAGAAGAACCGGTCGAGGAGGAAGTCTATCTTGGTGACATGCCGATCATGCTAGGTGGTGGCGAGTTTATTATTAACGGTGCTGAGCGGGTCGTGGTCAGCCAACTTCATCGCTCACCAGGTGTGGACTTTGTTTGCGAGGCGGACACAACCGATCGGATGCTTCATAGCTGCCGCATCATTCCTGAACGTGGCAGTTGGATTGAAATCAATGTGAACAAAAAGGACAGCATGACTGTCCGTATCGACCAAAGCGGAAAATTCTCTGCACTAACACTACTTCGGGCCATGTCTCCAAAGTACAGCCTCAATCGGGACATCATCAAGAGTTTCTATAAGACAAAAAAAGAGAACATTATTGATGGCCGTAGTGTCGGAAAAATCGACGGAAAGATTGCGGTCGATGATATCGTTTTTCCTGCCAAGAGCGATCGGGCTGGTGAAATCATTGTCGAGTCAGGCCACAAAATCTCCAAAGTACATGCCGAGACAATATGCGGTTCGGGGGTGGGCACCGTTGAAGTCATGCCGGAACCAAAGACGCCGCTGATTTTCAACAGTCTGGCGGAGGACACCACTTCCAGTCATGAAGAAGCGCTGCTGCGAATTTACCAACGATTGCGCCCCGGCAATCCACCGCAGCTAGAAAAAGCCAAGCTTCTTTTTACAGAAAAGTTTTTCGATACAAACCGTTATCGACTCGGCAAAGTGGGGCGTTTCCGCATCAATCGCAAACTTGGGCTCAATGTCTCAGAAAATGAGATGACATTAAGGCCCGACGATTTGCTCGCATCTATCCGTTATCTGATTCGCCTTGTGGGTAATGATCCTGCTGTACAAATTGACGACATTGACCATTTGGGAAATCGTCGCTTAAGGACAATCGACGAATTGGCCGGCGATGAAATGCGCAAAGGATTTCTCAAATTACGACGGACTGTTCAGGAGCGAATGAGCCTTAAAGACCAGGAAGACATGACGCCCCGCAGTTTGATCAACCCGAAGAGTATTTCGGCGGCAATCGAATATTTCTTTGGTCGTGGTGAGCTATCACAGGTTGTCGATCAGACAAATCCCCTCTCCATGTTAACTCACGAGCGACGACTCTCTGCATTGGGACCGGGCGGCTTGAATAGAAAACGGGCTGGGTTTGAGGTGCGTGACGTTCACATTTCGCACTATGGGCGCATCTGTCCGATTGAGACACCAGAAGGCACAAACATTGGACTCATCTCATCGCTCGCCATGTATTCGACAGTCGATGAATACGGATTTTTAGTTACGCCTTACCGTCGCATCAAAAACGGCGCGCTGACCGATGAGGTCGTCTGGTTGCGTGCGGATGAAGAGGCCGAGGCGTATGTGGCACCCGCCGATGCCATAACGAAAGACGGCAAGCTTGAGGCAACTAATCTTGTCGCTAGGCATCTTGGAGATTTTGAATTGGTTTCGGCCGATGAAATTGAATATATCGATGTGGCACCGAGCCAAATGGTGGGAGTTTCTGCTGGCTTGATACCTTTCCTGGAACATGACGATGCTAACCGAGCACTCATGGGTTCCAACATGCAGCGGCAGGCGGTGCCGTTACTAGTAACTGAACCACCGATCGTAGCAACGGGCATGGAGCTTAGTGTCGCTGAAAATTCCAGCATGGTGATTCGTGCACAACGTGCCGGTGCGGTTGGCTTTGTCGATGCAAATCGTATTGAGATTGGGAATGATTCCTATCCCCTACGTAAATTTGTGGGGCTTAATGAACGAACTTGCCAAAATCAAAAACCGATTGTTGCTACTGGCCAGAAAGTAGAAAAAGGACAAGTCATCGCCGATGGTGCCGCCACCAGAAATGGAGAACTGGCCCTCGGCCGCAATGTTTTGGTCGCGTTCATGGCTTTTGATGGCTACAATTTTGAAGATGCCATTATTATCAGCGAAGAGTTAGTAAAAGACGACTCTTACACTTCAATTCATATTGAAGAATTCGATATTGAAATTCGTGAAACCAAGTTGGGAAGAGAAGAATTTACTCGTGACATCCCCAATGTCAGTGAAAAAGCATTACGAAATCTTGACGAGAATGGCATTGTCCAGATTGGCACCTACGTCACTCCCGGTGACGTTCTCGTCGGCAAGGTTTCGCCAAAATCAAAAAGCGAGTTGACTCCAGAAGAAAAACTGCTGCATGCCATTTTTGGGAGAGCAGGCGAAGACGTCAAAAACGATTCACTCGACGTACCTTCCGGCATTGAGGGTATTGTCATTGATACCCAGAGGTTCTCCCGACGGATGAGCCTTGCTGAAGACGATCGCAAACGATTTGAAAAGGAACTTAAGGAAGTCGAAGCTGCTGGCAATTCCCAAATTGCTGAAGTATTCATTTCTATGGTTCAAGAAATGCAGGAGGTTGTCGGGCGCCCACTGACCGATCAAGACGGCACTCCTCTTTCCGACGATCAGGACCCAAAATTCCTGGCTGAAATTGCATCCCGCTTCGATATTGCCTGGCTCAATCTCCGCAGCCAACAGAAGATTGATGACGTGCAGAAAATTTTCAAGGCTCAAAAGCCCCTTATTGAAGAGGCAATCGATGCCCGCGATCGGCAGTTAAATTCAATGAAGCGCGGTGATGAACTTCGCAGCGGGGTGTTGGAAATGGTAAAGGTGTATATCGCCACAAAACGGTGCATATCTACCGGCGATAAAATGGCGGGAAGGCAT
>JASMGX010000211.1 GCA_030751095.1 Pirellulales bacterium | reverse complement strand
TGCACAGCTGAAGCAGTAACGCGAAGGAGTATTGGTTTTGAAAATGACTTTCCGAACTGTTGCGATCCTATGCATGGGCATCACGACGGGAATTTCATCGTCCACGTTTGCGGGACCGGTCTCTCAATCCGTCCAGTGGACACTCTCCAGTGGGTATGTCGGGCAATTTGATTTTTTCAAACGTCAGCCAAAGGACGATCCGTTCAAGGAAGCCTCCCAGAGTGTCAAGCGACTGATGGATGGAAAAAAGTTGCAGGCAGCCGAGCATGTCCGTCAGGGTCGAACAGCGCTGAACGGAGGAAACCTCGAAGCTGCAATCTTTCACCATCAGAGGGCGGAGTCCTTATCGGTATCGTTTGCTCCGGGAGAAGACAGTCCGGCGCATCTCGCTGCAGATATCAAGCTCGCTAAAGACAAAACTCTCCAGGCCGCGAATGGGGCCAAACCACGTCCACTGCCAAATACAACCGCAGAGGGTTTGCCCACTGCCAAAAACTTTTCTACGGACCCGGCGAAGGCTCCCCCTTCCAATAGTGAAGCAAACGTTCAAAGAGCAGGCGGTGCTCCAGAAAGCCCCCAAGCTAGCCGAGCGGTATACAATCCTGCTCGCGATCCGAGCTATAACCGTCAGGCAACGGGCAACGCGGCTGAAAACTTAGATGTTCGGTTTTCACCTCCAACCGATCCGAACGATCCATCTATTGCTCCAGTGGTTTCCCCTGCCGTTTCTCCCGGTCCGGCCAATGCACCTGCCGACCCTTCCATTGCTTCTGGCCAACCGCAAATCGCGACTCAGGCCCCAGCGGCAAAAGCAACGAATGAGATCAAACGTGAGCCACCCATTAAGCTCTATTCTCGTTCCACACGATCTGAGACTGACAAGGCGGAAAAGAAAGCTGACCGGACCGCTGCACCCGCCACAGACGGATCGAGCGATGCTATAGCAACATCGACATCGACCGGTCCGGAGGACCGCCTGATTCTTGAGACAGGCCAGTCGCAAGAGCGCCTCCGGCAGCAGGTCATGGCGGAAGTCGCTCGACAGTCACGCCAGGCACTCGATATTCGCGAGGAAGATCCGATTGGCGCAATTAAAACGATGCAGAAGGTTCGTGCAGCCATTGGTGAATCTGCACTCAGCAGTTCCGATAAGAAAATATTGTTCGGCCGCGTCGATCGGATGCTCGGCGAATTAGAAAACTATGTCGAACGACATCGCGCAGAAATAGAACTCAACGAGCAGAATCAACAAATTCTCGATGACCTAAAACGTAAACGCAACTACCGGGTTGAAGTTGACCAGAGGCTGGCAGGCCTTGTCGATGAATACAATAAGCTTCGGAACGAGCAGCGGTTTTATGAAGCCGAGGTGAAAGCAAAAGAGGCCAGAACCCTGGCGCCCGACGAGCCGGTGGTAACGCAGATGTTCGAGGAAATCCGTTTCTATCGTCGCGTCATGAATAATCAAAGCCTTCGAGAAGAAAAAGAAGATGCCGTCTGGAACACACTCAATGCCGTAGAATTTGCGAGCATTCCTTATGGCGATGATCGCAACCCCATCCAGTTCATCGATCATGGCGATTGGGAGAAGTTGAGCGAGCGACGGAGCAAATTTGCCGGTGATGCGGAACCAGAAAGACACCCCTCTGAAATTGAAATCAACCACAAGCTCAGCACACCGATATCCCTAAAATTTAAGGATGCCCCGTTGAGCGAGGTTGTTGGTTTCATGAAGAAGGTTGCCGACATCAATATTTACCTCGATCCGCAAGGGCTTGCGGAGGAAGGTGTCCATCCCTCCACACTCGTCACCATTGATCTAAGTCAGGAAATTTCACTACGCAGCGCCTTAAATCTCATCCTCGGGCCACTCCACCTCGACTACGTTATCAAAAATGAAGTCCTAAAAATTACCAGCGAACAACTGCGTGGTCGCATCGTCTATTCAAAGACATATAATGTTGCAGATCTTGTTCTACCGATTCCGAATGCCCCCCAACACAGTCAAATGGGGCTGCCAGACTCTTTAGCTCGTGGTTATCAGAGAACCAATCAAAACCTCGCGGGGGCCAATGGATTTGAACCGCCCCAAGTAAGTCTGGCAACCCACTCCGCAGTTCCGGGACTCCCCGAAGCGGGCACCATTTCTGAAAGCACGCTTGCCCAATCGAGTGGTGGTTTTTCAAATTCCGGCAACTCCGGTGGGCAATCGCAGGCCGATTTTGATTCCCTGATGGAACTGATCACAACAACAATCGAACCCGAATCCTGGGATGACATGGGGGGAGAGGGAGCGATTTCTCCTTTTGAAACAAATCTGAGTCTGGTCATCAGTCAGACACAGGAGGTTCACGAGAAAATTGCCGATCTCTTGGACCAATTGCGCCGCCTGCAAGACCTCCAAGTTACGATCGAAGTTCGTTTTATCAACCTCAATGATGATTTCTTTGAACAAATCGGCGTAGATTTCGACTTTAATATCGACAGTAATGTTACCGACGCCAATCTACCCAATAATGACAATGGTCGGAGTACCACCATTGGCCTCGGCTTCGATAATGGCGGATTACCAACGGATCAAAGAGCAACGGCAAACAACCCCATTTCGAACCTGATCAACGGCGAAAATGATATCCAGATCCGTCAAGGTACGTTTCCACTTGTCGCTCCCCGATCTCTGACGGGGTACAACCCGGCCGCTGCAACGACTCTCGGAGTCGCGATCCTCAGCGACCTTGAGGCCTATTTCTTTGTTCGCGCCGTACAAGGGGACAAACGAACCAACATTCTTCAATCGCCAAAGGTAACCCTGTTTAACGGTCAGGCAGCCACTATCTCGGACCAGATCCAACAGCCGTTCGTGACCAGCGTGACACCGGTTGTCGGCGATTTTGCGGCGGCCCAAGCTCCAGTCATCGTTGTCCTTGCTGAAGGAACCACTCTCTCTGTTCAGGCCGTCGTTTCACCTGACCGCCGCTACGTGCGACTGACGCTCGTCCCGTTCTTTAGTGAAATCCGAGATGTCAACGAGTTTACCTTTGAAGGAAGCAAAACATCTACTGAGGACCGAACGGACTCCAACGAAGAGACTGCCGATGGGGGAACTGCCAGCTCGGCCACCAATAATGCGAGTTCTTTTACCCGAGGCACCACCATTCAACTGCCAACATTCGCCTTTACGACGGTGACGACAACCGTGAGTGTTCCCGACGGCGGAACTGTCTTGCTCGGTGGTGTCAAGCGGCTTAACGAACAACGCAACGAAATGGGAACGCCCCTTCTGAGCAAAATCCCTTATATCAGTCGCCTCTTCAAGAATGTCGCTGTCGGTCGGAAATCCGAGAGCTTGATGTTAATGGTAACCCCCCGAATCATCATTCAAGAAGAAGAAGAGGAACTGCGAGGCTTTGCTCCGTAACCGACCACTGCGGAAAATCAGATGGCACGGCTAACCGTTTTCCTCGCTGCATTCTTTGGAGCTGTCGGTGTGGCTTTAGGGGCGTACCGTGCCCATGGCTTGAAGTCAACGCTCCTCGCTTTGGAGCTTCCATCCGGAGAGATCGCCACCCGACTCGACAATTTGGGAATCGCGATCCAATACGATCTGATCCATGCCGTGGCATTGCTCGCTATCGCTGCTGCCCAGATACAGGCTTGCTCCAAATACCTTTCACTCGCTGCGGGGCTCTTTGGTTTGGGAATCGTTCTCTTTTGTGGCACTCTCGCCATCGGGGCTATTACCGGGCAACAGTTCTATTGGCTGCTTCCTCCGACCGGTGGCGTGCTGCTAATTGCCGGATGGATCGCTCTAGCAGCATACGGGATACGTCGCCACCGGGTGTAAGAATGATACATTCCTGCTAGCCTTTAAGTGTGTGGGTGGCAGATATTTTCAACAGGCCCACTCCGGTGCGATGAGCAAACAATCATGACGCGGCTAAATATCCATATTCTTTGGGTTGTTTTTCTGATTTCCGCGGCCTGCTATTACAAAACAGTCCGTGATCCCTACAGTCGCTCTTTTCTCTTCGCCCTCGACACGATCCACGAACGGGGTCTGAAACCGATCGACAGAGACACACTTTTTAGCGCTGCGATGAGCGGCATGGCTCAAACGCACGATTCCTACTCAACATTTATTTCCCAATCGGAAAGCGAGCGGTTTCTGCAGGTACTCGACCAACGCTTAAGCGGCATCGGGGTGGGCGTAGAAAAAGATTCCAGCAGCGGAGAGATCCTCGTGGTCAATACGATGATTGGAGTGCCTCATCCGGCATACGATGCGGGGATGCGAACTGACGACAAGATTGTTTCTGTTGCTGGAGAAGCGGTTGCTGGAAAATCGCTTTCGGAGATAACCTCGCTGATTCGTGGCGAACGCAACACTCCCATCTCGATTACCGTGATTCACGAGGGAGAAAAGGAGCCGGAAACGCTAAAGA
>JASMGX010000210.1 GCA_030751095.1 Pirellulales bacterium | reverse complement strand
ATGATCTGAAATTACCGCTCGCCGGTGGACTCTCCACAAGTTTGGAGACCCCGATTCCGACTCCGTCCGCTTCTAACCCGACGCTTGCGATAACACCGGCCAAAAATGAGGGAACAACTCAAAGGACAAAACCTTGAAGGAAAAACCATCGATGGCTATTGTGCGGGCCTACTCTTGCTGTGTGCTCAAGAAACAGGAAGGCCCCGACGCGAGTTTTTTCCTGTTTCAGAACATCCTGCCTCTGGTAAAACACTTCTCAATTTGGCGCAACTTGATGTCTCGATGCAACGCGATTTTCTTTCGCCAACCGGGGCTTTCTTTTCGCCACAGATGACCATTGTTCATCGCAGCCCGCCCATGTATTCTCCCAGACGGGAAATTGAACAGGGCGTGTACGACCATTTTGCTACCCAAATGCAAGAGCAGCAATTAACCCCCTCGCTTGACTGGCACCAAACATTGCGGCTTAAAATGGCAGAAGCGGCTCGTGGCAACCAGCTACTGGCTGGTGTTCTTGCAAACGCGGCGGGCGTGAATCGAAATATGAATTTGGTGGCCGCCGCTAAACTCGGCGCGGTAGTACAGACTCTTGACGAATTTGCATATGGTGCGAGTGGCCATTATCGGCAGGTGCGTGATGCATTTCAACTTGACGCTGTCGATATACTCCGTGACGGGAAGGATAGCAAAGAGCAGATCAACGACGTGCTAAACCGTCGTCGGCAACACGCCGATCTTTTTGTTCGTTGGGAAGCGGGTGTTATTACATCTCGCGAACTCCGCATCGAATTGGTAGATTATTACATTGCCGAGGGATGCCGTAACCTGGATGATCGATTTTTTACCGAGAATTCAAACAATAGAAGCGATTCTGCCTTTTCACCACCCGCCGAGAATCCCTAAAATGGGATCTTTTCTTGGGCCCTAAAACGCATCACAATGGTGCACGCTTCTCATATTATTGTATTGATGCCGGGTGGTTTTACACAAAGGCAATAGGCTCTTTGGAAGCGGGCATCTGATAATAGACTATCTCTGCCCGATAGACCCCACGAGCGGGTCCATTTCATTTTTCCATATCAAAACATCGACTCATGAATATTGTTATCTTGGGTGCTGGTACTGTTGGCACCTCGATTGCGGATTTGCTCTGTCAGAACCGCCACAACGTCACTGTTGTGGATGATGCTTTAGACCGCATCAATGCCATCAATGAACGACTTGATGTTCGTGGCATCCATGGATCTGCATCGCAGTCCAGTGTTTTATTTCAGGCCGAAGCTGGAAGTGCAGATCTATGCCTCGCTGTCACAGGCAACGATGAAGTCAATTTGATCGCCGCCAGCATGGCAAAAGCGATGGGTGCCGCCCGAACTGTCGCTCGAGTGTACGCACCAATCTATAACGACTTCAGCACGTTTGCCTACCAGAGCCACTTCAAGATTGACCGATTGTTGAGCCTCGAACAACTTTCGGCCATGGAGTTGGCGTACGATATTCGACACCCGGGAACTGTCGCCATGGAACATTTTTCCCGTGGTGAAATAGAGGTGGACGAAATTGAAATATCCGAAACAACGAGGGCCGCTGGTAAAGCAATCAAAGATTTGGGATTACCCCCGGACATCCGAATTGCTTCCATAACGCGAGGTGGGCGTACGTCTCTGGCGCTTGCTGATGATGTACTGAATGCTGGCGACCGAATAACACTGATCGGTAATGGCGATGAAATTGATGATGTCAAGGAATTATTTCAAGCAGGATCACCATCCAAATTAGGTGTTGTGATCGCCGGAGGTGGTGAGACTGGTTACCACTTGGCCCAATCCCTTGAGGGAGGCCGTTTTGGCGTTGTGCTATTGGATGCTGACCGCGAGCGATGCAATTTTCTTTCGGAAAATCTAAAGTCTGTCACCGTCGTTCATACAGACGCAACCCAGCGTGCAAATCTTGAAGAAGAGCGTGTGGGCAGGGCTGACGTATTTGTGGCATGCATGGCAGATGACGAAGACAACATCATGGCCTGCGTCACGGCACGAGAGATTGGTGCGCAATCGATCATGGCGGTGGTCGAACGGCCCGATTATGCAGAAGTGGTCGGCAAGTTGGGAATTGACCGGGCAGTCAGTCCCAGAGAGGTGATGGCCCGTCAGGTACTGAGTCTCCTCTACCGTGGCCCCATTATTTCTCGTACCACGTTAGGCTCCGGGGGTCTTAATGTTCTAGAACTTCTTGTGCGTGAGGGAGCACCCTGCACGGAACATGTTTTGGCAAATTTACAGCTTCCCGAGCAATGCTTAATCGCTGTCATCGTCCACGAGGACTACGTGCGGGTGCCGGGGGCCGATGACATTCTCAAGCCTGAAGATACTGTTGTTGCGCTTATCGATGATTCGGCTATTGAAGAAACGGTCGCCATGTTCGATACCAATGGACAATAGGGTGAATGAATACATTGTCGGTTTCATGAGTTGTTTTCACAAATTCACTCTCCTCCAATTCTTAATGGGGAGAGTCGCCTTAGGGTCGTACACTCAACGATGAATTTTTCGCTGCTCTGCAAGCATCTCAGTCGTATTACGTTCCTGATAGCGCTGACCATGGTTTTCAGCCTGCCATGGGCCTTTTCAGCCATCGGGGGCAGTGCCGAATTTGAATATGACGGCTTTTTCGGCCTATTGGGGGCTATGGCGATCGCGCTTTTTCTAAGTGGTCTACTTTGGTATTTCGGGCAACGTGCCAAAGGGCAGCTTTTCCGCAAAGAAGCGATGGCCATCGTTGGGCTCAGTTGGATGCTCGCAACGGTACTCGGTGCAATGCCCTATCTGCTTAGCCGTACCGAAATGTCACCGGGAAGGGTGATGCAGGTATGGGATGCCTGTTTCGAATCACAATCCGGTTTTAGCACCACCGGTGCCACCGTGTTGACAGATGTACAAATGGAAGATGGTCACGCACTTGTGCCTCGATCGATCCTTTTCTGGCGGAGCAGTACCCATTTTCTCGGCGGCATGGGAATCATCGTCTTGTTTGTGGCTATCTTGGGTCAGGGATCTGCCGGAAAAACACTCATGCGCAGTGAAATACCGGGACCTACAAAGGAAGGGCCGCAAACTCGGATGCAACATACGGCCTGGATTTTTGCGACCATTTACATTGTATTGACCTTTGCTCTGTCCATTATTCTAGGGTGCTTCGGACTCTCCTGGTTTGATTCTCTTTGCACTGCTTTCGGCACAATGGCAACAGGGGGATTTAGTACCTACAACGATAGCGTGGGTCATTTTTCACAATTGCCAAATGTAGGTGTCACCGGGGCGCTTTGGGCCGAATCCTTTATTATGCTCTTTATGGTGATTGCGGGAACAAATTTTACACTCTTGTATTTTGTTGCCATTGGAAAACCTCTCAAGCTGATTAAAGATGTGGAGTGGCGAACCTATATCGCAACTCTATTTGTTCTGACACTTCTGATCGTGTTTTTCGGCTACCTCCACCGGGACGACTTGTTTTACGTGGGAAGCAACTTTTGGCCCTCTTTTGCCTCTGGCTTAAGACACAGCAGCTTTCAAGTTGTCTCGATCATGACAACGACAGGGTTCAGTAGTGGTGCAAATTTCGACGCGTGGAATAACTTTGGCCGCGGCATGCTGCTGTTGCTGATGTTTGTTGGTGGCTGTGCGGGAAGTACCGGGGGTGGACTAAAAGTTATCCGACATATCATGTTTTTGAACATTATCCGCCTGGAGCTCGAAAAAGCGTATCACCCTACGGTCGTCCGGCCGTTGAGGTTGGGTGGCCAGCCGGTGGAAGATCAAAATCTCCGCAAGAACATTCTGGTGTACTTTGGTCTCATTCTTGTAATTTTTATTTTCAGTTGGATGTTTTTGATCACTACGGAGCCGGACCAAACGTGGATCCGTGGAGGCACGGGAGCGGAGCATATGGATCACAAACTGATCGACTGCGCTTCGAGTGTTGCGGCAACACTCAATAATGTGGGACCCGGCCTTGGCACCGTAGGTCCAAAATACACCTACACCCACTTCACGCCACAGGCAAAGGTTTTGTTTATCTGGCTAATGATGGTCGGCCGCCTGGAAATCTTTGCCATCCTTGTACTTTTTTTGCCCGGATTCTGGCGAAACCATTAACCCGGTTCATTGGTGTTCACTGGGTCGACAAACTGCCCGCGTGAACCGGCAGAATGCTTCTTCTCTGTCTGATGTGGGCGGTTACCACGCTGAAGTGTACAATACGATACGCAAAGCCGTAGGATACGATTTACCGGTCTGCCGCAGCGAGCATGCACATTTTGGAAATCCTTTCCATGAAATTTTCCATTCTCTTTTATTGCAGCGGGCTCATGCTGTCTCTTTGCGTTGGTATTTCCCCCGCGAAAGAGCCGACAGAGCCATCGCCTCAAAAGATTGCGCCCGCGCAGATCAACGCCGATGGAGA
>JASMGX010000020.1 GCA_030751095.1 Pirellulales bacterium | reverse complement strand
GCCAGCAAAGAGTGTGACCAGAGCGATGCACCGGCCGGATTTACCGATGACGACGGCTGGACCTGGGAAGAACTCGGCACGGTGGAGGTAGAGCATGGCGAGTTGAAGGTCCGGCTCGAAGAGGCAACAGGGGAAGGGTGGCAAAGTCAGGTGGCCGATGCAGTGCGGATTGAGTGTCTCGACCCCTCCACGGGAGAAGCGGGAGAAGACCTAACCGCACCACCCGAGTACACGCCGAGTGAGGATCCCGATGCACCTGAGGAGACGGTACCGATTGTGCCGGGCGACCCGGGATATGGTTTGGTGGAAAACCCTTCTGAAGTCGGCCGGGGCGCTTTTGTGGACCTGAATTATCTTAGTGAGGGTCCCACAAATACCCCGACATCCGTTTACAGCGGCTCGGGAACTACTCGGCCAGCAGATGACCCTACGGCTGAGTTGGTCGACAACACGTCGCGCGTTGCTACCTACGACTCCTGGTCAGGACTCAATACCGAGGCTGGAATTGTCGGTTTTGATAATGACGATGACGGCATCATCGACACGGCAGAAGATCTCCGCCTCCACCCGCCCTTTAAAGTGCCGCTGCGGGGAATCCAGATCGAGATCCGCGTCTATGAGCCGGAGAGCAAATCGGTACGCACGGTGAAGGTCCAGAAATCGCTCTCCCAGTAATCGCTCCGGTCGTTTGGCTGCTCAGGCGGCTTAGCTCAATCACCCTGCCGGCTAGCGAGACCGGGCAATCGCCCCATCGAGGACTGCGGCCAGCTTGCCCGTGAGATGATGCGTATCGTAGTCCGCCCTGGCCCGCTCCCAATCGCCCGTAGAACTGCCCTTGCGCAACATCTGCAGCAATTGGCGGATCACCTGGGCGATTTGTTCAGGGTCGTTCGGGTCCGCCAGCATCCCGACACGGTACTCGCGGATAAAATCGGCAATCGCCCCTTCTCCGGTGAGTACGAGAATCGGCTTTTGAAAAAGGAGCATTTCATAAAGTTTGGCAGCCACCTGAAGCGTAGAAATAGGCTGGATGACAATGAGGATATCGGCAGCCGCCATCCGCCGCAGTGTGGTTTCGTGTGATTGCTGGCCCCAGAGCTTGACTTCCAAAAGGTTCCGCCTGAGCAGACGTGCGGCAAGATCGGGGGGATCATCGACCCCGCCGATCTGTTCCAGAAGGACACGCTCCTGCGATGCTTTGAGCTGCTCGACCGCATCGATGAGCGGCAGCAGACTCCGATGTCTGTAAATACTTCCCGGATGACAGAGGATGGGTGCCTCGCCGGGCGGCCCTTCCCGGGCCTCCTGAAGATATTGCCGGATCGGCGCTGCACTCCGATCGTCGACCCCATTGGGAATGGTCACAAATGTATCGGCGTGTTTTTTTGGATATGCGACGACAAACTCCCGCTTCAATCGTTCTGTATTGAGTACCACGCGAGAGGCAAAGCGGACACACAAGGACTCCATTCTCTTTTGTAACCAGTTTCTTACCTTTGGATCCTCCCGGAGCCTCCACTCGTCGCAAGCCCAGGGATCCCGAAGATCGAGAACCAGTGGGGTCCGGGTGAGCAGACAGATTCCCAGGCCGACCAGATGCGCGCTGTGGGGTGGCCCCGTGGAAACAATCACTTGCGGGCGATGCTGGCGGACCATCCGGCAACCGGCAATCACGGCCGGCCCGATCCAATTCGCGCAATCGTCCGGGGTGTAGAACACAATCTCCCGGAGACTCACGAGTCTCCGTTTGGCTCCCGAGAGAAAGCCGCGAGGGGAATCCTCCTGCTGCTCGCCGGCAGCCACCTCGGCATCTGCTGGCGGTTGCCCGGAATTGTTTTTTCGCGGATGGCAGATTCGCTTGATCCACTCGATACCGCGGTCGAGCAGCCGCCAGACCCCAACCCGCTCAACGATCGCCCCCGCGGGAATGCGACTGCAGAGCGAATGATCGATGGGGTATCCTACAACCGCTTCCTCCTTCATGCTCAGCACCATTCCCTCCCAACCGAAATCGGGAAGGTTTTCCATGAAGCGCAAGGTGCGGTAGATTCCCACAGCTGCAATGGGGGGAAAGGTGTGGGCCACAAAGAGGCATTGGTGCCGCTCTGCGCCCGGCTCAGCGGTGGATCGATCCGACATCATACAATCGCCTTGCGCGTGACTCTGAAAACATCAAACATCGATAGGAATATCATCGACAGGTTACTTTGTTTGTAACCGCTGCACACTTTCTTCCAGGCGATCGTGCCAATAGTGGTACAGTCGGGTATCCCAAGAATTTTCCCGCTCGAGCCGGGCCTCCAGTTCAGGTGTCAATTCAAGTCGCTTCGAAAAATTGCGCCCCGCTGCATTCCGTTTCTCAATCTCACCGTGGAGATTCATCCTCGCAGCCAGAAATGGAAAATCGCGATTGAGATATTCGGTGCACCCGACAAAGAAAAACTTCTTCAGTTCGCGTTGCACCTGATCGAACATGGCAGAGCTGGCCCCGCGATGAAGCCAATATTGAAGCAATCGCTGGCCCTGAACCCATGCTCTCTGTAGGCGATTGGCAATCAGTCGCTTCACAAGGAATTTTGTGATGACATCCCGCTCCTGCTGTGCATACCAAGTGTCAAAAGAAACCGTTGCATCCCATTTTGCATCTGAGGCATCTGACGTTTCATAGTTGAATGCCGAAAGGATTCGGTCGGCGGTCTTGCGAAAGAATGTGATTCGCTGCGGAATCTTATTCGGAAATAACAATTCCGTTCTGATGTTGACCTCGTGACCTGCAATCGCGCGAACAGCCATCCGCTCCTCCAGAGAACGTTCGGGAAAAGGCAAGCGATGATTTTTCCGGTCATCTCGCTCTCCGGCATCATCGAGCTGGATAAACCCCCTTCCCAATTTCAGGTTCTCGCGCAGGAGGTGATTGACGGACGTTCCTCCCGTCTTTGGAATATGGAAAAATATAAAGACTTCGGAATTTTCTTCGGGATGCATCAACGGCCACTCAATCGCTACAAAGATCTTTGAAAGGAAATATCTATTCTACTTTACGCCAGGCGGCCGACTGCGCGCCGGCTAAAAAAGTGAAAAAACCGAAAAGTGAGCCTATATTCGCCGTTACAAAGTAGAAGGGAATTGCGGTCAGGGGAAGGTACCAACGGCAACGATCGGCCAGCAGGCCGAACAGTGCGAGAGCATAAAAAATCCCCTGAAGAATCAGAAGTCCCAGCAGCAGTGGGCTACCAACGAGCCATGCAAGCAAAATGTTTGCCGCAAGCGCAAGCAACAGAAACCAGGGGACCAGGACCGGCATGACCGAGTGGGAAAAGTAGATCCAAAAACGGGCCGGTGGCCACGGCAGAAGCATCCCGGGAAACCGAAAAAAGTTCTGATATTTTCCCGACTGGCTCCGGATTTTTTGGCGGAAAAAGCGGCGGGTCTGCTGCAATACTTTTCCGCGAGCCACGGCCGACGCCTCGAAGATGACCCGCTTTCCCTGGAGGATGATCCCCAGCGGCACCGCCACATCATCGTTGATGGTATTGTCCATCGGTGGCGCGTACCACTCGCGACGCGCTGCATAAATTGTTCCATCACACATACAGATGCTGTAGAGCCGACTCTCGATGGATTGCAGCAGCCTCTGGAACCGCCAATAAAACCGTGTGCCCACGCCCATCCCCGATTGTTCGGCATCGTAGATATGATTACCGGTCACCGCGCCGATCTGCGAATCTGCAAAGTGCCGTACCAACTTCAAAATAACATCTCGATCAAACAATTCGGAAATATCCGAAAACACACAAATTTCGCCCGTAGCTTCACCCACCAAACGATTGACCACCGCCATTTTGCCGCTGCGTGTCTGATAGGCAAAAAGCGCAACGCCCCGATCGCTGAATTCGGCGGCAATGGCGTTGGTACCATCTTCCGATGCATCGGAACCTACAAGAATCTGTAAGCGATCTTCCGGATAATCCAGGGCGAAACAATTTTCAAGTTTTTCGCGGATACAACTCTCTTCGTTGTAGGCAGCCAGAACGATCGATACGGTCGGCCTGAAAGAGTCGTCCAGTTGAGATGCCCGACGACGAACAAATACTTGACTAAGCAGCAGCAGGCAAGGGTAGCCCAGATAGGTATAGAGGATGGCACCCACGGAGATCCAAAATATCCACTGCATCATAGTTTCCACGTGATTGGGTCCTCAGGTTAGCCTCTATTTAGGAATTCTTTTGATCGGGTCATTCTTTTGATCGGGGCATTTTTTGATCGGATCGTGGTGGTCTGCCTTCAACCACCCCATCGGTAGCTGACAACACAGCATCCATATCCACACCCGGCGTTTGCCCACCAACACCGACCGTACGGTACCGACTCAACGCAGAGAGACGATAATCGCCCTTCGCCACATCAAAAAAGTCCACATCCGACACGGACGGGACAAACGTGTTGTCTGGAGGATAGTCCTTCTGCCGCACCTTACCGATCAGGAGATTGCCACGAAAGGTCCACTGATTGAAAAATGTATCCAACGTCATGGTTCCCTGACTCGTGCCAGTGCCTTTCAGGCCATACTTTCCCGTTGCGACAATGTTGTTTTGAAAAACCCATTGATCGACCATTGTCCCTGAGTCCCCCGCCATAATACATGCCCTGCCGCTATCATCGGAAAATATCGTCGTATTGTTTTCAATCCAAACACCCTCTGCAGGGCCTTTTTTATTTGAGCCCGCAAATTCAAAAATAAAACCGTTCCCTCCGTATTCGCGTGGAGAGAGGCCTTCAACCAGATTGTCTCGGACAACAATATTTTTCGTCCGACGACTCCGTTTGCGATGACTATCCTGGCTTGAAATCATCAAAAAACTGGCTGAGTTGCGGATAATGTTCTTGGTAAAGAGAACATCTTCCACGGTACACCACGGTGCATTACCCCGCTGATTGCTGGGGGTGAACAGAATGGCGACCCCCGACTGGGCATCCGCCCAATTGTTCTCAAAAATATTCCCTTCCACCCATACCCGCCTCGCATTTTTCAGCTCGAATAAATTTTTTACAGTCCAGGATTTCCCCCCATACTCGGCATGACCTTTTTTCCAACTAAAAGGTTTTCTCACATAATTTCGCCGAAACTCGATATCGCTCGGGACGAGTTGGGGAATTTTTGGATCGGCCCCGCCGAACATCACATTTTCGCCAGAGCCTTCGAGATAATTGTTGATAATCTTGAACGGCCCTGTGCCGTTCCAGGCGAGGAGGGCCTGAGAATCACTCCCTTTCTCGTGAATATCGGAAATGTAGCTATCGAGAACCGCTATTTCACGAGCATTCATATCTATGCCGACTCGGATGTCCCCGGCCGGATTTCCATGAATGTAACAGCGCTCAAAAACAAAGCGGTAGGGAAGCTGTTCAACTCTGTTTGCCCAGGTCGATTTCAATCCATTCGCCCCTAATTGGACGAGACTGTGGGTTCGTTTACTTGTGGAGGCGATTTCAATCCCAACAAAATGATAGTGGTGGGCTCCGTACTCCGCACCCAACGCCGACTGGGAAGTCTCAGTAATGATTTTGGGCATCTGTGCGGCATCTGCGGGGGTAACGCGATGGCCAACTGGGGGCAGGGAGTCAATTGCGGAGGTGCGAATCGTGATCCAGGGACTGCGGCCGGGCGGCAGTTCCTCAATCGGTTTTGCAAACAGTTTAAAACTGCCGACAAACTGGCTGCCCGCAGCCAGTTCGATCGTATCCCCCAATTTAGCATCCTTTAAGGCTGCTTTTAAATCATCTCCCTCCACGAGCGTAATGATCCGCCTACCATCGGGCTGTTTTTGGATCTCCTTTGCCTGTAGAGCCTGACAGTGGAGAACCAGAAAAATGAAGATCGTTAGACGGTGCATAGTATTGTTTATGGCAGTTGTTAAATCAGCACGTTTGTGGTCGCCTTTATCACTCGACAAATTCCTGTGCACTCTGCAAACGGGCACTGCCCCAATCACTATGAATTTGCGCAACACAACAGGGCCTCTTTCCGCTAGGGAATTCCTCGCACGATTGCAGGACCAATCCATTGCGTTATGCTCACCGGCAACCGCTGCCAGACTTTAATCATATAACGATACTTTCTACTCTCCGGTCGCATGTCGGAAATATCGCCCTTACGGAGATAATACTGCCAGACTGCCGGTTCGGGCTGGGCACCCCACTGTTTTTTGAACCGGAATGTGTTGCTCTCCTGGCTGCTCCGTCCAAAATCAAACGACTGCTGCCCCCGTTCGATGGAACGACATAGTAAGTTCCAATACATCAACATGTTCGCGTTTTTGGAATTGTAGCTACGCAGCGCACTGGCGCTCGGAACTTGCGTTGCCCCTGGGCCATGGATCAGCAGTGCACCGGCCACAGGCTCCGAACTGTAAGAGAGCGTACAGATCTCAGCTTCCTCTGAAAATTTCTGCAAAATCTCCGCGAACAGTCTCCGGCCAAAAACCGGCGTTCCCAAATCTCGCATGTTGCGACTGAATACCGCATAAAAATCATCGATCTGTTCCATCCCACCCCAGCGCACAACAAAATCTTGCTTCTCACCTTTACGGATCTGATTGCGAACCTTCGGTGAAATTTGATTCCAGAGTTCCTCTCGGGAGGATGGTAATGCCAACCGCATATGCACTTTGTCTGTTCGCTGGTCGGTGAAACGCGTATGGAGCGTCTCCTTTTCATGTCGCAGTTCGAGATAACGTACGTCCAAGCGATCGGCCAACTCGGCAGCTTCTTCGATCAGCGCCCCTGCCGCTTCGTCATCGACTGCCACCAATCCTGATGTATTGACATAGGGCAGACTGACGAGAAATTTGCCAAAGAGAGCGCTTTTCACAAACAGAAGCGGCAAAACCCCCACCAACTCTCCGGACCGCCGAGCGATCACTCCATACGGTTTGTGCCCAAAACCTTGGGCTAACACACACAGCCAACGAAGGTCGCTGGCAAATCCATTTCCACCGACTACAAACGACTGCCAAGCATCATGCACTCCGGAGGATTCCAAGGAAGAACCCTCGAGCAATTCAACCTCGATCCCGCTGGAGTGAATCATAGCTTCTCGGATTGTAGCACTACATATATCGAGCAATCACACTTCGGCAATCGTGGCCGAATTGGCCGACTCTCGTTCCGCCACCACAAGACAGCATCGCAAATCGATAATGTCCTCGCTGCGATGGGATGTCAAATCGAGACCATCCGCAATTTCGTTGCCTAGCACCAACAGTTCGGCATGATCTGTAAGGTTTTCTGGCTTTTCAACCAACAGTGCGGCCAGATGCGGCAAACGCTGATCAATATAAGCCAGATTGCCTCCCTTGAGTCGACTCACCGAGATACCGGGATCATAAATTTTCATATCGTAACCTCGACCCACCAAAGTCTCTGCCAGGGTGACAAACGGGCTTTCTCGCAGATCATCCGTACCTGATTTGAAACTTAATCCGACCATCCCGATTTTTCGCACGCCACGATCCTCAATGATGCGAATTGCTCGATCGAGATGCTCTTGGTTGGAGGGTAATACTGACCGCAAGATACTGATCTTCAGAGCCTGCTCCTCAGCATAACGGGTCAAAGCCCTCACGTCCTTGGGCAGACAGGATCCGCCAAAGGAAAAACCTGGCCGCAAATAGGCCTTGGAAACATTGAGTTTGGTATCGCGACAGAGCAACTCCATCACCTGCTGGCCATTCGCACCAAAGGCCTTCGCCAGGGCGCCCATTTCATTGGCAAACCCAATTTTCAGCGCATGGTAGGCATTGCAACCGTATTTCAGCAGTGCCGCGGTGTAGGTATCGGTCACGATTTTCTCTGCATCAATTGCGTCATACAGTGCCATGACATCGTCTGCCTCCGTCCCTGCCACGGCACCGACCACTACAAAAGGTGGCGCATCGTAATCTCGAATGGCAATGCTCTCCCGCAAGAATTCCGGATTGTTGCAAATTCTAATGCGTTCACCCAGAACAGAGTCGGCAGCCTCTGCTAACATCGGTGCGAGGCTCGTCTCCAGGATGCCCGGCAGCAGGGTTGAACGGATCACCACAGTGTACGACTGGTCGGTCCCGCGAAGTGTCTGGCCGATGGAGCAGATGACTTTTTCCAGAGCTGCGGTCGAGACCGCCCCCGCATGATCCGAGGGAGTCCCCACGGCAATCATTGCAATCTGTGTCTCTCGGATCGCCTGTTCAAAATCTTCCGTTGCTCGCAAGCGACCTGCAGCCACCTGCTCGGCGACAAGCTCTTCCAAACCGGGTTCTGCCACCGGCGACTTGCCCTCATTAAGGGCCGCCACCTTTTCCGCATCGATATCGACGCCGATAACCTGATGTCCATCACGGCTCAGACAGGCTGCCGTCACACACCCCACATACCCTGTCCCAAATACAGCAACTCGTTTCATTGCATTATTCCAACGTGTTTATTGTTGTGTTTCTTTATGCATCCGATACCAGAGTTTCATCGGTGTCGTTACGACTCTTTACCAACAACCTTTTGGCAAATCGCATCGAATTGATGCGCCACTACTTCCGCTGCAAATTTTTCACAGACCAGGGCCCGCGCCGCACGACCAATCCGTTGCCGATCCTCATTGCTCGCAAGCAATCGATTGACAGCCGCCACAAAATGGTCTGCTGTATCTGCCAATAGTATGTGCTCTTGGTCGACAACTTTCAAACCTTCTGCACCAATCGTAGTGCTGACGACCGGTTTACCCATGGCCATCGCCTCATAGATTTTGATCCGAGTCCCGCCACCAACCAAGATTGGTGTCACCACGATGGCCGCTTCGTCGAGGTAGGGCCGCACATCTGGCACTGTCCCCAAAACCTCCACGCCCTCGCAATTCGCCAGGCTCTCCACCCGACGAGAGGGGTTTCGTCCCACAATACGAAATGTTGCCCCGGGATGCTCGTGTCGTACTCGGGGCCAGATCTCTTTGACAAAATATTCGACCCCTTCCTGATTGGGCAGCCAATCCATCGAACCGACAAACGCTACCTGCTCCTGCTGCGGACCCTTCTGGGGCTGGAAAAAATCGACATCGACCGCTGTGTCGATAACATGCAAATGTTTCCAGCCATAATCGCGATCGAAAATATCCCGGTCTTGATCGCTGACCGCAATCACTCCATCAAACTGCCGCCCGGCCTCTTTTTCAAAGCGACGCATTTTTTTCCACTCGCTCGCCATCACCCTGCGTCGCAGCAGGCCCTGATCCGTCTTGGCATGTCTCTCAAAGATTTGGGCTTCCACATTGTGTTGAAAAAGCAAACTTGCCGGGCACGCCAGACCGATGGCCGTAGGTGCCATCTGAACAAAATCACAGATCACAAGATCATACGTATTTTGCTCCACCAACTGTTCCGCCCGTCTACGAAGGGCTGGATTGGTGTCTTTCGCAACACTGAAAGGCATACGGGAAAAACAATTGATTGCCAAATCGCGATAAAACTTCCAATCGTTCGATGTCGTCCCCTGCCACGGCACCGTCTCCAACTGCATTCCCACGGCCCGCATCGCTTCACAATGCGACTGCTCACCAGACTCCAGATTACAGAGATAGGTTACTTGGTGCCACTGTGCCAGATATCGCAAAACGTTGAGTGTACGGATGCGACCCCCGGTATTGGTTGGAAAAAGAATGCGATTTTGTATGAAGAGAATGTTCATCGGTACAAACTGTTGCGGCTCAGCCGCAGAACAATGGAAATGTAAATACGTTGGTCTGCTATCTTACCTGCCAGAATTCTTTATTGACAACCAATCCTGCTTTCGTTGCCTACCTGCCACCAACAATATCGGTCAACCATTCTCCGTGGAGGGAGAATGTAAAGACTCAATGGCAAAAGAAAAAGCGACCGGGAGTTGAAACCGCCCGAAAAAACGTGCCACCGGTGCCCGCTGACGATATCCGTAACCGGTGCCAATCCATCCACCCTCCGGACCCGATCTCCCGGCAATTATCTCTATCTGACAATCCGCCCCTTCGAGCAGTACCAGTTCGGCGAGCGCGCCCTGTGCGGTCTTGATGGCCACGCCCTGCCGATCGCCGAGCAGGGTCGCCTCACAAGGGGCAAAGTGGAAAAACACCTCGACATCGTGAACACCCTCACCTTCCAGCCTGTCCAAAATCACCCACTTGTCGGCCAGATCCCAGAACAGAGCACGCCGGTGCCGTACTGCCGGCACGACCCCAAAAAATCCTGCGTGCCCCGATTCGACATATTCAAACAGGGATGTGGAATGCCACTGCATCGATTCTGGAGTTGCGACTGAAGACCAAGCATTAGAAGGATGAAAATTGGCGTGGGACGCGCCATCAACAAGGAGGGTGTTGTGGGCCGAGGCCTCTCGGAAATACCGATGCCAGAGAGGGTCTTCATCGTATGTGTAAAATCCTCCGTCGACGATTAGTGGCTTGCCGTGTGCCGCGAGGGTGAATGAGAGAAGGTCGCTATGACCGTGGGCGGAAGAGGGTACTGCATCGGCATGCAAACCGGCCGCAATCGGACCGCAGTCGAATGCGAGATGATGCTCCGCCTCACGCCAACCGGTCCGCATCACGTAATAGCCACTTTGGGGAAATGCGCGGGATTTCTCCCGGGGAGCACGAGCCTCCAACGCGCAATATTGCTGGTATCCCTCTCGACCGAGCAGCCAGAGGGCATCTTCGCTAAAACCACCTGCAACTTGTTTCATATCGCCACGCCGAAAGAGAACGGCACCCAGCGAGAGCAAATTTCTAAAATCCCAGAGTGGTGGATTTTCAAACGCTATCGACCTTGCATTATCGACATCGCCGATGCGCGGTACGGTTCCATCGCTTCGCGTCATCCACATGGTGAATTGCAATGCGCGCTCGATACAGGCAAGCATTTCTTCAGGCACGGGATTTTTTTGGCGCTGTCGCGTCAGCACAGCGAGCAGAAGAAATCCAAGACAATAATTGTGATAAAACGTTGCCTGCTCCGTACTTCCCCCATCGGCGTAATACTGCCGCTGATGGTACTCGGACACCACCGACCAACCGTGCTCTCGCCATGCGGCAGATTCGTCAAATTCTGGAAAAAAACAACCCAACAAATAGAGCGCGGTCGCCTCTCCGATGAGATGATTGTTCGGACTGAAGTAGTAAGAAAGATGACGATGCAGATAGGCACCATGCTGGTAAAAGGACTGGATCCAGGCAAGATGCGCATCGGCACTGATCGGAAACTCAGGGCGGCAAAACTGATAACTCCAGAGCCAGGAGAGAGATCGCACCGCAACCTCCAGCGCACTGGCCCAGTGGACTCCCTCGAGATAGGGATTCGACTCAATCCAACTGAGTGCAATTTGCGCAACACGATCTGCGTAACGCGCTTCGCCCGTAAGCCGATAGGCTTTGGCGCAGTCGATTAAATATTCCTGCCGGCCCAATTCCCAGACATACTTAACATCATCACCGCCCGTTTGGCAAAAAGCGAATTCAATATCACCATGAAACTCCGCACCCCACTGATGGCCGGTTCTGGGATCTCGGTGCCAGTCGATAGGATCATCCAGCGACACCTCTTTGCCCAGAAAAGACAAGTGGCCTTCGCAGACCGCATCACCCGCAGCAATCAGATCACCGCGACGTGCTGAAAATAGCTGCTGATACAAATCACAACATTCCGACAGCTCGTCTGGCGACAACAGCATCGCAGGCTCATCTCGAGTGTGCATATGATTTTGCCACCACTCGGACAACTGCCCCGCCTCGAGGGGTGCCTCTACATCACAGCAGAGTCGCTTTGACCAGGCAGCTTTATCCCAGGTGAATTTTCCCGAACGGAACTGCGCTCGCTCCTGCAAGAGAGACACTTTGTGCTTGAGGCGAAAGGCAATCTCGCCTGCCGACATCCCAAACAGTTTTCGCAGTTTAATTTTCATATGTCGGAGGCGGTCGTAGCAAGCACCGAATCGCCACCGCTTGACCCGTCACCTTGCCCCATCAGATCCTGGGAAACTAAGTCCGAAGACTGTCTGTCGAGAAAAACACGTGCCCACATTTCAAAATTCAGTATTGTCCACAATGCATCGGTATGATCCCGCACGCCACGATCATTCTCTAACAGCAATTGCTCTACAAAACGTGTGTTAATGATTCCCCGATCGCGGGCACGATCGCTTAGCAACGCGCTGCGGAAGACCGTCTGAAAACCTTCTTGTAGCCATTGTCGCAGCGGAACGGGAAAACCCATTTTTTCGCGATTCAGAATCGACTTCGGCACCAACCGACGCATCGCTTGTTTGACAAGATACTTCTCACTGCCACGACGAATTTTCAACTTCTCCGGAACGCGTGAAGCAAATTCAACCATCTCGTGATCCAAAAAGGGAACCCGGCTTTCGATAGAAGCCGCCATACTCATGCGGTCCTGCTTCATCAGCAACTCAAGGAGGTAGGTTTTTTGATCTGTATAAAGCAGCTTATCCAGCTCGTCGCCCGAAGCGCGATTTGTGTACAGTCGTACCGAATCACGATAGGGATCAACATCACGGACATCCCGATAAAAGTCCGCGGTAAATAATTCCGAGTGAATCCGTCGGGGAAAGATGGCGTGAAAATTGTCAAAGATAATCTCTTCGGGTCGCTGTGAATAATTGAGAAAGGTATGCGACAGCTTTTTCTTCAGAGAAAGCGGCAGAGGCCATTTCCACAGTGTGCGGCGGATACAGGTCTCCCGCACCCAACGCGGCAGACTTTTCTCATAGCGGCCCCCCCAGCGGCGATTGAACAGGGTGGCCCAGTAGCGGGAATAGCCGGCAAACAGCTCGTCACTACCTTCTCCCGTTAGAACCACTTTGACGTGATCTTGTGCCAATCGTGCGACATGATAGAGCGCAACACTCGAAGCGTTTCGAATCGGTTTATCCTCGTGCCAGACGAGCATGGGAATCGAACGAATAAGATCTGCCGCCCCCAATTCGACCTCATGGTGATCTGCACCTATGGTCCTGGCAACCTCGCGGGCATAATCAAACTCGCTATAGTATTGTGACTCAAATCCGACCGAAAAGGTCATTAGCGGATCGTTCATCTGTTTTGCCATAATCGCAGCGATAGCGCTCGAATCGAGGCCACCGCTTAAGAAAACGCCGAGCGGCACATCGCTCATCAAGCGCATCTGGACCGACTCTTCAAAAAGATCCGTGAACTGTCGAATGAGTGTATCTTCATCCAGACAAGATGTCGCCTCGGCAGGAAGCGGGACATCCCAATAGGGTTGATTGCGGAGTTGTCCATCTTCCCAGATCAACCAGTGGCCCGGGAGCAACGTTTGGATACCCTCAAAGAGTGTCTCTTCCCCCGCCAGATACCCGAACGTCATGAGTTCGGGAAGGCTGAATCGATTGAGCTTTGCTTCATGAAGATTGGAAGCAAGGATTCCCTTAATTTCTGAGGCGCAGAGGAAAGTGTCTCCTTGAGTCGTGTAGTAAAACGGTTTGATCCCGAGCCGATCTCGGGCCGCAAAAAAACGCCGATGCCGCGAATCCCAGATGGCAAAGGCAAACATCCCACTGAATCGGTTGACGCACTCGGGGCCCCATTCCTCGTACGCATGGACAATCGTCTCGGTATCACTATTGGTTTTGTAGCGATGGCCTCGTGCTTCCAGTTCCGTGCGCAATTCTAAATGGTTATAAATTTCACCATTGTACGTAATCCATACTGTCTCATCTTCGTTTGCCATCGGCTGGCTGCCACCTGCCAAATCAATAATACTTAGCCGACGATGACCGAGTGCCACCTGAGATCCTTCACCGGAAAAAATCTTCTGGCCCTCACCATCGGGGCCACGGTGAACTTGAATATCGGTCATGCGTTGCAGCACTTCCGCCAGAGGGATTGGCTGCGGTGAATGACTCACAATAGCAGCTATGCCACACATCGCATGATCCTTTTACTACCCCAGTACATTTCAATATATTCTAAATGCGCCATTTCTTGGTTGACTCACTTTTCCTGGACAGTCCTATGCATGCATTCTTGTGTGGCTAGCTTGTTGCCGTGATCGACGGTGACCGATTGTGACAACGGCTATGCCACCAGCGCCTGAAAAAAAGATAGCGCCAGAGAATATCGGTCCGATCCCGCACACCGGACCAGTGCTCATTCGCCAAATCACGAATTTCTTGCATGCGAAATATTCCTGCCTGCAACATTGTTGGATCTTCTAGTGCCTCCTGGAGAGCCGGTTTTAATTCTCCTCGCAACCAATGCTCCATCGGCAAGGAAAAACCCCACTTCCGTTGCTTCATGACCGCGTCGGGCAACTGACCGCCAAACGTCTCTTTCAAAATTACCTTGGTCATGTCCCCAACAATCTTCCACTCCGAAGGCAATCTTGCTGCAAGTTCAACCACCCGATAATCGAGAAACGGTGCTCTTAGCTCCAAGGAATGCGCCATACTCATGCGATCTACTTTGACGCATATATCATCTGGTAGATAATAGTGTAAATCAAAGGAACTGTACGGATTCAAGCGGTCCGATGTATCAACGTCTTCCATGACACCCCGCAGCGAATTGAAGGTCGAAAAATCGCCCAGGCTTTCTAAAAATTCGGGTGTCAGCAGTTCTCTTGTTTCGTATTCATTGGTACCCACGACAAAATGGCGGAAATGATCCAAACCCATAGCCCGAAAATACCGTCTTCCCGGTGCGGTTCTAGGCAGGCAGCGATGCACCCCGGCTCCCAAGCCTCCTAACGTTTTTCGCAAAACTCCGGGCAAATTCCGTCTTCTTAAAATACGTTGGTAACGCTCGTAACCACCAAAACTTTCGTCGCCACCATCGCCTGCGAGTGCAACGGTGACATGCTGGCGTGTTATTTGCGAAACATAGTAGGTCGGGACTGCAGAAGAATCACCAAACGGCTCATCAAAAAAATGAACCAACTCATCCAGAACATCGACCGCTGAAGGCCGCACGACCAACTCGTGGTGATCGGTACCGAACCGCTCTGCGACTGCTCGGGCATATTCCCTTTCGCTATATTCTGATTCTGCAAAATCAATATGAAATGTTTTAACTGGACTCGAACTGTGCTGTGCCATCAAGGCAACAATGATACTTGAGTCGAGTCCGCCGCTGAGAAAAGCGCCCAGCGGCACATCGCTGATCATCCGTCGTCGTACCGAGTCATCGACCAGTCGGCGCAATTCCTCGCCTGCATCTTCTCTACTTAGGGATCGATCAATCTCTGTGTTAACCTGCCAGTAACGATCCAACTTCACCGTTTGGCGATCTGCTTCGACAATAAGTCGTCCCGCCGGCGGGAGCTGATGGACATTGCGATAGATGGTCCAGGGGTGAGGAATGTACCCTAATGTAAAAAAGTGGTAGACCGATTCATGGTCGATGTCACGGCACAGAGCTTTACATTCAGTAATACACTTGAGCTCGGAACCAAACACGATTCCGTCACTGGTGTTTGCATAATACAGCGGCTTCTGTCCCAAGCGATCTCGCACAATAACCAATCGCCTACGACCAGCATCCCAGAGAGCAATCGCAAACATTCCGTTTAGATGGGTAACAAAGTCTATCCCATATTCTTCGTAAAGATGGACAATGACTTCGGTATCACCTTCCGTCGCAAAACGATGTCCACGCTGAATCAAATCACTGCGTAATTCTTGGAAATTATAAATCTCTCCATTAAACACCGTACAGATTGTTTGATCTTCGTTGAATATCGGCTGGGAACCCGTAACCAAATCGATAATACTCAGTCGTCGCATCCCCAGGCCCAAGGCTCCTTCGACAAAGATCCCCTGATCATCCGGACCTCGATGGATAATCTGCCGACACATGCCGTCAATAAGATCTTCACCGACCGGCTTTTGCGAGTGAAAGTAATAAGCGCCACAGATACCGCACATAATCTATTCCCTTCGTCGCTAAACGCCGGAAGCAGCAAGTTCTCGATATATTTCCGGATCGCCTTCCGTCGCATCGTCACGCCCAACCATGACGTCCGGCAGGAGGCCGTAATTAGCCTGGCCATAAATTTTTGCGTAACTGACCGAAATAATGCAAAGCCAGTAACCCCATTCTAAATGTATAAAATCTCCAACCAGACACGTTACCAGCCAACCGGCAAATCCTGAAATCAGAGCGGCCCCAAAAAGGCTAAGGGCCGCATCGCCAAGTCTTTTTCGAAACCTCATGGTTTTAAAAGCGCAGAATATCGCAGAGAGAATAAATCCCATATGAAAAATTAATCCCTGAACACCCCAGTCCATTGCTTCATCAATGTAGCCTTGATGTACTGATTCATTCATGTAGCCGGTTTTGTCTCTCTTAATATATCTGATGCCCCGCTCGTACCTGAACGTATCACCGCCACTGCCCAGGGGATAGTCCGCAATAATTTGTCTGCCAATTCTCCAAAATGCTTTTCGTGATTCTTTGTTCTCAAATGCTATTCTATCGTCAACAGACTGGCCTATAGAATCTTCAGAGGCAAACGTCGTCATAAAACGGATGAGGATCTGAGGATTCCCTGCCAAGAGAACAACTGCTAGGGTGCTAACGGCAAAACCGCGAATGGCCAATTTACGAGCACGACCAGAGGCAATCAGTGGCAACACCACTGCACCCGCTATAAGACCCATAAATCCGCCACGACTCTGTGTCATCAGCAAGACATTCAAACCGAGTAGTGCACTTGCAACTGGTATCCATCGCGGGCGACCCTTAAACAACATCACGGCTCCAACAATCACCGGCAATAGGGCAACCATGATTGAGGACAACTCGTTGGACGCATCGCAGCCAGGGCCTCCAAAACCTTCCAGCCGTCCTCGGTCGATTCGCAGGGTACCCAAAAATCGACCTTCCACACCCCAGTAAAACACGCCCAACACGAAACACCAAATGAATATTTTGAAATCCTGTTGGGACTGGATGGATTGAACAATCACAAAGTAGAGCACTATAAATTTTGCCATCTCTACATACACGGGCCAGCTACCTTCTGGATAATATGCAAAGGACGAGTGGACCAGAAAGCCGTTGACCGCAATGAGTATTGCAAAGATGGAGGTTCGGGTACGGGCAGGATCTTTATGGAATTCTCGCTCGGATCCAAACATCAACATAGCGATTAGAAGGACCAAAGCCGCAGTCAGGCTCCATCGCATCCCTATAGGCAGGGGCGCCCCCCAACTCCAGTATTGGGGCTGAGCAAAAAAGTTCAGCATGTAATACGCAATACCCCAAGCTGGTCTCTCAAAAGCCTTAATAATGAGGAAGGCGGAAAGAATAAAATAAAGAACAATTTCTATGAGGTTAATCAAGTTTCACCCTATCTCAATATATCGCCTCACCGAATACATCGACCAACCGAGTGGTCATCTGCCGATACCTGGAGGTTGCCGACACGCAATCCTTCGCGCCAAATGGTGAGAGGCTGCTTGAGCATTCACCCGTCTGGTGAATTGTAAGACCTGAGAGCATCTCACCCCAGACGAAAATAGACCGACAATTTAAAGCCACCTGAGCAAATGTAACAAATCCAAGAGACCATCGCATCAAAAGGCAAATATTGGTGTTCGTAGAGTTTCTCAGAAAATCACCACCTTTATTTATGTAGCCTCCTGCAATTTAAAAAAGGTATTTCTTCCCACCAGAGAATATAAAATCCACTGAAGACCTGAGAGGGCAAATTCGAATTCAATTTGGCTCATATACTCTGTGTCGATATGCCGCCGGAGAGCCAATAGTGGTGTCCCGCTTGTGTTTAATCCACTAATACAAGTGACACCACTACGCACACCGGCATCCTGCAGTGGTTTCCATGCTCGTTTTTCCCAGTAACCAGAAGGGTAACAATAATCCGTGGCTTTTTTACCTGTTACCCGCTCAACATGCTCTCGACATGTGCGCGCCTCCTGAAAAATGGTGTCTGGGTAATGCACAACATTGCGATGTCTGTGTGTATGCAATTGTGCTGAAATACCGGAATTCGAAAGTGTGCGAATCTCATCGCTCAACATATATCGCCACGTTTGACTCGAAAGGTCGTCCTGAATATCAACATCGAGTCCCTCCGCAAGCTCGGCGACGAAACCTTTCTGGAGTGTTTGATCTTCTGGCAGCTTGAGATATTCTTTTTCAAACCTATTGATGCAGTCCCATTTCGCTGCATCATCTCGAAGTGAATGGGAACTGGCTACCTGACAGAGTCCTGCCGGCGTGGCATCTAAGGATGTCCGCAACACAATGTCCTGAATCAACAAGATATATGTAAGTACTCTTTCCTGCATCGTATTTGAAACAATATAGATCGTTGCCGGATTGCTAAACTCGTTCAATACCGGTACGGCCCTAGCAGCAAAATTATACATGCCATCGTCGAAGGTCAGAGCGACCTGGCGAGGTTCTATTCGTCCTTTAGCGTGTTGGCAAATCAAGTCTTCGAGTGGAACGACTTGAAAATGTTTGTTTAAAAATGCGAGTCGCTTTCGCAACGTTTGTGCTGAAACAAAATATGCAGGCAAACGCTCATGCTCGTTTGAAAAACTAACACCATGCCATCCCACGATCGTAAAACAGCGACGGGTCAGAAGTCGTGAAACGACAAAGAGGCCTGAAAGCTTAAATATCCAAAGCACCACTATTTTAAAACGCTGTGTCATGATTGCGGGGTCCGGTTTGTTTCTGAAATAGTAGTTTTGATATGATGTCGGTTCTACGCAGTCTTCGGCTCGCTAAGATGGATTCGCTATTTTTTCTTGAATGAGCCCAAACAAGTACTCGCTGCGGACTTGCCAGCTATTCAGTCTCGCATACTCACGACGACGATCGTCTTCGCTTTTGTCCATTAATGCTTTGTCGATCGCATCGATCGCCTCCGCCGCATCGGCTACGAAGCGTACTAATTTCTGTGCCGCCGGGTCCTCCGTCATTGCTCTAAGTGGTGTGCCAACAATGAGTAGGCCTGCAGCGGAGTACTCCAAAAGTTTTTCGAACCAATCAAAATCGAGCTTTTCATTGATCGACCCAATGTACCCGATTCGCGGGTGCTTGATCCCTATGAGTTCATCCGGTTCCGCCAAATTCTCACGGTACCAATCGAATCGCACGGCATTTGGAAAAATCTGCACATCGTCCCGGGGAATTGCTTTGGCCTGACCAGACGTGCCAGCCAGTACAATATCTGCCTCTCGGCAAAGGCATTGGAATTGATCTTATATGACAAACCCCCGGTAGTCGGAGTGGTAATACTGCTTTACCAAATCAAACATGTGATACATAAGAACATCGGGCTGCAAGACCTTCGCATAATCCACCAGTTGGGGCTCCCAGAGATATAAAACCAAAGGAGTCTCTTTATGCCGGGCAATTTTACGCAGTATCTTGCGACCCTTCATTTTTACAACAGACCGGTTCCAGCTACTCGACTCTGCTCAAAATGCCAGAGACTTGAGTAATTGCAAGACCCCAAGACTATCCTGTTCTTTTATATAACGAGAAGAAAAGAACTTCTCATCACGAGGTTGTTGCCAGCTTGAGCGATACCAACGGCAAACAAGTTCCAGAGAGTCAGCGCCGAAAAGGAAAACAGCGGGTAGGGAATTCCATCTGTAGGAACCTTGACCATCTTCCCAAACACAATCGTGAATACCACCATATACATCGTGGGCTGGATCACCGCCCAGAGCACACCCAGGATCGACCGCTTGTACCGTATTTTGACATCACGCCAGGTAAGAAAAAAAGCAGTTCCCGATATCGCCAGAGTTCACCAAAATCGATAAACGTCCACCCCGACCTCGGACGAATCGTGGTCACGCATTCTGCCCGGGAAGATTTTTCTGAACGCCCCTGCTGATTGCCAAGAAACGTCTGTGAATCTTCAATAAGCGCAGCACCCATCAACAGACGCTCCGACCAGATTCGAGTTGCTTCGCCACAACTTCATCAATGCGCCCGAACGAAAATTGGTGCAAAAGTGCGATGAGTTTCCGCTCGGTCGTGGCAAGGTTTATATAATGCCGTATTTTTGCCATTCTCGAAGCGACAGGCAAGCGGGGCTGCGCCGGATCCACTTCCCAGGGATGAATATAAAACATAAAAGGATGCTGTGCGCGACGGTTAATACGCGAAAGACAAAAACGTGTCAAAGCAAAAGGATAGAGGCGGAAATAACCTCCACCGGAAACCGGTAGATTCACATTGCCCAGACGGGCAACCGACGGCGGAAATTCCGTGAGCGGGCCTGCAGAGGTCTCTTTGACATGAATCTCACGAGGCGCATTGGCAATACCGTAACGATCGTGATAAACGGGGAAGATACTTGAATCGATCCGAAAACCTTCTTCGGCAAGCACCTCCAGAGCCCACAAAGACTTTTCGGTAATCGAGAAGCTTGGTGCCCGGTAGGAAGTCACGGCAGTACCAATTGCGTCTTGCAATACATCGCGCGAACGCTTCACGTCGTCACGAAATTCATCCGGCTTCTGTGAATAGATTAAACGATGCCAGTAGCTGTGCGAACCGATTTCGTGTCCTCGGGCATGTAGTTCGCGGACTAATTTTGGATAACGATCACCGACCCATCCCAACACAAAAAAAGTGGCCCTTATATTTGCAGCATCCAGCAAGTCGGCAATACGCATCGTATTTGCCTCAACGCGGCTCTCGAACTCTGGCCACCGTTGGCGGTCGACATTTCGCTCAAATGCCGAAACCTGAAAATAGTCTTCTACGTCTACCGTAAACGCATTACAAAGACTCTCAGCAGAGGAATCCATCGGGGAGGGCACTTCTAGGTCGTCGGTAACCGGTCAACTGAATCGGAACTGGGATCCTCGGTGCCGGCAATGTGAGAACTCCGACCAACCGTCTCCTCTGTTGCCAACGCATCAACATCTTCGATCTTATCGTGAGGCTCAGAAACGTTCAATTCGACCCCTGCAGCAGTCGAGTTGGATTTTTCAACCAATTCACTGAGCGATACACTTTGATCGACCATGCTCTGGCCTGTTCCGGTTTCTGCAGAACCCTTTTGACGACCACCAAACAATCCTTTGCCTTTTCGTGGATGCAAAGGAGTTTCATTTGGCAATACATCAAGAGACCTCGCAAGTCCGACCCAATTTGCCACATTAGTGGATCTAAAGCCAAACATTTTTGTCGCCGTGCAAAAGGCTATTTTCAAATCCAGCACCAAGCCACTGTTATCGACGTATTTCAAATCGAGTCCCAGTTTTTTGCGGACACTCTCCAGGTCACTGTCCGCCGGCAAAAGAACCTGTGCCAAGCCTGTAATACCCGGCTTTACACTTAGTCGTGCAACATAACCGGGTATCTCGCGAGCGAGAAACTGCGTGAACTCGGGTCTTTCCGGACGAGGGCCGATCAAAGACATCTCACCCTTCAAAACATTAAACAACTGCGGGAGTTCGTCTAAATGTGAGGCCCGCATGAATTTACCCAACGCAGTAACGCGGGGATCAGAAACACCTGAAGTCCATACAGGACCGCTCGCTGATTCTGCGTCGTTGGACATCGTCCGGATTTTGTAGACCGTAAAGACATTGCCCCCCAATCCAACGCGGGTCTGCCGATAAATCCCAGGGCCGCGCGATGTTAATTTTGTCAAAACGACCAGCCCAACAATGAAGGGCAGGGCCACAATCATCATGAAAAAACTCGTTGCTGGACCTAACCAGTCAAACCGACTGCAGTAGGACGAAGGCTCCGGCAGATCACAGCCGCGGGCGATCCACTGACTGGAATCTTCTGGATGTGTTTTCGATTCTTCCTGCACAGATGGCGTTTTCATGAATTTGAAGAACTGAAATTATATTGCCGAAACCGGCAGAGATGAGCGCCTGAAATAGTGACTACTCAAAGGATAACCATACCAGCCATAGAGTTCAAATAATTTGCACCGACCTTTTTCGGGCTACAACACAACTTGCTGCCCACCCCCTCTGAGGAACCCCACCGAATCTGCGGTTTTATGCGACATTCTGTTGCTGCAATCCAAAAAGCGGTCTTCAAAAATTTCCCGCTTCTGACATTCGAGCTAATAGCATACCGAGGCTGAAGTAACTCGCCTTCCATCGTTTTTATTGCTAGCGTTCGGGACCTCATCGCCGTAACGCGAATGGATCTCATCGTGCTGCTAGCTGCCGAGATCTTCCAGTTGCCAATCTTCGATCAGGACCGATGCCCCCTGGTGCAAAAATTCGATCGCAACGACCAACCGGCGTTGTCCACGACGATGCTGTACAAACCCCTCCAAGCCCATAAGAGACCCCGATCGGATTCGAACGCGCGAGCCAGGCTCGATTCGCTCCTCGGGGGTGAGTGGTACATCGGATTGGACAAGCTTCTGGATTTGGTGAAGATCGTGGACAAGTTGTACGCTATCTGGAACAGGCAGGCAACGACTCACACAGTTAGTACTGAGTGCCTGGTAACGTTGCTGTTCCGTCGCCAGCACAAAAACATAACCCGGGAAAAGAGGCACAAAAGACTCGCGATACCTGCCCGATGCCGACTGCGTAGATCGTTTTATCATCGGGGCAAAATGCGGGACCTCAAATTTTCGCAGTCGCCTGCAGAGCGATTTTTCACAACGGGATTTGGTATACAAAACCCACCAATCCCCATGCGTGTTGATTGCGGGAGAGGAAAATAAATCGTCCGGAAAAATATCCGGCTCTTTGGAAAGAATAGGCATTTCTCTATCCTACTACGTTCCGAAAGCTAGCAAAATCGCAATCTGCGACTTGCTTCAAATGCGCGGACTCCGTTCTCCTGGGTGACATACATCCCCTATACCTAGCGTTTTTGAGCCCTTCCTAAGCGATCCCCCTTCCTGTCGTGAGCGCACTGTTTTTTGATCCATGCTGCTAAAAATGTGCGTCCAACTGCACAATTGTTGGTTACGATTGCCCTGCTGGCAAAATGTTCTGGGAGCAATTTGGCCCCTTTATCAAAGACGGGGCATTTTTTCCGCCGCTGGGTCCAATTAAATCGCTCATGCGGACTACAGGGTCAGAACAATCTACTGTGCCGGGGATTACCCTGGATGCAGAAAAACGAGGAGGCCGGCTGATTCAACACAAACAGAAATCACCCAAGTGAGCAGGGTCTTTTTGGCATTGCAGGCTCGTCGTTTGCAATCCTTTTTTCTGAACAGAAAATACCCCGCATAGACTCACGCAGCAGCCTGGAAATGAGCCGCTCAGAATCGACTGCAAATCGCTCAACTACTTCCGGGAGCAGATTTTAACGGCGTGTCGGTTTCTTGGGGCACCATTGGCTTTTCCAGCGGAAATCCCAGATTTCCCACTCTTTTTGTTTGATCAAGGGACCAATTTGCGATATCTTGGGCATCTTCAGGGACTCGGTAATCGGCATCATATGGATTGTCTTTAGCAATGATCGCGTCGCCATCGTTGTTTTGCATTACCGTTGTTTTGAATTACCGTTGTTTTGAATTATCGTCGCTTCGAATCATCGTCGCGACATTTTTGGGTATTGTTCGTGTACAAGGAGTATGTGTTGTGAAGTCAAATGATCTAAGTCGTCGTGAATTTGCAAAACTTACCACCGCAGCCTTTGGTGGTATCGTAGCCGGTGTGGCAACCAGTCGCATTAGCGAAGCCGCTGGAGGAAGGACTCTGGCCGAAAGTCCCCTGCTTTCAGACAAAAATGTCTGTCGTGGATTGAACCACACCTGTGGTGGCCACAAGGGTGGCAAGAACAAGTGTTCGGGGATGGGGTCGTGCGCCACGGCCAATGAACACAAATGTCGCGGCTCAAACGACTGCAAAGGTCAAGGTGGTTGTGGAGAAAAACCGGGCGAGAACTCCTGCAAGGGTCAAGGCGCGTGCGGCGTTCCCTTGAGTGATAAAGCCTGGAAGAAAGCACGAGCCAACTTCGAAAAGGCGATGAAGGCGGCTGGTAGAAAATTCGGACCGGCACCCGCCAAATAGTTCTGTCGGCTAAAACAGGAATGCCTGGCCGCGCGACGAGGAAGCTCGTCGTGCGGCCTTCCTGTTTTTGTTGTGTCGTTCTAAACATTGGGGTAAATCTGAAGCATCCACTTTGGTTGAGGACTTGATACCATGGCAGAAGCTCGCCTGGGATACCCAAATTTGGGACTGGGAGTCGGCCTTCGCACGGTGCACTTCCCGCACATCCTGAAGCACGGACCCGGTGTCGACTGGTTCGAGATCATTTCAGAAAATTTCATGGACTCCGGAGGACGACCTCGCTACACACTCGATCAGATTGCCGAACGCTATCCCATTGTGATGCATGGAGTCTCCCTCTCCATTGGGAGTACCGACCCGCTCGACTTTGAGTATCTAAAAAAGCTGAAAAAACTGGCAGAGGATGTCTCTGCCTGCTGGATCTCCGACCATTTATGCTGGACCGGCGTGGCGGGACGCAACACACACGATCTGCTGCCGATCCCATTAAACGAATCGACGTTCGCACACGTCCGCGAGCGCATGCGGGTTGTACAGGACTACCTACAACAGCCTCTGTTGCTGGAAAACCCCAGCAGCTATGTCACCTTTGCTGATTCCACGATACCTGAATGGGAATTTTTGGGCCGGCTTGTCGAGGAAACCCAATGTGGGCTTCTTTTGGACGTAAACAATATCTATGTATCGAGCGTGAATCACGATTTTGATCCCTACGAATATCTCGAACATGTGCCTTTTGAGAGTGTCGTGCAATGTCACCTCGCCGGGCATACCAATTGCAGCACCCATCTGATTGACACCCACGATAGTGAGGTCATCGATCGGGTCTGGGAACTCTACCGAGTCGCCCACCAGCGAACTGGGGGAATCGCCACACTCCTGGAGTGGGATGCGAACATCCCGCCTTTTGAGGTAGTGCATGCCGAGGTCCTTAAGGCAAAACAGTACATGGGGAGCCATTTACCGGAAACGAAATCATCCGAATCGGACCGTTCCGCAACACAAAAAAGTGCGGTCCCCCATCCACTTCACTATGTTGCACCCGAGGTCCAGTAAGTCCTTTTGCAAGTGAGAGACCAACGGCCTTTTTGTCTGAAAACTCCGTGACTGAGAAACATGGAAAAACAAACGGCACCGTCCGATAACCAACTCGCTAGCGCGTTCGATCTACGCCGACTCCAGAAATGGATGCAGGCGGTAATCTCACATTCTGGTGGAATTGAAACTGGTATTGAATCGGAAGAGGCGCGCCAGGAGATCGATGTTTCTGTGGGTGAGGTGGAACGGATCATAGAGCGCTCAAATAACTTGACCAGCATCGAACGACTCGGCGTTTATGGAAATGCCTATTATGCCCGGTTGATGGAGTGCCTGCGCGAGAGTTTTCCTGCCCTCGTCCATGCTCTTGGAGAAGAGGTGTTTGATGAGTTTTCGTTTGGCTATCTCCAGCAATATCCATCCAACAACTATTCGCTCTGCCACCTCGGCAATTCTTTTGCCAAACATCTGGAGCAGACCCGTCCCGATGCCCAACAGAGTGAGGCAGGTACAGTCGATTGGCCTGATTTCCTCATCGATCTAGCCACATTTGAATGGAATATTGAACAGGTGTTTGATGGCCCTGGTGTCGAGGGACAGTCCCTGCTCGATGGCGAGCAACTCCAGACGATGTCGCAAGAACGTTGGGCAAATGGTATTCTTGAGCCCGTACCCTGCCTGCGAATCTTGGCTTTTCGATTCCCGGTCAATGACTACTTCACTCGGTTCCGTGAAGGCAAACAGCCCGAAATTCCTGCTCCAGGTGAACAGTTTGTTGCCTTGACCCGGCGGCACTATGTCGTGTGGCGTTTCGAACTGGAGCAACTTGAATACGAACTCCTGCAGCGCATCATGCAAGGTGAAACGATCGGTGAATCGATCCAAGCGGTTGCCGACGGCATAGATACCCAGCAGGAAGAGCTAGCCGGTAGACTGGCAAGCTGGTTTCAGAAGTGGGCCGAGGCTGGATTTTTTCAGGCGATAAAAACGTCCTGAAGATGGTTTTTCCGAAAACATTAGGCTGCTCTTTCTTCAAGCAGCCGCAAGCCGCGTGGGGCTGCTGGCAGGGAGACAGCGTATCAATTCGTCCGCCATTTCTCGGTAATCTACCGCACCATTCGATTCCGGGGCGTAATTAAAAATGGAGCGACCGAAACTCGGCGCCTCGGCAAGACGGATGTTGCGGCGTATACGTGCTTGAAAAACACGCGCATTCGCCCAGGGCACCGACTGGCCGCGCGACTGTTCAAAAAATTGTTCGACATCCCGACTCACCTCTGCTGCCAAACGGGTTCCTGAGTCGAACATGCAGAAGGCAACCCCTGTCAGGCTCAATTGTGGATTGAGCTTTTGCGCAACGAGTTGTATGGTCTGAAGGAGTTTGCTCAGCCCATGCAGCGCCAGGAAATGGGGCTGCATCGGCAAGATGACTTCGCCCACAGCGGCCAGGGCATTGATTGTGAGAACTCCCAGAGAGGGTGGACAGTCGATGATGACATAGTCGTATTGCTCGACAATTTCGCCAAGCTTTTCTCGCAGGATCAAATCTCGTCCCGATACTCCGGCAAGTTCCATTTCCGTGGCGGCCAAGTCGATATGGCTTCCGGCACACGAGAGGTGCTTGTCGATTTTGCGCGTCGCCTCAACAAGGGTCGCTTTGCCACAGAGCACTTCGTAGATCGACGGCTCGCCAGGAGTCAACTCAATGCCCATATGTAGCGTAGCGTGCGCCTGCGGATCCATGTCGATCACGAGCACTCGCTGACCACTTTCTGCCAACGCGGCTGCAATGTTGACCGTGGTGGTTGTTTTTCCAACACCACCCTTCTGATTGATGACAGCAATCGAACGCATGAAAAGCTCCTTGTAGGCTAACTTGCCGGTGCAAAATTCGGCCTGGGGATTGTAGGATTCCCCCCTAGCCGGGTATAGGCCAATTATCTGATGATTCTGTCTGGACACTCACGTACCCTCTTCCGGAGCAGCTATCACTTTCTGGGCGGCGAAACTCCTTCTCAGCAGCTATTTTGCGCATCTGAAAGAGCAATTGTTGAAGAATATTGGCCCGACAAACTTCGAGGGGTGACGTTTGGGCCCGTTGCATGGGTCTTAAATCGTCAAGAGACAAAACGGTTGTCAAAAGGCAACCCAAAGGTATCGGCCACGGCTCGATTGGTCACCGCTCCGCAACAGATATTGACCGCGCTGGCAAGCGCTGGACACTGTTCTGCACCTGAAGGCATCCCCATTTGTGCCAGTTGCAGAACCCATGGCAATGTCACGTTACACAGCGCAAAAGTACTGGTGCGCCCCACCGCTCCGGGCATATTTGTGACACAGTAGTGCAGCACGTTATCAACCATGTATGTCGGTTCGCTATGGCTGGTAGGGCGACTTGTCGCAACACATCCTCCCTGATCAATGGCTACGTCGATCAACACACTTCCCGATTTCATCAAACGGAGATGTTCTCTTTCGATCAGACAGGGCGCCTTAGCGCCCGGGATGAGCACTGCTCCGATGATCAGGTCCGCACATTGCAATTGTTCTCGGATTGTGTGTCGGTCACTAAAAAGAACATCGACATTCGCCGGCATGATATCATCGAGATAGCGCAGCCGATCCATATTGATATCCAGGATATTTACATTTGCACCAAAACCGGCAGCGATTTTGGCAGCCCCGGTACCCACTACGCCCCCACCCAAAATCGCAACATGTGCGGGGGCAACGCCAGGAACACCACCTAGGAGGATGCCCCGACCCATCTGTGGGCGCTCCAGATATTTGGCACCCTCTTGGACACTCATGCGACCAGCGACTTCGCTCATCGGGGTAAGGAGTGGTAAATTTCCTGCATCGTCCGTAAGCGTCTCATAAGCGACCGCAATACATTTTGACGCAATCACCGCATCGGTAAGTTCTCGATCGGCAGCAAAATGAAAATAAGTAAATATTAGCTGGTCCTTGCGCAACATTGGCCACTCTTCCCGGAGTGGTTCCTTGACCTTGACAATCATCTCTGCCCGGTCAAACACTGTTGCCGCATCGGCAACTATTTCAGCACCCTGCTTCACGTACTCACTGTCATCCAGGCCGGAACCGATCCCCGATCCAGCTTCCATCACCACCTGATGTCCAGCACGGGTTAATTCTTCAACGCCAACAGGAAGCAACGCGACTCGATACTCGTCCTTTTTGACTTCGCAAGGTAGACCAACAATCATGTATCTTTCCAATCAACATCTAAAAGCTTTTCCTTACCGACCGCTTCTCTCGTTGATGTTTTAATTTCGTCGCGGCGGTCCTCCCTATCCCGGCGGCGGAGGTACAGCTTAATGGGAACCTCTTCACATTCTAAATTATCACGCATTGCCCGCAGCAAGTAGCGGCGATAGGTTGATGAAAAGGACTTGGGATTCTTACAAAACATAACTACTGTAGGCGGCTGAGTACTTACCTGGGTAGCGTAATATATTTTTGACTGATGATGGTGATCCAGTGGCGGGGGATTGTACTCTAACGCACTTTGTACAATTTGATTGAGGGTTGAGGTCGCGACTCGTGAATTCGCCTGTTTAAATAACATTTGTGCATGATTCAAGAGTGCTTTGACGTTTTTTCCCGTACGACCGGTAATAAAAGCGATGGGTACGTATGACATGGTGCGAAAAGTATCCTGCAGATACCTCACCCATTTCTCTGTGGGCATCGTCCCTGCATTCAGATCCCATTTATTGACCACGAAGATACAGGGCTTGTAATGTTCGGCGACATAGTCGCAAAGTTGCTTGTCCACTTTGCTGATCCGCTGACTGGGATCAAAAAACACGAGCACCACATCCGCTCGCCGGATACTTCGTTGCGCTCGATGGACTCCATAAAAATCAATATCTGCCTTGATGCTCTTCGTGCGGCGCAAACCTGGTGTATCGATCGCAGTGAAGGTTTTTCCATCCAATTCAAACTGCACATCTACGCTGTCTCTAGTGGTTCCCGGAACCTCGCTCACAATCATCCGCTCCGCTCCTGCCAGCGTATTAATGAAAGTACTTTTACCCACATTGCGCCGCCCCACGATGGCAATTTTGGGATTTTCGACGTCGTCTTTAGGTTCTTCCTCTTGGTCCGATTCGGGCAAACGATCCGTGATCATTTCGAGTAATTTATTGCGTCCACGATTTTGCAAAACACTCGTACAAATTAGTTTGCCTCGCCCTAATTTATAAAACTCATCTGCCTGTGGATCGAGAGACTCACTATCTGTTTTATTAGCAACGCAAATTACAGGCGTATCAACGTACCGCAGACGCCGGGCCACCTCTTCATCGAGTGGCATAATCCCTGTCTCAGTATCGACTACAAATAAAATAAGTTTGGCTGAATCGATCGCCGCTTGAATCTGTTCATCAATCTGATCCGTCAGATTGTCCACATCCTCAATCCCCATGCCCCCAGTGTCGACCAATTCAAAATAGACGCCTGCGTGGCACATCAAATACGACATGCGATCGCGTGTTACCCCGGCGGTATCATCAACAATCGCCAAGCGCTTCTTCGCAAGCCAATTGAAAATGCTGGACTTACCAACATTCGGACGACCGACAATTGCAATTTGTGGAAGGCCCATAATTTTCAACTCGATGAGGCAAACGCTAGCCACCGGGCGTTACTAGAGAGCCCGGCCCAAGAATCTCACAAATTGTCCAAACTAAGATGCACTCGACAATGGTACCAGCAGAAAAAGCTGCGACAGTCGATCTGAAAGAAAAGCCGAGTCAAGCACCCCAAAACGAATACGAACCGAGATTCCCATTCGAAACAAATTCGATATCACAAATAATAACGAAAGACAAATACCATATCCACCGGCAACCACTGGCCACATTTCCACTATACCCCCTATACTTATGAAATCCTCAAACAATCCCTGAGAACCGTCTCATGAATCGGCAAACACCCGAAACAAATCTCCGTCAAAGCCTGCTCCAAAAACTGGAAGATCTTCAGCGGGCCGGTGTCACACATCTTGGACACGCAAGTCCGCAACCACCTATTGCAGCGGAGTCCAATGCAGAACGGGGCTCTCAACCAAACAATCACGATCGCGATCTAAAAATCCTTGCGCAGGAGGTTGCTACGTGTGATCGCTGTCAGGAGCTTGCAACGAGCCGAAATCAAACCGTCTTTGGTGTCGGCAATCCCCATGCTCGACTCTGTTTTCTCGGAGAAGCACCAGGGGCCGAAGAGGATCGCCAGGGAAAACCATTCGTTGGCCGCGCCGGAAAGCTGTTGACTGATATTCTCGAGAAAGGAATGGGGATCAGCCGTTCGGATGTCTACATATTCAACATCCTTAAATGCCGTCCCCCCGGCAACCGTAATCCGCATCCTGAAGAGTCCGAAAACTGCCGGACATTTCTGGATCGTCAATTGGCAATCATCGCACCCGAGTTTATCTGTTGCCTTGGTGCCGTCGCTGCCCACAACCTACTCAATACCACAACACCTATCGGTAAACTACGAGGCACGTTTCACGACTATCTGGGAATCCGCGTAGTTTGTACCTACCACCCCGCTTACTTGCTTCGCAATCCATCTGCAAAAAAGAGCACCTGGGAAGATATTCAGCTACTCATGGATGCCATGAATATCGAAAAGCCGAATATCAAAAAGCCTTAGAAGGAATCCGCACGCTGACACACTGAAAAAGCTGACACACTGAAAGAACGGTGGCACTACTGAAACAATTGCACGACAACGCTAGACGAGAGCGTGGGGCACTAAGCGGTCCAACACCTCTCGGAAGTGACCAAGGGTGATTGGCATCTGCAAAATAACGTGATGATCTCTCCCGTCTGTCCGGTTGGCCCATTTTTGGTGCTCTTTGCCAAGCAGCAGTATTGCAGGGATTCCAATGGTAGCTGGATTTCCAATGAACTGCTCGTAAGCCTCTACTGCCGATTCGCCAACTTCGACGGTACTGAAGATGAGACATTGGGCCGGAGGATGAGCTTCGTGGAAACGATCCATTGCACGTTGCGGATCACCGGTCATGAGAACGCGAAATCCACGACTCTTCAGATGTTGCCGCAACACATTCTGCATTTTCGAATCTGCTTCAACAAGCATCACCGAACGTCGCGGCTTGTTTCGTCGTGATGCACGAGATTCCTCATCTTCAATAACAGTATCGTCATCTTGCTGCAGTAATTGCATCGGATCTGGCTCACTCAGAGTACGTTGTGCTATCTCCAGATCGATGAGTAATTCCTTGGGTGATTGATATCGCCTATCCGGATCAATTTCCATCGCTTTTTTTACAACGGCCATCAAAGGATGGGGTAACTCCGGGAGCACTTTTTCGATTGGAACCACTTTCACAAATCGCGATTTTGTCAATCGATTCACACGATTTTTTGTTTCTGGCAATGGCGATTGGCCAGTTAAAAGATGGTAAAGCATGCAACCTGTAAAATAGACGTCGCTACGGGGATCATTACGTCGAACACGGGTCGAACGTTCCAATGCCGCATAATCGATCGTACGAGGATTTGTGTGATGGGTAATCGCCTCGTCGACATCGAAAGCGCCCGCAAGGCCAAAGTCCACAAGTTTTGCCGTACCACGACCTGAGACCAGCACGTTGCTCAGCTTGATATCGCGATGGGTAACACCCTTCCGCAACGCATAATCGAGCGCCGCTGTCACGTCTTTGATCAGATGGATTGCTTCGTCCGGCGCACACTGTTTTCGGATTTTGATGAATTCTCGAAGATTTCTTCCCTCAACAAACTCCATTACAAGAAAATGAGATTTTTCATGTTGTGCCACTTCTTGAACAGCGACAATGTTGGGGTGTCGTAATGTCAGTCCGACTTCACCTTCATGATAGAAATCTTCGACCTTCTGTGGATTCATGGCAACTTTGCGTCTGACAACCTTCAAGGCCACAACTTCGCCAGTCACTGTATGCACTGCACGATAAACCCGAGCAAACGAACCGCGACCTACCAGATACAGGATTTTATAGCTACCAAAGAAGAAGCCCTTTTTTTCACCGCGTTGCAAACGATTTAATTGGTATCCGGTGAGCAGTTCCCGACGCAGAAGAATCTCGGAAAACTCTTCTACCGATACATTGCGACTACCGAGGAACGACCAGACATCTCGGAGCTGACGATCGTCGATCAGCTTGAGATCAAAAGCGGCCTGCGCAAGTTGTTCTGCTGAGAAAGAAGCCATTGTCCACACCACTTCTAAGCGTACTCACTCCCAAAGAATCCACAGCTATCCGAACAACGGCTATTAAAAGCATTTTACCGCTTTTACCAGCCGCCGCAGTATGACTCCATAGTATGCAACCTTCCAAGGGCAGGCAATGTACGTACGGGCCCGATGCCCTCAACCTACATTTTTCACCGGGAAAACCCAGAATCTTCCTCCACAAGCCGGTGAGCGATACACCAGCCTTGGCGATTTTTCCTAAATGTTTTCGAGTTGGCCCGATCAGACCACCCCACTCGCCCTGGCCAAACCGAGCATAGGGGCAACTGTCGCTACGCAATGTTTACCCAGGAATGTACGTCTCCGAATTTCATTGAAAAACGGTAAACCATCATAATCCCGGCGGCGCAGAGCCTCTCTAGGGAATTTTAACAGCCCTGCTAAAGCGCATCCTAGAATTTTTCTTCCAATTGCTCGCGATATTCGTCTCGTTCACGTCGCGTTGCCTCAAGATCAAACATCAGGTATTTCATGTCGAGACGTAGTTGGCTCAAGGCATCTTGAACAAGAGATAAGATTCGGCGACGGCGTTTGGTGCTGTTGGCTACGCGCTTGATCATGGGCTCAAGTTGGAGACGATACGGCTCTGGCAACGATGCGACGGCGGCCATTACATTGCGAAGATCAGCGGGTAACTCTTCAACCTTTTCAGCGATTAGGGACTGTGCTTCACTCATGTTAAGTTTTTCTCCAGGTTTGCAGTATTGCGACTGCCTTATTCGCACACTCCGTGCCAGCAGAACCAACGCATGCTCCATCCTAACGCCCTAAGCCCAATCTTGGCAAGCATTTTGTCATCTTTGAATAATTTTGTGGCCCCCGGCCACCCGACTGGAAATTACACTGGAAATTCGACGCAAATCCTGCTACAAGGCCCGCTTACGCACACAAAAGCGGTGCTGCTACGCGCGTGGTTTTTTTACCACATCGTTAAGCCTTTGTTAAACGTGTATGTCGTTATCTTGCATCAAACCTGAACTTTTTCGGTCTCATGCCACAAATCGCCGACCGGACGCATGTCGGACAGCTTCAGTTTTATATTTTCTGGTAGTCGGTTGGAGCCTGTTTGCTTCGCCCCTCGCCGGTGAAACCGTCCTTTCTGAAGACTTTGAGGG
>JASMGX010000209.1 GCA_030751095.1 Pirellulales bacterium | reverse complement strand
GCCGATCTTGCCGGCTACATACACCCCGGCCCCGAGCAGCGAGCCGAGCCAGAGGGTCCACTTGGCCGAGATGGCCGAGGCCCGCCGCCAGAAGACGCCCAGGACAAACACGCACGTCACCGGCGGGGCGATGTGGGCGATAATGTCATTCAGGCCGTTAAAAATACTCGGATATCCGTCGAGCAGCGGCACCAGGCCGATGGCAGCCACGAGGGCCACCCCGGCGGTCAATCGACCGACGAGGACCAGTTGGCGATCGGAGGTGTCGGGTTGAAAACGTTTGTAGAGATCGTAGCTGAAGAGCGTAGAGATGGAGTTGAGTGCCCCGGCGACCGTACTCATCAGTGCGGCCAATAGCGCCGCGACCATCAGACCGATCAAGCCCTGGGGCAAGAGCTGCGTGATCATCACGCCATAAATGCCTTTCGAGTCGATCTCCGTCTCTCCCGCCTCGTTGACTTGCGAGAGCGAAGAAATATCGAGTCCGCCACTCTGCACGAGCGTGTAGGCGAGCAGTCCCGGCAGCACAAAGATAAAGACCGGCAGGACTTTGATCAGACCGGCGAAAAGGGGGCCAACGCGGGCATGCTGTTCATCGCGGGCGCCGAGCACCCGCTGCACAATGGTCTGGTCCGCGCACCAGTACCAGATCCCCAAAACCGGATAGCCGAGGAAAACGGCATACCAGGGCAAACCGTCTCCGTCTCCGTGCGGCCGGAGCATCGAGAGCTTGGCGGTTTCTTCTTTCTGCTGGAGCATTTCGACCATCGGTTCCCAGCCCCCCATCCGCTCCCATGCGAAGTAGGTGATCACTGCCGCGCCGAGGACCAGCACCACCGTTTGAATTGCCTCGGTGACTACGACCGCCATCAGGCCACCGATAATCGTGTAGAGCCCGGTCAGGGCCGCGACCACCACGATTCCCGTGTACATGTCGATGTTGAAGAGTTTTTCCAGAACGATCCCGCCGGTGAGGAATGAAAAGCCGATATGGATCGTCACGGCCGAGACGATCGAGAGCACTGCCAGCCAGTCGCGGCACTCGCGCGAGTAGCGCTTCTCGAGAAAATCGGGCAGCGTGGTCACCTGCGAGCGGATGTAGAACGGCGCGAAGAAGAGGCCCAAGAGTACGAGCGTAAAGGCGGCCATCCACTCAAAGTTGCCGTTGAGCAGTCCCGAGTCGTAGCCCGATTGGGCCAGGCTGACCAGATGCACGCACGAAATATTGGTGGCAAACAGGGCCAGACCGATCACCGGCCAGCGGAGTGTGCCGCCGGCAAGAAAATACTCCTTTGCCGCTCCGCCTCCGCGCCTGCGGAGTCCGGCCCAGCAGCCGAGGACGACGATGCCTACCGTGTAAACGACAATTACCGTGATATCGAGCCAACTGAGCGTCGAGGTAGACGGACTAACTTGGGCAAAGAGAGGGATGGATACAGGCATGTCAAGTCCGTTGTCTAAAAGTATTGGGCTGGTTTGCGTTACTCTTTGTCCTTTGAAATGTTCACGCTTTCGCCACGTTCTGGGTGGTACCGCTTTTGCGTCTCGCCATCGATCAGCACGAACGGCTCTCCACCGAGCGAGTGGACCTGCGCTGCTTTGAGCTTGCCCGACTCCCAGACCAGGTCGACCTCAAAACCGCCCCGTGCCCGCAGTCCGCGGACACTGCCCTTGGGCCACATCGCGGGCAGGGCCGGCAGCAGCCGCAAGATGGTTGTGCCCTCGTCCGTCTGTTCGTGGCTGTGCAGCAGCATTTCGGCCATTGCCGCCGTGGCGCCGAAGTTGCCGTCGACCTGAAACGGCGGATGGTTGTCCCACAGGTTGTCGAGCGTGGAGCGCTCGAGGATTTTTTGCAGATGCTCTCCGGCCACCTCGCCATCGCCGAGCCGGGCGTACATGCCGATCGTCCAGGCCCGACTCCAACCGGTGGCCGCCCCGCCGTTTTCCAGCCGGAAGTCGAGCGACTTTTGGATCGCATCGCGCATCGGCCCATCGGAGGCCAGATCGACCTGATTGCCGGGATACGCGCCGAGGACGTGGGAGATGTGCCGGTGTCCCGGTTCCGCTTCGCCAAAGGGTAGCCGCCACTCCATGAGCCGGCCATCGTCGGCGATTTTTGGCTCATAGAGATCGGCCAAAGCCGCTTTCACCTTTCCGACGAGTGGCTCGTCCGATTTGCCGAGCGCTTCGGCCGCTTCGATGTAGTCGCTAAAAATCTGGCGGACCAGATATTGATCGAACGAGTTGCCGGACGAGAGGGCGGCGGTTTTTTTCTCGCCCTTCGCGTCGAGATACTCAAAGCTGTTCTCCGGCGAACAGGAAGGTCTGGAGACGAGCTTGCCGGTCGCCGGATCGCGGACTAACCATGAGAGCACAAAGCGGTTCGACTCGGTGAGGATCGGCCACATCCGCAGCAGCTCCTCTTTATCGCGGGTGAAGCGATAGTGTTCGAGAATGTGCAGCGTGAGCCATTGGCCGCCATAAAAGGAGCCGCCCCAGAACGGGGTGACGCTCATCACGCGGGCGTTGGCCCACAGATCGCTGGCGTGCCCCATGCACCAGCCTTCAAAACCCATCCGGCGGGCCATCTCGCGGCCGCGGGGCTGGAAGTATTCGATCAGGTCAAAGAGAGGAGTGTGCAGTTCGGACAGGTTGGTCGTCTCGGCGTGCCAGTAGCACATCTGGATATTGATATTCAGATGAAAATCAGAACTCCAGGGCGCTTTGAGGTGCGGGTTCCAGATGCCCTGCAGGTTCATCGGCAGCGTGTCGGGCCGGCTGCTGGCGATCAGCAGGTACCGCCCGAACTGAAAGTAGGTTTCCAGCAGGTCGGGGTCGTCGCTCTTGCCCTGCCGGAACCGCTCGACTCGCTCGGGGGTGTTGAGCTGTTGGATTTCGGGTGCCGACTCGCCCAGTTCGATTGCCAGGCGATCAAAATATTTCCCATGGTCTCCAATCGCATCGTGGCGGAGTGCGACCTCATCGCGCGCATCTGCGCGGTCGAGTGCGCCGGTCGCCTGCTGCTGCCAGCCGTCAGGCAGCGGCGCATCGCAATTGGCCTGGTTAAAGTTGGTGGCGGCAGCGATCAGGATGGTCGCCTCGGTTGCATTCTGTAAGAGTAGCGCATCGGGCGTGGTGCTCAGCGCGCCGTCGTGCGCAGCAATCCGCACCTGCCCGTAAAAGTGGGTGCCATCCGGATCGGGCGTTCCGCCCGCATCTTTGCTTTTGGCGTTCCGGCGAGCGACTCCTTCGATCACCAGATCCTCGTCGCGGGTCTGCACGCTCACCTTTCCTGGGTGGCTGAGCGCGAGCCTGAGATTCAAACTGCCCGGTTTGGTGGCGGCCAGGTGCAGCACGAGCACATCATCGGGCGCACTGGCATAGAGCGTGCGGGTGATGGTGTTTCCGGGCAGTTCAATCCGGGTGGTGGCCAGCCCGGTGGCCAGATCGAGCTCGCGGCGGATGTTTTGGGCTTTTTCGCTACCGACGTGTTCGATCGCAAGGTTGCCGAGCAGTTGGTAGCTATAGGGCCGGTGTTCGGCCTGAATGTGCTCGGTAAAGTGGGCATCGGCCGCTTCGTACTCACCGGCCGCCTCGAGCTGGCGAACCTTTTCGAGATGCTCGAAGCTATCTTCGGCCATCACGCCTTGCGGTCCGCGGGCCCAGATCGTCTCTTCGTTGAGCAGGATCCGTTCAGTGGGAAAGCCTCCGAACGCCGTGGCCCCGAGTCGGCCGTTTCCGACCGGGTAGCCGGTATCCCAGGCGGGTGCCGGAGCATCGTCGCAGATAATCAGCTCATAAGGCTTGCCCGCTGCGGCGAGGGTCGGCAGCAGAAAACACAGAGACAGGGCCCAGAAAAACAGAGCCCAGAAAGACAGAGCCCAGAAAGACAGAGTCCAGAAAGACAGAGCAACGAGCGGTCGTTTCAGGCCGCAGATTCTGTTCACAGCAAGCACCCTTCGCCCCGTGTTCGGGCCACCTTTGGGTCAGGATCGGTTCATGCGCTTCGCCGCCCCGCAGGGGCTCTTCGAAAGGTTTCTAATGTAACAAGACCGCTTGCCGCAGGATACTATAGACACCGCAGAGAGAGTTTTACCGTCGCCTTCTTCGCGGTACCCGTTTTTTTCGATTGGTGGTAGACTGTTATTGGTTCTGGATGTATCCCATTTGATTTTGAAAGGATAGCTCGATGGCAGATTCACACCTGTCGCGGCGGACGTTCAACAAAATTGCGGCAACCGGGGCGGCCGTATCTGCGCTGAGCAGCGGCTCGGTGAATGCGGAAGATAAAAAAGGACGCGGATTGCGTGCCGGGGCGGCGGAAGTGGTTGCCGACATACCGGCTGAAGGGACATTTCTTATCGGGCCGATGCAGACGAGCCAAGGGGTTCACGATCCGCTTTATATTCGTGCCCTGGTCCTCTCCGATGGAGATACCAAGTTGGCGATCGTGACGAACGATCTACTCGGCTTCGACTTCGAATATAACGATCGGCTCGTGGATGCAATCCACCAGCGAACGGGCATTCCCCGCTCGCACATCATGATCAACTGCAGT
>JASMGX010000208.1 GCA_030751095.1 Pirellulales bacterium | reverse complement strand
ACCCAAAGAACTTCTCCCGTTTCGGAGTCGAATGCCTGAATGGGTCCCAACTGCGTCTGCAGAAACAATATTCCATGTTCCTCGCCAGCTTGTCTATCAAAGGTAACACTTTCTATTTTGTCCTGAGATCGATCTAACTGTGCCTGGGAAAACCAAGCTCTGGTAAGACCCTGGGCCTGAGCCCTTGCCTCATCAATAAGGGGATCACTAAAACCAAGCGTCGGATGAAGCAGCAGCAACAAAAAGCAGTAAAAGATTTGAGGCCGGATCATTAGGTACCTTTGCACTTTAAAAAGCAGATGAGATATGCGCGACGCCAAAAGAAACAACAGTATGGGAGATCACCACCATAAAAGTCCCATTTATTATTTTAATTGAATTAATGCCCCCGCGAGCGCGAACCCCACCTGCAGAGGGGAGTATATCCCGATTTAACGCTATTCGTGGCTTTAAATCAAAAGAGAAACGATTTGATTGAAGGCCAAAACTTTTCGGTTTCTCAGAAAATCTTTGTGTCTGCTGTAGTCTGTCAGAAGATCTTGCCATTCGATGGACATTTTCTGTTTTCAGTTGGCCCGATTGTTCATGTTTCCAAACAGACTTTTAAAGGCTGGCATTGTTGCCGGTAGCCTGATTCAGGTTTGGTTACTACGATGGTCGCGGGGCGAAAAAAAGATCACTGTTACAACATCAAAATGAAACCGCAACAAGTCCATTTAGACAAAAAAGAATCGATTCAAGCGGTTTTGGGCTATCTGAATTTCTCTTCTGGTGTGAACGACTCGAGTTTTCTTTCCCACCTGGACAACCTCTACCGATTCTGTGGAAATTCGCGAGGCACCACAGTAGCCGCCGCAGGTGGTGCTCCACTTTGGGACATAGTCACAGCTATTCTCGCATCCGAATTAAGTCGGCTGCAGGTGGAAGATGATGCATTTGATGATGCAGCACAGGCAAGTTTGCTGCTTGCCGTGATTCGAAACGATATTTTACCGACATATCGGAAGTACCATAGAGACCTTTTGTATCATCAGGATGATGAAACGCTCTTCAATTCATTCTTTCTAGGCCGGGTCTTTGAATGCATCTTGTCAGTAATGAATCATCCCCACAGCACCGGACAGTCTTTGGAAGAATCTGTTTTCGATGTATTGAATGATTATGTTGGATATCGGCCTGTAGCGGTATTGGAAACGAATCGAAAAATGGAGCCGTATCCACACGAACGTTGTCGTCCCATACCACTTTATATTCGTGATGTTGGTGTGGCGTACGGTCCTTACGAAGGCATTATCCAACAGACAATCAATATTTTGGGGTCGACTTCACAGGATCTTCTTGCAGCTTCACAGTTTGACCTGAGCCGCATGGAAGAACTCGCAATAGATCCCCGTCCCTACGATTTTAGCCACCCGGTAAACAAACGCCCGAACCACCAATTTGGATTATGGGACCCACACTCTCTTGATAGTCACGGCTATTATAGAAGATTTATTATTCAACAGGTCACGATGGACTCACTTCTATTACGAATCGATGAAGATAAGGCCGTGCCACGGGAGAAGCAACTCTTTGAAGCAGGAGCTGCACTTGCAGGAACCATTCTGATGGCATCAGCAGTCAGTGGATCGCGCCCTGATGCTTATTCATCAGAGGTAACGCTCAATACACTGCTTCCAGTCATTGCAAAATGTCGCGATTCATTCTATGAGAAGCTGTTACATAGTGTAACCGACAAGAGTGGTACATACGAAGATCATTTAGCGCGTGAGGCAAACAGTTTGCGCCAACCATTTGGGGGAGTGAGACAACATTTGAATAACCGCCTAGCCCGCGTCCGTGCAGCACAATTAGAGCACGTCCACATGGCTAGGCTGTTTGCACAGATGGGCTGTCCCAAGGCATCTGCTCGTCAAGTGGCATGCGTGCCGTCTGCTTCTGCTCGCATGACATGTATGATCGAATGTTTGCTAACCGATGCTGAAGCAGAGTTGGATAAAGGAAGGATTGCTAGGGCCGCTCAGAACCTGACTAAGATTGTCGAGTTATTACATAGAGGCATAGAGTGTGGAGCCATCGTAGATCCTTGGAACATTCTTGGTTTCGATGGAAATTTCAGCCTGTTTCCAGCACTTGAAAATAGCGTTGTGGATCACCGCATCGGCGAGTTGATGGAAATGATGGATCGTATCTTTTCGCAATTCGCACGTAGTCTGTGTCGCGCTGCCGCCGCCGATAATCAGGCGTTGTATCGGTCAATCTCAACGGACTTTGAGCAATTGTCAATTTGGTGGGATCAATTTGCAGCGAGTGCAGTCAGTAGTGTTGATGGTGTTAAGGGAGTCGCACTCCATCAGGCAGCGATCGCTGCCTCTGAATCGCTTGGTGCATGGCAGACTGCTGGAGTTGCCGCAGGAGATGTTCGTTTTTGGCAGCCCTATGCGGATCAATTCGATTCTCCCAAGGCATATGTATTAGTTATTGATACATTGCTAGACCAGGAAGACTTTGTGGCATCAATGCATTTGTTAATCCATTGGCTCAGTCAAGCGGACCGGATAGAGTTGCAGGAGGGTAGAGATCTGTTTCATGTGGTTTCAGACCGCTGGTTAGAGGATGTTCTCCAGGCTGTTGTCACAACAGCAGAGGAGAATCATGAATCACACTGGAAGTTAATTGCAAAATTCTTTGATTATCTTGAGGCAAATGCAGGGCCGCATGGTGAGATTCCAGAGTTACAGTTCGATAACCAACATAAAAAAACTTCATCTGCGACTGATAACTCTCTGGATGAGAATGATAGTGACGAAGAGGAATTATACTCGGCCGCGTATGAGGAGATGATTTACCATGACAGTACAGATGATGGCATTGACAGTGAGTTGTTAGGAAGCTCGTCAGCTTCGGGTGATTGTGATCTACAGCACGAAGCCCGGCGCATCAGCGATCGTTTGGGTTTTATGGTAACGGAAGCCCGACTCTGGCAACGGGCCGTGCTTGCTGCGAGCCAGCCAGGTTCCAGAAATTCTCGGTCATTGCAGGATCGTTTTTCTCACTGGCTTGTTCAAACTCTTAATTGGCGTCATAAGATTCTCGGGCTCATGCAATCTATTGAAGAGTGCAGGCTACCACAGCCCATGTCGACGCCTCAGTCATTAGTCGAATACGACCATCATTGCATGATTCGCGAAGCGCTGCTTGATAGGGTCATTGATTCTCATTTGATGTGTACCGAAACGGCCCAAATCCTTGTGGCCGCCGGTGCGGAAATACCTAATGGCACCAAAGATCCGCATTTTGGCCTTCTTCCATCAGTCATTCATGCTGCACTGACAAACAACGTTGAGGAGTTACGGGAATATGCAATTTCTTTTATTAAGACGCTCTCGGATCATAATCTACTCTACGTGCCACTTTCCAAGGGTGGCTGTCCTCAATTGATTGCTGAGGCCAGATCCTGGCAGCGTGGTGTGCGATTATTGCTGGTGGTATTACCCAGGATGGGCATGCTTGAAGAGACCTACATGCTCATTAAACGGTGTATCTCCGACGAACAGAAAAAGTCATTCAGCCCGGGTGCTGTAACGGAATTCGACCAACTATTTCGTATTGGTAATCGAGGCATGATTGACTGCCTTATTTCAAGTATTCAAAGTTGGAGCGATCAGAAGGGGCACGAGGCCTCCCATGACGAGCAACATGAGCAGGAACTGGTTGAATTGCTGCAACAATTAACAGAGGCCATGACGCAGCAATGGTTTAGTCATAGTCAGACATTGCGTTTATCGGTTTTGGAGAAAATGAATGCGGAAAAAAACTGGGCGCAGTTGGTAGAGTTTATCCAGTTGCATGGACACGATTTGTTTACCCAACACTTTCTCAATCTCGGTAACCTTCGCGCTATTCTCCAACGAGGGGTTGCAACTTGGCTCGAAGAGTTGGCTTTGTCCCATGAAAAAGAGGAGTTGAGTGTTTTGGGGGCGCTTCAAACAGAGGATTCCAAGCAGCAGGTCGTAGATCATCTTCAGGTGATTATTGAATCGATCGTGGATAATTATGTCGAGTATCGAGATTACAATGGCACCACTACCCAGTCAGATCGTGGTGAATTGTTATACATGTTAATGGATATGTTACGTTTGCGAATACGTTATGATCGCGTGGCTTGGAACTTGGTTCCCGTGACACAAGTACATGAAATACTTGTTCGCCGGAGTTGTCCGGTAGCTGCTGAGGCGTGGCGTGTTGAAATGATGCACCGTACTGCCGAAACTGCTGATAAAATAATGCGCCGCCTACAGGCATTACAGAAAAAATATAGTATGCGACTTTCAACGATAGCCGATTATGTTGGCGAGCGCTTCATCCGTGCCCTGGAAATTGACCGAGTCAAATCGCTCGTTGAACCGGTTATGGATGCTGCAGGCCTGCAGGATAATTCAGCAATCGATGCCCTGCAACAATTGATTGACGAGCTGACACATGAACCAACAGGGGTGGGCCTTGATATGCCCCGTTGGCTTGTCGTCGTGGAGGATGAAGTTCGGCGGTTGCGCAGCGGTCGTTTGGGGCATAGTAGTCGCGAGGAGGT
>JASMGX010000207.1 GCA_030751095.1 Pirellulales bacterium | reverse complement strand
GGCTGGTGAATGGTACTGCATCCGTATCCGCCACGGTGTCCATTGCTGACCGGTCTGGCTCCAACTGGCGTGGTCCACGCCAGAAAATCCTGAAATGCACCAGATCCCCGCGCAGTATTTTAGAACCCACGAGAGTGGCGGCTCGCCCCGCTGCGTCCAGCACATCCAGATTTTTAATCACAACTCCGACGGACAAAACCAGCAGATCGGTTTGGCCGAGGTCGAGGTGTTTGTCGGAGGCGGTAACGTTGCCGGTGGCGGAACGGCAATCCAGGGGGACAAAACCGAGCACACCGCAGCACCGGATGGCGAGGCCGAGAATGCCATCGATGGCAACGTAGCGAGCGAGTCACTTACCGACCACAGCCATATCCAGCGGGGCGGTCTCTGGTGGAAACTCGATTTGGGCTCCGAGCAGGACGTCGACCGAATCAGGATTACCGCACCGAGCAGCAACGGTGCGGACCTGGAGGGTGCGTTTGTCTACGCCAGGGACTCGAATTATCAAATTCTCTGGTCGAAACGCATTACCGGTGCCTCGGACGGGAGCGTGCACGATCTGACCGTAGAAACCTGCTGTTCGGGTCCTTAGGTTGGTGCAAACAAAGATTTGAGGTAATCAGATGCGTTTAGCCCTTTGTATGATCCTCTCTGGAGGGTTGTTGTTTCTACTCGGGGCCGGTTGTTCCAAAAGCACGAGTTCCCCTTCGGGCGCACTCTCCGCGGGCGAGCAGGTCACGCTCATTGACCAGGAGGGAGATTTTGGATTGGTTGCATTGGCCGATGGCGAAAGGGGATTTGTGCCGCTCGGGATGCTCAAACAGCGAAACACGGCCGAAGCGTCTGATGCGGATCATACCCACGCGATTGTCCGTGCGACCGATGTGTACGATGTCGCGCCGAGTGAACCGATCGCCCCTCCGCAGCCGCGCATCCGCGCCGAGATCGATCACGAGCAAAAAAAACTCAATGCATTGTTCATCGGCGAAGAGACAGGCAAGGAGGTCATCGCGCCGGGCGATGTCCATTATTTTGTCGTCGATCAGGAGACGGGCGAACGCTGTTGGCGATCGATTGAATGTATCCATCCGAATTGCCAGGGCGAAAAAAAGAACGGCAGGCCCTATTACGTTTTTTTTCTCGTGGCGGAACGACCGAACGAGGAGGAGCCACCGATTGAGTGCGATGCGTGTCGGAGTTTTCGAGATCCAGAGAATGAGACACCAGAAGAACTGACGGAGTGGAGCCGGTTTGTGCGTCCCTATGAACTCCCCGAAACGTTACGCCGCCGCGATGAACTGGACCTTGAGCGGAAGCGGTTTGTGCAGCAACTTCGAGAGCAGCTCGGCCAGTGAAATGGGCCATTGAAGTGGGCCAAATCGAGCCGGTTGCCTTTGCCGATGGGTCTCTCTCCTCGGGCAAAAGTGCCCTAAGTTCGCTACAGCTCGCCGGTTAGGTATGCAGGCAGAACCGGTGGCTGCCGCCATTTTCTGGATGTTAAAGTCATAAATATGTTGCAAATCCTTTGACACGTAGATTTTGTTGTTTATATTGAGGATTAGATGGTACTGCGGTTGGGGGGGTATTTCCCGCCTCCCGCGCCTCGACGCGAGTGAACGGGACCTTTTTTGGGTCATGTGTTCTTTGGCCATCTGTTGGTTATTGTTTTTTTATTATTCGTTTTTGGTTCATTCAATATTGGTTCTTTTAGTTAGGAGAATGGTCTAATGACATCTTTACTGACACGAGTTCTTCTGGCATGCGTGCTTGTATGCCTCGTCGCCGCTCCGGCTGCTGCCGACATGGCGGCATTTACCGGCAACACCTACGGCTGGACTTCGTACAACGACGTGGTAGCCGGGTCCCCCATGGGCGGTGGTACGTACGACATGGCGTTGAGCCAGGGTGGTAAGTTCGCAACCGACTTCGGTATTGACACCGATTACGGTGGAGGGTCGGGAACCGGTTGCTGGCTCTGGAGCGAGAATAACTACACTTCCGGCAACAAGTCTGGCTCGATGGTAAACTACGACACAGGTGCCGCCGTAGCCACGTTGACCTGGGATCTGGTAGCCCCGCAGAGTGGTAACAACATGTGGGCCAGCACCTCTAGCCAAGCTTCCTCAGGTGCTCGCGCGACAGTCTTTGATGACACGCTTGGTGCTTTCGCAGGATCAGGTTATGGACATGCACGATCAGAGCAGCATAACCCCAGTTTCCTCGCCGGTCGGGGTAGCTCGCTAGCCTTCGCCGGCTTGGACGACAGCAAGACGTACGACTTTGTGGCCGAAGCGAGTAGCTCAAGAACCGACCTTGGTGACATGAACTACAGCGTTGCGGTCGGTACCGGTGCGACCAACGCGAGCGTCGCGACAGCGTCGTCAGGTGGCTTTAGCGCTGGAATGACGAGCGTGTGGGGTGATGACCTTGTCGCGTTCACTGGGATTTCGCCTGTCGGAGGTGTGATTGAAATTCAGCTCCTCTCGATCGGTACACAGGGTGCCAGCCCGGGTGGGCAGGGTCGTGGAAATGACCTGTCGGTGGGTGCCTTCGCACTTGGCGAACAGGCTGGCGGTGGCGGTGGCGGTGGTGAGGGCGTTCCTGAGCCGGCCAGCGTCCTGCTCCTCGGCCTCGGTGGTCTCGGCCTGTTGGCCCTGCGACGTCGCCGTAGCTGAGTGTTTTAGCGATACCAAATTGGCTCTCTAAGAGCCGAATCGAAAATTGAATGAACCGACAATACGGTCGGGAGAGTCTCTCTCCCGGCCGTTTTGTATGCGCTGCATGATTGTGTTCTCTCGTGGCGGGCCTGTCGGCGCCGAAGGGGGAGCCCGGTTCATTGCCTGAGGCAATAGAGCACCCTACCGGTCCGAAGAAAGAGGCTCTCACCGTCGAGGGCGGCGGCATAGAGTACCGGCCCACCCATCGCCGGTGCAGTGGCTGCTGCAGGCGGATCGCTCTCGTCCTCGCCCTCATCCTCGGCAGTGGCAGAGGCGAAGATGTCATTCTCTGCGATTTTGGAAAATGCATCGCCCGCCTTCACAATGGTCGTGGTCCCTTTTTTGCCGAAGAAGTACATCCTCTCGCCGTTGGCAATGGGCGTTGCCCACACGCTCCCGGCGGTCCGCTTGGCATATTTTTCCTTACCATCGACCAGGTCGAGGCAGTAGATGACTCCCTGCTTGTTGACGAAGTAGGCGTTGCCACGATGGGCAAGCGGCGACCCGAAGGAAGAGGTTGCCCGTTTTGCCCGCCAGACGAATTCGGCGTCGAACGTACCATCGGCAGCTTGACGTATCTCGACCAGGCCATTGGAGCGGGCAGCCTTGCCGGCCGATGCAGACCGACGCGTTCCGGTGGTGGCAGCAATTAGAAATTGTCCATTTCCAAGAGGGACCGGTGTGGGCGTGGAGTTGCCGGAAATGTCCTCGAGCAGCCAAAGCTGTTTTCCATTTGCCGGATCGTAACCGGCCAGTTTCCCGACACCACTGAGCACGAGATGGTGGCTCTCCCCAACGGGCACCAATCGCGGGCTGCTCCAACTCGTTACGCCCAGTCCGGGAGATTTCCAGAGCGTTTTGCCATCGGTCTTCGAAACCGCCATCAGATAGGGATCGTTTTTGCGTTCGATCCAGACGAATGCAGCGGTGTCGTTTTGTTCCAAGGATGCCCCGAGGCCATGGGCGGACTTGATCTGGCCATAGTCCGCCACTAGGTTTCTCTGCCAACGCACGTTTCCGCTGTGGTCGAGTGAGAGCAGGTTCCCACCCTCAAAGAGAATGGTGATCTGATCCGCGTCGATAAACGGGGTCGGCGCGGCGCGGCTCACAAAGGAATTGTTTTTCGCGCCGGACGCAGCCTTGAGGTCATGCTGCCAGAGTTTTTTCCCCGACTGGGGATCGAGTGCCAGGACGTGGCAGTTCTCCTTGTTTGCTCCGGAGATCGTGGTCACCACAACCATCCGATTGCCGATCACTGGGCTCGACTGACCGTAACCGGGCAGGTTTGCCTGCCAGAGAATGTTTTCCGTGGCCGACCAGCGGGTCGGGAGATTTGCAGAAGCGGCGGCGCTGGGCGTTGGCCCCTGAAATCGGGGCCACGCTTCTGCTGCGGGGCAAATGGCCGGAGCGGTACAAAATCCGCAGGTGACCAGAAAAAGAAGGCCAAGTGGCGTGTGTCTTTTCATGGTTGTGTTTATAAAACGAAAATCTTAGAGGGACTGGTAAGGAATGTAGGGGCCGTGCACTATCGCGGGCGAGCGAAATTGACCGCTTCGGTTCCCTGGTGGATCCAGTCGTGGATTTGCTCACTTTCGATGCTTTCGACGTGGCCATCTGCATAGAGATAGTTGGCGCCGTCGGCGTGCCGATCGACAGCAATCTCCGTCGAGATTTCCTCGAAGAGTTCGTGCCCTGTATGTTCCTCTCCGGCATGATCGTGATCGGCATGGGCATCCTCTGAAAACCAGTCCCACGAGTCGACGTGATCCCCGTGGGCACCCGTCGCCGCTTCGAATAGGAGAATCGTGGTACTTGCATTGCTGAGACGGTGCAGGTTGGCATGCGCGCCAGCTAAGGGCGAGTGTTCGTGATCTTCGTCATCGTGATCTTCGTCATCGTGATCTTCGTCATCGTGATCTTCGTCATCGTGATCTTCGTCATC
>JASMGX010000206.1 GCA_030751095.1 Pirellulales bacterium | reverse complement strand
GTAAGATTGAAGTGAGGATTCTCTGAACTTCTCTTTAATCAGGATGGTGGGGTAGGATTCTCTCAAGGCAATGAAAGTACTTATTCTAATTTTTACTGGTTTGTTGGTGGGGTCCACTTCAGCGGCGGAGATTGAGCCGAAGGTGCCGGTCAAGTTGTCCGAGCCGCTCTTGTTTTCTTTTGCGCAGATGTGCGACACGCAGCTCGGAATGGGCGGCTATGAGCACGACGTGAAGACCTTTGGGCTTGCTGTGACCCAGATCAACAAAATGAAACCTGATTTTGTGGTGATATGTGGAGATCTCGTCAGCAAGGCCAACGACAAATCATGGGCCGACTTCAATCGTATCAAGGCAGGATTCAAAATCCCTTGTCACTGTGCGGCTGGGAATCACGATGTCGGCAACAAGCCGACTGTAGAGTCGCTGCAGGCATATCGTGAAAAGATCGGGAAGGACTACTACACCGTTGAGCACAAGGGTTACACCTTCGTGATCGCCAATACCCAGCTATGGAAGGCACCACTGAAGGGCGAGTCGGAGAAGCATGATGAGTGGTTCAAAGGGGTCCTCGCGGCAGCAAAGAAGAGGGCCAGTCCGGTCGTGGTGGTGGTGCACTATCCGCTCTTTGTGAAGACACCGGACGAGAAGGAAAACTACTACAACATCCCAACGGCAAAACGCATGGAGCTACTGAAGCTCTGCAAAGAGAATGGCGTGGTGGCCTTCCTGGCCGGCCACACTCACAAATTGGTGGTTAACGAGTACAAGGGGATCCAGCTCGTCAATGGAGAAACCACCAGCAAGAACTTCGACAAGCGTCCAATGGGATTTCGATGGTGGGATGTTGCTGCGAAGGGGAAGATGGTGCACAGATTTGTGATGCTTGAGGGAATGGATGAATTGGTAGATCAACTCGCGGATGATCAGTTTATCGTTGAGAATGGCGAACCTAAAGCAGTCATCGTCATTTCAGAAACACCCACGCGGATGCAACGGGTCGCGGCGGAAGAGTTTCGGATGCAAATCGAAAAAGTCAGTGGTGCCCGGCTACCTATCGTAACCCAGCCAGTTGGCGATAAAGTGAAAATCTACATCGGAGCAAGCCCAAAAAATCCATCAAAGGCGGATGGCTTGAAGAACGGCGCCTATCGCATCAGTACCGGTCCCGACTGGATGTCTTTGATCGGGGACGACAGTGATTTCGAGCCGGTGCATCCTTTTGCCCGTAATAACGGGGATAAGCCGCGAGCCCAGGCGGAATGGGAGAAAATTGTCGGAGCTCCTTACGGTATGCCGTCGAGAAATCTCTACAAAAACCGGCTGCGATTGCCCGGCGAGACTGGAAAACCCGACAGTGCAGTGACGGATAAAAAAGAGTCTCTCGAAATCTGGGGAGTCGACGAACGCGGCAGTTTCAACGCGGTGTGCGGTTACCTCCGCAAACTCGGTGCCCGATGGTATTTGCCGGGTGAGTTGGGCGAAGTCATGCCGGAGATGAAATCAATTCCCCTTCCTCAAATCGACGAAACCGTGACGCCCGATTTTCCGCTTCGGCAATTTAATTTCCGCTTCGGCACAGCCGGCTACCACACTTCGATGTGGGCGATGCGTCTCGGGACTCGCAATGACGAACGACTCCATATCGCCCACGGGTTGTCGGGGATGACGAATAACGAAAAGGTCTTTGCGGAGCATCCCGAATGGTTTGCGCTCTACGGCGGCAAGCGCGATTTCAAACCCGGCAACTCGAAATGCCAACTCTGCTATTCAGACGAGGGGCTTTTCCAGGAAACGCTGAGCTACGTCCGTGCTCTGCTCGATAACTACCATTTTAAATGTGTCTCAGTGATGCCGCCGGATGGCTACACTGCGATTTGCCAATGTGAAAAATGCCGGGGCAAGGATTCGCCGGATCGACACGAGCGAGGCAAGCTGAGTGATCACGTCTGGGGTTTCACCAATCGCGTGGCAAAAGAGATCGCCAAGACGCACCCCGAAGCGAAGGTCCTCAACGCGGCCTATGGGGTCTACACCCTGCCTCCGGAGAATATCGAAAAGCTGGAGCCGAATGTCCTTGTTTGCATCGTCGGTGGCCGACGCCCGATCAACAAGGCGGGTTACAAAGGCGAAGGCGAAGTAGCGCCGGAAGTCCTTCGCGCGGCGTGGAGTAAAAAGACTGACAATCCGATTATCTTTTTCGAAAACTTTCCTTTCACCGGTCGCGGTTGGTATCTGCCTACCTTTGCGCCAAGAGCACTCACTGAGACCGTCAATGCGACCAAGGGAATCTCCATGGGCGAAGACATCTGGCTGTCGGCAGGCCGGGATTTCGACACGGTCGATATCGGGTTTAACCACTTTATGGTCTACTTCACGGCCCGAATGTATTGGGGCGGAAAGGAAGCGGATGGCGATGCGATGTTTCGCGAGTATTGCCGACTCTTCTACGGCTCTGCCGAGAAGGAAATGCATTCCTTTTTCACCTACTGCGAGGAAAACTGGAAGGCGATGGAGAAAGACAAGGCGCTGGCCGATGCCGCGCTGACTCTCTTTGCCAACGCTCAGGCAAAGGCCGATTCCGCCAGCGCGTATGGGAAGCGCATCGCTCTAATTGACGATTTCCTGAAAGGACTGCGAATGAAAACGACGCAGCTCAGCCAGAAGCGGGGTCCTGTTCCCAAGGTGCGTTTGCTCGGCGAGGCATCGGACGTTGTGATCGACGGAAAACTCGATGATGCCTACTGGCAGAAATGTGCCCAGGCTTCCCGGGGCAAACTAGTTGAACTGCAAACCGGTCGCACCCCTACTTTTGGAACGACATTCAAATCCGGGTGGCTGGGCAACAGTGTCTATTTCGCGATTCGCTGTGATGAACTGCCCGGAGAAAAGCCTGTCAACGCCGCTACTCGCGACGACGATACGGCCCTTTGGCATGGCGATGCTATCGAGATAGAGATCGCTACCGAGACGCATTCTTACTACCAGATCGCGATCAGTCCGGGTGGAGAGATCGTCGATCTCGATCGGGAAGGCAGCAAAAGCCTCCGCTGGAGTGCGAAAGCCGAAGTCGCGACGAGGATCGAGGACGATCACTGGACGGTGGAGATTCGCATTCCCGTGACTCAGGATGAAAATGATCCCTACCATCAAGTCATCGGACGCAAGCCAACCCAGAGCCTCCCCTGGCATATCAATATCTGTCGCCAACGAATCCGCAAAGATGGCCAGGAACTCAGCGCCCTGTCACCGACCGGAACCAAAAAGTTTCATGTACCGATGAAGTTTGCTCAATTTTACGCAGGAAAATCCCACAAGTTCGAACCCGATCCGGAGGTTACTGACTTTGCGATTGGCTATCGCAGCGCCGCCCGGGCGCGAAAGGCGGATGCGTTTCTTGCTCTGGCGGAAATCGAAAAAATCAACGACTTCCAAAAATCAGCCGCTCTTGAGCAGGCTGCTTCCTATAGTAGAAAAGAGGCGGGGCCGATCGTCGAACTAATACCTGTCGAGGTCGTGAAAAAGACCGCGCAAATGCAACACCTCCTCATTCAGGGAAAAGCTCCCGAAGTGATTTCCCAATTCGCTAATGAAGATATTACCCAATGGCCTTTTTGGAAACGCGGCGACGGGTACCGCAACCGGGGGCGAGCCTACTACATCACCAAAGACGGAGCCAAAGCCGAGACGGATCTCAGCAAGGCGCTGCCGTGGACCAGTGACCCGGGAGCCCGCGGCGCGACTTTATTGATGCTTGCCCAGAATCGGGAACGCAACCTCGGCGACTCCGATCGGGCACTGCAAGCCTACGACGCAATTGTAGCGGGGCGCGAGCGCATCGGTGGCGCGGATCAATTTTATGCGCTACAGGGGATTGCCCGGATTCTAACAAAACGCGGTCAATTCGATGAGGCTCTGAAGACTCTGGATCGCGCCAATCCCGACAAGTTGCAGGGCAGTTGGAAGAAAAATATCCTCAAATCAATCGAAAAAGTTAACGAAGCGAGACGCGGTGCGCCGAAGTAAGCAAAGCTGACGTCGGGTTGCCTTCCTGCGTCAACTGCTGCTTGCGGGAGTAAATAGGCTTTGCCCAAGCACCCAGCCCTCGGTGGGGTTGCCTCCGAGATTCAGCTCCACCAACTGCGTGAGTTCCTTTAAGACAGTGACATCGGTCAGTTGATTGCTGCGGATATCCAGACTATTCACCTTCTTCAAATCCGCCTCGGTGAGTTCGCCTGTGGGTTTACCGAGGTCGCCGCGAATCTCCTTCTCAATGATCTTAGCCGATTCCTCCTCAGTTAAAGGCTCTGGCTTCGGCTCTGGCTTCTCCACACCCCACCAACGCCACCACCGCACATATCAAGAGGAGCTGTTTCATGTTCGGGGAGGAATGAGGGCGGTTACTTCGAGCGCCTAGCCTCCGTGTTGCTGCGGATTTTGCACTTCGGCAACGCCTTTTGCAGTTCATCAATCTGAGCTTTGGTGAGATCGGGGTTTTTGGTGAGATCCAGATGCTCTAACTTCGTGAGCTTCTCCAGAACCTTCACATCGGTCAGGTTATTGCCACGGAGTTGCAGCACCGTTAGCTGCGTGAGATTCTCCAGACCCGTCACATCGGTTAGTTGATTCATGGTGAGCCACAGAGTCGTTAACTGTGTGAGATTCTCCAGACCCTTCACATCGGTCAGTTTGTTGTCAGT
>JASMGX010000205.1 GCA_030751095.1 Pirellulales bacterium | reverse complement strand
AAAGCTCTATTGTGTATCAAAGGCCTGAGCCCAAGTGTGAATCCTCTCATACCAACCCGCAAAGCATTGCCCCGGGAGTTGTCCCCATCCGTTTTGGGGGCAGAACTCCGAAGTGTTTCTTTTCGATGCTCAAGAGTTTTCTGGGAGCGACTCTGATGGGCTTCCCTGCGGAACCGGAGTCGGTGCACTCGCTGCTGACGAGCAATCCCAGTTTCCTACGAGTTTGCGGATTTACCCTGCCGATGATGGAGAATGGCTACAGTTTACGGCATGTTCCGAGTCTGAGAAAACTGCAACAATTCGACCAAATCATGACCGGATGGGGCATTTGGGGACAGATCAAGCTCGAAGAAGTGCGATCGAACCTCGCAAGCGGGGCTATTCGGAAAGAAAACGAGCTGGTGGGCGATACCACACACTATTATGCCTATTCTTCGTTTGAGACGCTAACATACCTCGACGACAAGGGAAAAGAACGTACGAAATCCCAATCAAAACTCACCAAGAGTTGCCGTTGTGAGGACTGGGCGAATTGCATGCATCCTTGGCAACAGCGTGATGAAGGAGCCGGGACAATTGTCAAATCGAACAAGAAAATGTACTGGGGCCACAAAGCAAGCATACTGGGGTATCCACGACAAGGGGTACCCTTGGATGCGGTGGCGGTGTGTGATGCTGCGACATTTGACGGCAAAACACTCTATCCTCATGTGGTCAGGGTTTTCGACGAACTGCCCGAGATCAAGCACGACATAGAAAGAGTTTTGTATGACAGCGCTTGTGATGATGAAAAATTGAAAGCGCAATTTCGCGATGAGCTTAGCATAGAGTTGAAGGCATCTTTGAATCCCAGGCGGAAAAAAGTAATCACAGAGGACCTCCCGCGCGGAATGGAGAAAATAACGCCCTATGGAATAGTGATCTGTATGGCGGAGCAAGAAATGGACTATAAGGGAATGAGGATTGAAAATGAGAAATTCATCTACGGTCCACCCTTGGATCCCTATGGGCTGCCTCTGTGCCTGACATGCCGGCACAAGGTGGACTGCTGCCCGAAGGCGAATGACGGGCGAATAATCAACATCTCATTCGACCTGCTTCCCCACATCGATACCGACGATCCACCAATGGCCAAAAGGTTTAAAGCAATCATGACGCGCCGGCCCTCTGTGGAGAGGATGATAAAACGGCTGAAGATCGACCTTGGTGACGACCGGCTCACCAAAAGAGGCAACGCTGCTTTTCAGGCATATCTTGATAAGACAATGATCGCCTTCCATATCTTGCTTCGCCGCTGACGCTGTAGGTCCGGTGGAAAGACCCAAACACAATTCTCACTATAAGACTGAGCCGTAGACTATGGAAACAACAAAGGGTTGGAACTGATCTAAATCATCACTATATAAAAAGATAACTTGTCGACCATTGTTTAGATTTACTCAAAATATCCGGATTTCTCGGGCGATTTGATGGGTTTTCACCTCAAATGGGGTGATCTTGAGTCTCTTTTATGATGTAATCTAAGTTAACGGGATAATCCAACCGCGCTGGACTTAGATTATTCCATAACTGGGAGGACCTAATGAGACCAAGAAAATCGGAGCACGATCTGCCGACCATCAACGCCTTCAAGATTCACAAAGTGCTTACTATCGCGGCGCTCTGTGCACTTCTTCAACTTTCTATTGCTACCGTGCGTAGGCGTTTGAAAGAGTGGGATGCCTTAAGCAGCTATAACAATAGCGGACGGTATTACACACTTCCTTCAATTCCTCAGTTCAACAAAAAGGGGTTGTGGGAATATCAAGGTGCTTTGTTTTCCAAACATGGGACGTTGATAAATACAATCATTCATTTCGTGCGATCCTCCAAAAGAGGATTATCCAACTCTGAGCTCGAGGAGATCTTAGGAGTAAATCCCAACTCATATCTTCCTCAGTACGCACAGATCCCGGGAGTGAAAAGAGAAAAGCATAAAAGGCATATGGTGTATTTTTCGGCCGACCAAGAGTCGTACAAACGCCAGAGGCACAACAGAATCCCGCCTGAGTCCACGGCGGTGAAGTTACCGCCGGATGCAATCAGTATTATAATTCTAGTTGGGTTGGCGAAAAATCCGGAAGCCGCGCCGTTACAACTGTCGCAGATGCTGCGACGCGACGGGCATGAGATTGGCGCCGATATAATAGATAATCTGTTCGAGCATCACGGACTTAAAAAAAAACCGAGTACGAGCGACTAAAGATACTTAATGAGATAGTCGCAAATCTGGCGAACAACTTGAGGTTTAGGAACCTTCTTCCCACTATGGCTGCTGTTACCTTCAGGGCTGAATCTCGCAGTTGTCCACAATGCGGAGAATGGATGAAGGTACTGAACACAAAAACAAAGACGGCCGCGACTCTGGTCATAGGCCAATTCCTGGCACGCGAGTACCACTGCTACTGCCCCCGATGCGGCTTTTCAGTTGGATCGGAAGAACTCAAAAGGCTTGTACCGCAAGGATGTAACATCGGATATGATGTGTTGGTCTATGTGGGCGAAGAGTTCTACCTGAACTCCCGAGATAATGAGCAAATCGTGATGGCCCTCACGGAGAAGAATGTCTTTGTGTGTCCGAGTGAGATTTCGTATCTGGCGAAAAAGTTCATCGTTTACTTATCCCTAGTGCATAAGAAAGTGCAGAAGGAAACAAAAGCTTTTCTGTCGATCAACGGTGGATATATTCTCCACCTCGACGGTACCTGTGAAGGCGATAGTCCGCATCTGATCAGCGTGCTGGACGGGATAACGGAAATTGTTCTGGACAATACGAAGGTACCCACTGAGAACGCAGATGATTTAAAACCTTTTCTGAAAGGCATCAGGACCGCTTACGGCGATCCGGTGGCGGTGGTAAGCGACATGGGCAAAGGCATAGTGGCGGCGATCGAAGCGGTTTTTAAGAATGTGCCGATATTCATTTGTCATTATCATTTCCTTAAAAGCTTGGGGAAAGAACTTTTGGAGCCCGAGGAAGACACCATCAGAAAAAAAATGAGAAAACATGGCATAAAAGGCACTGTGAAAAAGAGATTCCGTATCCTGGACAACAATATTACCGATGCACCGCCATGGTTCTTGGAGACATTTCTAAACAGCATCGAGACTGAAGACGTAATGAAAGCAGGTACTCTGGAAGGCTATGGCCAAATGGTTGTGCACACACTACTGGACTGGGCTCTGAAAAGTAAGAACCAGGGGCAAGGACACGGGATACCCTTCGATCACACCCGTCTAGTTTTCTACCGCAGGCTGGTGCGCATATACACTTTATTGCGTCAGTTCTCGCAAGCCGGCTGGTTCAAGAGCAAGAAAGAAAAGAAACTCTACGATACAATTCGTCGTGACCTGCTGCCGGTTATCCGTGATTCGGCACTGAAAAGAACTGCGACAACTATGCAGGAGAAGGTTGATGTTTTTGACCGTCTCAGAGCAGCGATGCGGATTACCCTTCCGGAGAACAAGCAAGGTCTGAATGACAACGGCGAGCTGTGCGATATGAAAACGATCGAGAAAGAAGTCACGAAGTTCATGCGCCAATTGAGCAACGATAAAAAATGCATGAAGGATAAAGCCTATCAAAAGGTGATTAGCCAAATCAAAAAGTACTGGGAAAGGTTGTTCTGTGATCCCATCGTCGTGGAAACAAAGGCGGGCAAGATCATCATCCAACCCCAGCGGACCAACAATTTGCTCGAACAGTTTTTCAGAACTCTCATGCGTACGTACCGCAAAAAGAATGGCTTTCAAGCCATGGAAAGAGTACTGAAGGCTATGCTCGAAGATACCCCTTTGGTTATGAATCTAAGAAACGAAGATTTCATGGACATATTGCTCAGCGGCAAGAAAGATCTTGCGGAACGGTTCGCGGATATCGAAGCCGAAACCGTACGTGAGCAAATGAAAAAAATCACCGGGAATGGGCCCTTGGTTTCTGCTAAGCTGAATCGGCTAATCGGTTCACCAGAGTTTCCCGAGTGCCTTATGTTCTTGATAGGCAAGAAGGCTTCATAACCAACTCTCTTTCTAAGGTATACTTCTTCCGTTTCCCAACGGGTCTCTCACGTCCCGAAATTACATCTTCAAGTCCCGCTCGTAAGCCAAATTTGCATGTCGCGGTCCAAATCCAACCCTTTGTTGTTTCCATAGGCCATACATGAGAGAGTTGAGAGATGAGAATATTCTACGATTGAAGGACGGCAGAAAATTGGGATACGCGGAATACGGCAATCCCGATGGGTTTCCGATTTTTCTATTACACGGAAATCCGGGCTCAAGGTTGATCTGGGGCCTTCTGCCCACCGCTCTTCTTCCTCCGGACCTCCATGTCATTGCGCCCGACAGACCCGGGTACGGCCTGTCGGAATACTCAGCCCATCGATCGGTAGCTGATTTTCCTGAAGATATTGTCGAGTTAGCCGACTCTCTCGGCGTCGGGGAGTTCTCGCTCGCCGGATTCTCAGGGGGTGGGCCAGCGGCCCTCGCGTGCGCATGGAAGATCCCGGACCGCCTCTATTCCGTCGGGGTGATAAGCAGCGTTGGCCCACTTGAAAAGCCGTTGGCCCTTATTGGGATGCGGAGGATGTTCCGGGCGCTCTACCGTGCATCATATTTCCTCCCATGGATAGTGAGAGCACAGATGGGTTTTGTGGCGTCACTCGCCCGGCGCAACCCGGAGAAACTTCAGAACAT
>JASMGX010000204.1 GCA_030751095.1 Pirellulales bacterium | reverse complement strand
CTTACTCAATACAACAGGTTGTCCAATGGATACGATCGCGTTGGCCGATCTGTTTGTCCTTGGTGATTTCTACGCTGGTTTGCTGTGAAGTCTGCGTGGCGCTGGACCATGTTGCGTTCGAACGTGATGGTGGGCTGGTTCATGTGAGCGGCAACATTCTCGTTGAGGCCGTCGATGGTGGAATCATCCTTCAGGATCGGAAGGGAAAGCTCTGGCCACTACAACCCGACCAAATCAAAAAGCGAACAGCCGATGATGTTCCTTTTCAGCCGATGGACCGAAAGGAATTGGGGCGGGCACTACTGGAAGAATTGCCCGAGGGATTTCAGATCCACCAGACAAATCATTACCTGATCTGCTACAACACCTCGAAACCGTATGCAGAATGGTGTGGTGCCCTGTTTGAACGTCTGCTGCGGGCCTACACCAATTATTGGAAAAAGCGCAAGCTTCCACTGTCCGATCCCCAAATGCCTTTGGTCGCGTTGGTCTTTGCGGATAAAACATCGTACAAGCGCTTTGCAGGACAAGCACTAGGGGATGCCGCCAATTCGATTATTGGTTACTACAATTTACAAACCAATCGAATCGTCATGTACGACCTTACAGGTGCTCAGGATCCAGAGCAGGCACAGAATCGCATGCGAAACCGGGCTGAAATCAATCGAGTCCTCTCAAAACCCCAGGCAGGGAGACTCATTGCAACGGTAATCCATGAGGCAACCCATCAGATCGCGTTCAACTGTGGCGTGCAGAAGAGGCTGGCAGATACTCCCCTTTGGCTCAATGAGGGGATGGCGATGTATTTTGAAACCCCCGATCTTCGCAGTTCGACCGGCTGGCGAGGCATGGGATCTGTGAATCGGGAACGGCTCTTCCAATTTCGCAGTTACTGCAAGGTGCGTCCGACCGACTCCCTACTGACGCTCATCTCTGATGATCAACGCATCCGGGGAAAATCGACCGACCCGCGTTTCCAGGGCCGCGAGGCTATTCTGGAGGCCTATAGTGAGGCCTGGTGCCTGACGTATTACCTACTCAAACACAAAGAGAAAACGTTTGTCGAATACCTTATGTTTTTGAGTCAAAAACAACCGGGGCAGCGCGACACCCCGGAACAGCGGATCCGGGAGTTTGAAAGATTTTTTGGCAACCTTGACACCATCGAAAAGGATTTTATGCGTCAGACGACGCGAATGAGATAACCCCGCAACAACCACCAACAGCCGAGAGAAGCACCATCGGCAGCAGCGACTTCTAACCTGCACGCATTCGCTCTTCGACTCGCCGAACCGCATCTTCTACCTGACAAGGTCGATCCGCCATCTGCATGGAATCACCACTGGCCATCCACCCGGTAATGCGTTTTTGCGCTGAAATGACCGTGGCATGACTTCGCTTTCCAAAATAATCGCCAATCTCGGAAAGAGCGCTACGGGTGTGCTTACGTGCCAGCCACATGGCTAACATGCGGGGATGGCTTATTGATTTTACTTTGCGACCAGATCGCAGACTCTCTGGCTCCAAGCCAAAAGTTTCACAAACGGCCTTTTCAATATCAGGCAGCCGAACTGCACAGCCATGGGGATGGACTAAATCTGCCAGTGCCTCTTCGGCTTCTACAAGTGTCAGTGGGGCTCCGATGGCGGAACTGGTAGCATGTAGTCGATTTAAAGCGCCAAAGAGTTCTCGCGGCGTGGCGGTCAATCGTGAAGCGACCAAGTCCTGAACTTCCTCTGAGATTTCAAACTGCTGCTGGATCACATATCGCCGTACAATCTCGCGCCGCGTCGGATTGTCTGGTGCAAGCAATTTACAAACCATCCCCCCGGAAAAACGAGAGATAAGCTCCGCAGGCAAGCCCTCAAGCTCCGATGGAGAGCGATCTGCCGCCAAAACAACCTGCCGTCCATGTCTTAGAAGCGACTCAACCGTATGCAGCAATTCGCTCACGGTGGCCTTTTTGCCTGAAAAAAACTGGACATCATCGATAATCAGCAAATCAACACTACGATATTTGCGACGGAAATTGGGGAGGCCGCTGTGGTGCAGTGCTTCTAGAAAAAGGCTGGTAAACTGCTCCGCACCGAGAAACAGCGCACGACAATCGGGCTGTTTCGAGAAAACCGACTTCCAGATGCTTTCGAGTAAATGGGTCTTACCGACACCGGTGCCTCCATGAAGATACAAAGGGGTAAGACAACCGGGACTCTCAGCGACCATACATGCCGAGGCATTGGCCACCCGATTGCAATGCCCAACCACAAACTCATCAAAATTGGCGTACTTCCGCTCCGGCAGAGAATGGCCGCGCCTTGCGCGAGACGGACTCGATGGCACACCACGCAACGGGCCTTCGCGAGACTGTGCTGCCGTCTCTTCTGTGCCGGAGGCCAACTTCACACCTGGAGCTGTTTTTGGTGCGCCGGTCGCCTCATCACTGGTCGCCTCATCACTGGTCGCCTCATCACTCGTGGCCTCATCAGATGTCCCGGCAGGCTCCTTCGTGAGTTCTGGATTGATACGAAAATCAATGCTTACGCGCTCACCCACGACCGTTGCGGCAGCCTGCTGGAGCGCATCACGAAAGTTTACCCGTAGCCAGTCTTGGAAAAATGGCGTTGCCGCTTCAACCACCAATACCTGCTCCTGCAGCAACAGGCGGGTATTTTCTCCAAACCACAATCGATACCGGGCCTGACCAATATGCTTGATCAGTGCATCGTGCAATGCCTCGTTGAGGTTGTCCGTAGTCTTGAGGTTGTCCGTAGTCTTGTGGTTGTCCGTAGTCTTGTGGTTGTCCGTAGTCGAGGTGGTCACGTCCTGAACCACTCCTTCAGCGCGTACTGATAGCGCTTAAAACATTTTATGATGCCACTACTTCCATCTCGCACAAGAAAAAGAGAGATGGAAATATCAAGAAATGCGAGGCCCAGCTGTCTAACGCTTATCGTCTAACGCTTATCCTCGACTTTTAGTTACCCTACTTTTTTTATTACCCAATGAATTTCATAATTTCATTGTCAACGTAGAAGGATGATTGTACGCTAGCAAACGGTGCTGTCAAACCACCCGCAAGAAACTTTCAATCTTTTTTTCGCCGTAGCAAAATCGATCTCCAAAATCTCGAAAACTTTACACAATCGTTGCCCCACCTCAAGCAAATTTTTCCTATCGATTATTCACAATGCGGTGGATAACTTGTTCAACAACATCGCGGGAGCATTTTCAACAACCGATGGTCGTTGATGGATACCCTCTGTCTTCAAAAAAGCATTCAGGACCTCATTTTCCGTAACACACCGAGGAAGTGCCACAAGAGTTGTCATTGCGAAAAAGGGAAAATGCATATTTGCACCTGTTTACGCGAGAAACAGATGAAACTCCTCTGAGAATAAAGCCGCTGCGCTGACTCGTTCTCCACATCGACCGCCACAATGAGGCGATGGTAACCGAGATCCCGAACTAGCCCGAGGGCATGCCTGATCGCCTCCGATCCTAGACCGTGACGGCGAAACTGGGGCAGAAGTCCCAAGTAGGTGATCTCGCACTGTGCCGCTTGGGGCTGTTCGCAGAGTAACAGGCATCCAACATCTTCTCCACCGAGATGCAGTAATTGCCAGAGTTCGGGCCGAAAAGGACCCCCGGCAGCATGACCGGCCAGCACATCCTCGAGGTCACGGAGCCCGGAAAGGGCAGGGCAGTCCTGCGACTGCTGGTAAGAATCTCCAAGAACACGGAGAAAACGAGCACGGTTCGCTTGCCGATACTCGATCCATTGCAGACCCTCTGGCGGACAGGAGAAGGGGGGCAGAATAGGTTCTTTGATGGTGCGGACCAACAGGTCGACACCGATGCGCGTGTCATAGCCGCAGTCACGATACCAAGTCGATTCTGGCTCCTTTTGTCTATCGAGCAGGACCTGCCCCAAAGAGACTCGCCGCTGCTGCAATAGGCCGCGAGCGGCCATGAGCAACTCCCGAGCAATCTGCCCGGCGATCTCCTGCGGGGCATCTATCTCGGGACCGATCAATGATGCCGTGCGACCCGGAACAAAGTCGATCCCGAGCAAACCAAGACGCCGATCTGAATCGGTCGCTTGCAACAGCGATAACTCACGACCGTACCGCCCGAAAGATGTGCCGAGACCCTCGAGTGAGGCAGCCGCCCGCTCGACTTGACTCTCCGACACAGCCGCAATTTTCAAATTGGATAAATGGTGGGGCGGCATCAGCCCTACCATAGCGGAAGGAGGATGCAGGGGGCAGTCCGCTTCCTTCATGCTCTCAAAGTGCCGCTTCGCTCACGGCCGGCCGATCGAGCAGCAGTGAAACCTCAAAACGCCGATTGGGTAAAGAGGCCTGAATCATCGTTCGGGGATAAATCCGCAGTTCGCCCACCACGGAGTTTTTCCTTGGTGTCCGGTAGAGGAAGATTCCATGCTCATCACTCTGGTCACGGACCAAATGGAATTCATTTGCCAACCAAGTTAAGAGCCTGCGGGCATCTCCGGTGTCTCCTTCAAAATAAATTCGCCTCAACACACCGGAAGATCCGAAAAAATATGTCAGCGAACCGGTAATATCATTTTCCGCGGTGCCGGTAACGAGCGGTACTCGATAGCCGAAAAGCTTCTCCTCAACAATCCCGGTGGAAACATGTGGCCATCGGCCCAATATCCGGGGAATCGACATCGAGAAACTGAGAGCCTCTTCAAGCGGTACCGGCGGTGCCGGTTCAACGTCCGCGGCGGACCATTGTTCCTCGCCACCTGAAGGAGTCGAACCTGAGATCGATGCCGCCGGCCAGCCTTTTGACGTATCGTCTTGAGGTGCAA
>JASMGX010000203.1 GCA_030751095.1 Pirellulales bacterium | reverse complement strand
CTTCTCGAAAATCCCTGCGAGCATGTGCCCAGCAGAAGGCAAGGATGATTCCCTGGTGTTTTTTCGCAAATGATTTGGGTGTGGCTACTTTGGAACGACGTTGACCGCGGGTTCCCAACGGGCTTTGGGGTAAAGACGTTCTTGATCCTTGGTCGTGTGCCAGACCCAGTATTCATCGAAGTCCCTCGACAGATAGATTGCTCTCATCTTCACCATGGCTTCCGCGCCGTCTGAAGACCACCTCATACCGGAACGTTCCATCCTGTCTTTAATAAGGTTTTTGCATGCTCCTTCGACTGAACCGCTGGCTATGGGCAACCCTTTGGCCAGGTACTCGTCGTATCTCATTCGAGATTTGTTCCTGTAGTAGTACGAGGCGGCTCCGAGAAGAGCCTCCGCGGTCTTGCCCTTCAGCCGCCGCTTTGTCGCAATTTGACGAAGCCCCTTGACGACTTGGCTTACCTCTCCGCGAAGAAGCCGAAGAGTACGAAGGCGAACAAACTCCACCGCTTCCTTTGTTCCCTCACCATACAATGCATGTCCGGCCGCCCATAGCCGTTCGAGGACATGCAGGAGGTCCAGAACGAGGACCGCATCATCTATCATCAAGCACACGCGACGTTGCAGAGCACGCTCTCCGTCGGTTACTACAACGTGAAATTTCTTGCCCCGGAGATCCCTGCGATCCATCTCTTTCTTGACGTCGGTAATGAACCAATCCTTGCTTGCCTGCAAACTCGCCCATACTCTCTTCCTTTGTGGTCCCGGGCTCTTGTGTCGGCTTTTGCTCGGCATCTCACCGGTAGGAAAGAGACTCTCTACGACCTCTTCGGGCGTCCGGATGTATGGCTCCTGGGTGAAAACGGCGGCCACAGTCGCCATCTTTTTCTTCTGTGCCTTTTGTCCCTTTCCTCTCCGCACCTTCTTTTGCGTCAGTTCCGATTTGACCATGGGGATTCCTTTGCAGTCTATTGACCCAACCAATATCGATCCGGTTCGGTTTCCTCCGCTCCCCCGCCGACGAGCGTAGAAGCTGTAAAAGTCCGCACTTGCCTCGATAACGATCTTCTCGGTGCTGCGTTTCGGTATTCTCACCCCCGTGGCCTCGAACACCGCGTCCACAGCCTCCTCAAATGGGCCCTGGACGGCTCTCTTTACCACCAGACGCTGAATCTCGTAGCTGTATTTCCGTGCGGGGAGCTGAAGCAGCTCATCGAGGGGATGGATACTCTTTTTTCCCTCCCTGCCATAGCCTATTCTGCTCACGCATATCTCTCCGAAAACCGTAATGATCCGCCGGAGATGTACACGCTTTTGAGCGTAAAGCGCGTATTCCCGGGGAGGAGTATCCGGATGATGCACCCGGATAGCTTCACCAACACTTCCGTCTCCTCTGCTCTCTACATGCGCCTGTAGCAACAGCCGTAACAATTCCCGCCCTCGCCGTTGCTCCTGGACTTCGATATCACCAAGGGACAATGCGTGTGCTTGCGAGGAACAGAGCCACTTCTCCAAACCGTCAAACTCATAACGAGCAAGCACATCGGCTGAGTGGTGACCGTAATTGTGTGTATCCCGACGAGATACGGCAACGGCGGTTTCGCCCATAGCTTTCCCCTCCCTGAAGTCTCTGGACAGATGTGATATATTGCAGTAGAATACTGTAAAGAGTTATAAACGACTATGGGAAAACAAAGCGATAAAGAGCTACAGGGAAAACTGCGATCCTACGCAAAGCGATACAAAGAAATGAAGAATCAGATGCACGAGATCGGGTTCATCTGCCCCGGCTCTCTTGTCCAGCGACGAATGACTTGCGGCAATCCCAAGTGTCCCTGCTCACACGACCCGGAGAAACGCCATGGTCCCTACTACCAGCTTTCATGGAAAGAAAAAGGTAGAAGCGTCTCACGCTTCCTTTCCCCGGAAGAGGCCACTCTTTTCCGCGAGTGGGTTGAGAACCGACGCAAGCTCACTGCCATCATTGACAAGATGTACGATATCTCTCAGCAAGTTAGAGACTGTATGTTACCCGCAAAAGCCACCCAAAAAAGACAGCCCGTACGAACAAAGCGCACTCAGAAATCCGGAAAACCGTCACAAAACGCACGCTAAACCCCGGGTTATCACACCCTACTGCCCATATCCCGGAGTTTGGAGCCGCTTTTTCTAACTCTACGTGCCGTAATCATCTACTACATAAGCGTTTGCACGCCGTCGCAAGTAAACATTCGTGGATCCCACTGAGGTTTCGGACGCGTCAACAGAGCACGTTGTGGTAATCTTTGTCCATGGGAAATACGAATATGTCTTTCTTTGGTAGGCGCGCTTTATTGAATCGGTCTCCTCTACCGCGACCTTGGGTAGTTCCGACGTTAATCCAGTTCGCCGCTTTGTAGCAGGTCCCTGAAAATCGATTCTTTTCTACAAATGTTTCGAGTAAAACCGGACGGTAGTTATACCGCTGTTGCCAGTCAGATGGTATGCGTTTGCAGACCATCGACAAGACCATTGAGGCAAGGTTTTTTGAATACACCCAGGGCAATATCAGGAATCTGGCGTTGTTGAGAATCAGATGCAAGTTCTCTTTTCGTTTCTCTTCACCCCACCCAATGTACCAGTCTCGCGGTGCAACTCTCCATGCCGCGCAGCTAAAACCCAACAGAGCCACCGGATCATCGCCGGCATACACGAAATATTTCATCTGCGCTCCGGTAAGCGGGGTGTATCCCAGGTAGTGGTACCGGTCGATATATTCGTTCCAAAGTGATTGTTCATCGGTTCTTTTCGCTATCTCGATGTGTAGCTGCGGCAGCTTTCCGGCAGACTGCATAATCTCTTCGCCGGTTTCGGTACGTTCGGTATGTTCTATCGGTTTGATCGGGGTTCGCGAGCGCTGAGGTGGTGGAAGTGAAACCAGAGCTTCAGCTTCCATTTTCACAAGCACCTGGCACATACTCTGGTATTTCACCGTTCCGTCAGGCTTGTACCACTTTAGCTGTTCACAGACAATCCGGGAAACGGCAGTTCGGCTGCGGGTAGTGTCTTCGTCTATGATCGTGCGGATGCACTGGAGCTCCGATTCGGTGAATACACGGCCGCAAAAGCTCCAGCTCTTTTCTTTGCGTTCACGAATGTTCCAGGGAAGATGAGCGGTGATATCCTCAGGTGGCTTCCCGCCGGATATCGCACAGGCCCTGAAATAATCACTGAGCCACTCGATTTGATTGATCTGCCACAGATCCAGCGTCTCGAAAATGCTGAAGATCACTGCGGTGAAACGAGCGCTCCAGATCGCACCTGATCCGTAGTAGTTCTTTCTGCCTACCACGGGATTTCTTAAGCGCCGTTCCGAACCGTTGTTGTCCATGGGTATTTCCGGATGGTCGAGGAACACCGTCAGTCCTTCCCAATGGTTCTCAAGACTCTTCAATACGCTCCTTTGGCTATGATGGAGCCTGGGCTCTTTGAGCTCCTCGGCGGTAGCCTGCTGCATCCGCGCCACCGCCGATCGAATCAGGATATCCTCGCGCTGATATGCCGATGAACCTTGAACATGCTCAACGCGCAAGGTGTTCAGATGAAAAAGCTCGTTGATCCTCTCTTCCCAGCTCTGCGCCCATTGACGCACTTGCTCATATTTGAGTCCGGCTTCTCGAAAATCCCTGCGAGCATGTGCCCAGCAGAAGGCAAGGATGATTCCCTGGTGTTTTTTCGCAAATGATTTGTAAGCCGAATACCGGTCCACCAGCAGGATACCCGAGACAACCTCGCCAAGATGCTCTTCGATTACCTGCGCCGAGCGTGTCGGATCAATGACATGCACAATGCTTTCATCCGAAATGAACACCCACAGATACCATCGGTAGGTCGATTTGGTTTTCGTTGTCTCAAATACGCTCCATCGAGTCTCATCAGCCTGCCACCAGGCCGCCTGTACGCTACGCTCTTCAAGCGCCGCGTACACCGGCTCAAACAGCGGAGCTAACCGCTTCAACCCATCTCCTACGCTTCCGGCCGGTATGTCCAGCCCGTGCAGCGCGAGGTTCGATAGTATACGTGCCACCGGAATCTGAAACCGATACTTGCGGATGAGGATGTGAATCCACACTGATGCTCCATAGCGAGAGCGAGGTATCAACTTCGCCGGGCCTTCTGCGGTTATGATGCCTTTTGTTCCCGGGCACTTGCAACCTCGTGTGTACTTTTTCCGTCGTATCTTTCTGGTATATCCTTGTACTTCCTGTGTCTCTATAACCTCCGAATCTTCGGTGTCCGGCATTTCGACAAACGGCAGCCCGCAGCAGCGACAGTACTTATCGGACTCCGCAAGATCGTAGGCTTCCTCTCTCTGAGGTAAGTGATCCTGGTCTCTTCGATCGGGTTTCGGCCTATCAGGCTGCTGACCGCGGTTACGCTTTTTCGCATCCGTGGTCTTCTTTTCTGATTCGCGCTTATTCTTCGACTTCTCCGTCTTCTTTTCATACAGCTGTCGGTTCAGATATTTGACGCGAGCCTTCGTATCTTGCAGCTCCTTTTTCAACGCCTCTTCCCGTTCCGATGCTCGTTGATGGCAACTTTTCCAGTATCCGATATCTGCCTTGAGGACGTTGTTTTCCCGGAGAAGTCTCGCATTCTCATCCTTTAGTGTCGACTGAACCGTATTCTTGCTTTGTTCCGCATCCATGCCGGTAGCATGGCAGATAATTTCAAGTCTGCCCAGTGCTACGGGATAGACGAATGTTTACTTTGTGTGGTAGCTAACTCATTACACCATATGGAGGTATTTTTTTCTACAGGTAAGAATCGCTCAATTTAGGTTAAAGCATTGAGGATTCGATATTTAGAGCGGGA
>JASMGX010000202.1 GCA_030751095.1 Pirellulales bacterium | reverse complement strand
GAAATTCTGGCCGATGTCCCTCACGCCTGGCCAGCCGGATTGCTCGAAGAGCGCAAAGACTCCATAAGAGAATCACTGGCCAAACACAATCTGACGATATCGAATATCAATGCCTTCATGATGAATGCGGTCGCCGATCCGAGGCAACCGTATTGGCATCCCGGCTGGACCGATCCGGACCCCCACTATCGTGCCATTCGCCGGGAGCATACAAAACGGTGCCTGCAGTTGGCGGTCGAAGTCGGGGCCAACAATATCACTACAGAACCTGGGGGATTTCTTGCAGAAGGACAATCGTGGCAGCAAGGCGCCGATATTTTCTACGAAGAACTGATGCCCTGTATGGAAATTGCCGAACAACTGGGCGTTGACCTGCTGATCGAACCTGAGCCAGAACTTTTGATCGAAACATTTGGTCAATATCTCGAATTCGTCGACCGAATCGATTCAAAGCGCCTCGGCCTGAATTTCGACATCGGGCATTCATACTGTGTGGGGGAAGACCCAGAAGAATGGATTGCCAAAATGCAATCGCACACGCGCCATTATCACTTTGAGGATATTGCCGCCTCGCGTGTCCATGCCCATCTCATTCCGGGACATGGTGCCATCGATTTTGCAGCCACGTTACGTGAAATTAGTAAAACCGATTACGACGGATGGGTCACAGTCGAACTTTATCCCTACATCGACAATCCAGATTGTGCCGCTCGAGAAGCTCACGACTACTTACAAACATTGATGAAACAGCTTGAGATTCCCCTCCAATAGGTTCCATGGCACCCTCCAACTCAAAATTTTACGCCTATCTTGAACTTCTGCGACTGCCCAATGTCTTTACGGCAATCGCTGATGTGATGATGGGCTATTGGTTCGTCACGTGGTCCCCTATTCGAAAAGATCAGCCACCTGCAGAGGTGGGTATCCTGTTACTGTTGGCCTTAGCTTCAAGCTGTCTCTATCTGGCTGGCATGGTGCTCAACGATTACTTTGACCGCAACAAAGATTTGCGTGAAAGGCCCACACGGCCAATTCCCTCACGAAGGGTACCGGAATCGGCAGCTCTCTGGATGGGAAGCGAATTAGTGATCATTGGTGTGGCGGTTTCCTGGCTTGTCAGTTTTTTCGCGGCAACACCGCTGACAGGGTTGGTCGCTTTCGCTTTGGCCTTTGCTGTTATTTCCTACGATGGATTTCTTAAAACAACATGGCTTGGTCCAATCGGGATGGGAGCTTGCCGGATGCTCAATATCTTGATGGGCATGACTGCAGCGGGTGCTGGATTGTCACTTGCTGACTCTACAGTGCACTATGTTGTTGCCGGGGGCATTGGAATCTACGTTGTTGGCATTACTTGGTTTGCTCGGACCGAGGCTAACAAAAGCCATCGCGGCCAACTCCTTGCAAGTTTGCTTGTGATGCTTCTTGGAATGACAACACTTGCTGCGTTTCCTAATCTGCTCACACCAAGTGAAACCTTTGTCGCAACAAGGATGAATGTCTGGTATGCATTCTGGTCGCTCATCGCTCTGCAGATTATCTGGCGATGTTCTCGTGCTATTTTTCAGCCTTCGCCAGAGCGTGTCCAGTTTGCCGTAAAGACGTGCTTGCTGTCGTTAATTGTTCTGGATGCCACGATAACGTTTGCTGTGCAAGGCCAAGACAAGGCCTTCATCCTGCTCGCCCTTCTAATCCCAACTCTGTTTTTAGGACGGTTTATTTATTCGACATGAGTCGCTCTGTTCTCTATCTATCCGTTCCCGGATTGCGTGCCGTCGATTTGGCGACTATGCCAAATCTCCAAAAGATCGCAAAAAGCGGATCGCAGGCAACTCTGGTGCCAAGCTTTCCCTGCGTCACCTGGCCCGTTCAGTGCAACATGCTCTGTGGCTGTCTTCCCGATGAACATGGTGTTGTTGCCAACGGCTTCTACTGGCGAGACTCTCATCGGGTAGAAATGTGGACCGCCTGGAACAAAATAATCCAGCAGCCTCAGATCTGGGATATCCTCGGGAAACTCGGAAAGTCGAGTGCCGCCTGGTTTCCCATGCTCAGTAAAGGATGTAGCGCCGAAACAGTCTGCATGCCAGCGCCGATCCATAATCCGGATGGTTCAGAATCTCTCTGGTGCTACAGCAAACCAACCCAACTCTATGGCGAACTGGTCGAAGCACACGGGCATTTTCCACTACAACACTTCTGGGGCCCCACTGCCGGGATTGAGTCCTCTACATGGATTGCTGAGTCGGCCGTGACTGCAGCTACACGCTTTAAACCGGACTTTTTTTACATCTATCTACCACACCTGGACTACGCCGCACAGAAATTTGGACCAGAAAGCCAAGAAGCGGATCGCGCGGTCATCCAATTAGACGACTTGCTGGGTAGTCTCGTGACCGACATGCAGGCAGCGTATGACAAAGAACTCCTTTGGCTCCTCGGCAGCGAATATACCATTGCACCGGTAGACCACGTCACGTATCCCAACCGGATATTACGTGAGGCAGGCTTACTGAAGATCCGGGAAGATTCCGGGGAGTGGATTGACTTTGCTGCGAGTAAAGCCTGGGCGCTGGTCGATCATCAATTTTCTCACATTTTTTTGGATCGCCCCGAATCCGGAGATACGATCCGTCAGGTCGTGGACCTCTTCACAGGCATGCCGGGGATCGCAGAGATTCTCGCCGGACAGGACCGCGAAAAATACGGGATGCATCATGAGCGAAGTGGCGAGATTCTATTAATTTCTGAACCGAGTAGTTGGCAGGCGTATTACTACTGGCTCGATGATGCAGATGCCCCACCCTTCGCTAGAACCGTAGACATCCACCAAAAACCGGGATATGACCCAGTAGAATTGCATTTTGATCCCGTTCGTCGCGACATTCCATTAGATGCAACTTTGGTAAAAGGTTCTCACGGTGCGCCAACGACCGCCACAACGCAGTCGGGAATTCTGATTGCCTCTCACGATGGAATCCTGAAGTCGGATTCCATTCGGGACCACGAGATCGCCCATCTGATTCTTAGCCAATTCGGAGCCCATTAGCGGTCACATCTTGGTCTTCTTTCGGCATGCGAACCGAACAAGAACCGCCCCTTCGAGCGATGGAATTATTGACCGGGAACATTCTTCTCGTCGGGAGGTGCAAAATGAAAATTACGACTCTGGCCAAAAAATGCTAACGGATTTTCGTAGACAACCCGACGAATCAGACTCTCCGGATGTCCGCGGAGACGCATCGCGAGAATAAAATCCGGAACTGCCGTTGGCTTGGAAGGGCCCCAATCGCCCGCCGAATTTACAAGCAGTCTCTCTGGACCATATCGTTCGACGATATCGACCGCTCGTTCGGGAGTACATTTGCTCACGGGATATAGGGTCATGCCGGCCCAAAAGCCCTCTTCCAGAACGTGTCGGACTGTGTGTTCTTCAACATGGTCGACACACACCCGCGATCGATTCAAGCGAGCGTCATCACAGAGCATGTCCAAAATCATCCGGGTACCCTGATACTTGTCTTCCAAGTGTGGAGTATGGATCAAAATCTGTTCATCCGTTCTGGCCGCTAAATCTAGATGTTCAAGAAAAATCGTCGCCTCATTTTTTGTGTTTTTGTTCAAGCCAATCTCACCAATTCCCAACACACCTGGCCGATCGAGAAATTCTGGAATCATCGCAATTACTTCACGAGAAAGTTCGACATTCTCCGCTTCCTTTGCATTAATACACAGCCAAGTGTAATGCGCAATGCCGTACCAACCCGCTCGGTTCGGTTCGAATTCCGTGAGCTGGCAAAAGTAATCCCTAAAACCGTCAACACTGCCCCGGTCAAAACCGGCCCAAAAAGCAGGTTCGCTCAGGCCAACACATCCCATCTTTGCCAACATCTCGTAGTCATCTGTGGTTCGAGAGACCATATGGATGTGGGGATCAAAGTAGTACATAAAAATATTTCACTCCGCCTCGGCCTGAAGTCTTATTTACAGCGACTCTATCGAACCGGGGTGCCCATTAAACTATCTAGATGGCATCTCTAATGTTTTTATCCACTGTTCGTCGTAGGGCCGCGAAAAGATCAGTTGGATCTGCTCAGCCCGAGTGGCATTCTCTTTTTCGGAAAGAAGCACCTCAAGAGCTTGACGAATAAGGGGCATCTCTCGGCTTGCGACAAGATCACCGCGAGAGCGATCAATGCGATCAAACGTTGCAGCTATTTCAAGAATTTTTGCGCGGATGCCAAGGTATTCGCGTTCGAGCAACTCTGCTGCGCCAATCGGAACTTCCATAATGATAAAGACCCTTTCAACCGGATGCATTCGCTATCACTACCAACCCAGAAACCAACCGACAACCCAAAGAGTTGCGCCAATGTTCTTTACCGGGGGGGCCACCTCAGTCTCGCAATGACTGGCTTATGGATCAAGCGGGCAAAGTCAGAAAAGGGGACCTTATTTTGGCGCCATCGATTTTGGCACCACGGATATCGGCACTGCAATGGAGTTTAGCGAGCGGAACCAAAATAACCGCATCCCGGATCTATGGTTCTATTCGCCACGATCAACTCGATGGGCGTCGACGAAATGGAGATGATCCTTTATTTTTTCCAGGCACAAAATCTTCCGGTTTTGCGTTTCTTCCGAGGCCAATCGATCCTTCGCGGCCCGTATATCCCATGTAGTTCAGCAAATCTTTCAAACCCAATTCCTTAACGCCAGACTGTTTCGCACTCTTCGTAATTTTACCGTGTGCGTTCGTCAACTTCTCGGAACTCTTCTCATTCGGAGGAGTACCTACTACGAGAAACTTTGTCTGTGAAGAGAGTTTGCCCATTCGGTTACCCTCACTATCGACAACAGCATCGACCAACCCTCCATTGCGTTTGATCAGGCTTATTAACATTTCAAGATCATCTGCTCCGTCGCCATCAATATCT
>JASMGX010000201.1 GCA_030751095.1 Pirellulales bacterium | reverse complement strand
CAACAGCCGATGCAGGAGGCCTCCGCGTTTGAAACCGAACCCGTCGGCGCCGCTGCATCTGCAACGGGCGGCGAAGCGGTCGATCAGCTGCTTGGGAAAAAAGACCTCTTTGATGTGGTCGACGATGTGGTCGACAGCTGGCTTGCCACCGGCGATGCCTCGATTGCGGAACAAGACGCCTGCGAGAGCGAACTCTCTCCCTTACAGGAAGAGGCTCTGGACATCTTTCGCGCTTAGACCCAGCGGGTGCACGGCATCAAACCGCATCGGTTCTACAGCGGGCGGTCCTCTAAGCGGCCCGTTGGCGGGCTATTCATCGGTCACACAGCCCTCCGAAGCAGAACGGACAAGCTTGATATATTTGTGCAGCGTGCCACAGGTAGCCTTTAAGCAGGGCGGCTGCCAACGATGACGGCGATGCGACAATGTGTCCTCGGAGAGGTCGACATTGAGAATGTTTTTTCCAGCATCGATCGTGATCTGATCCCCATTCTCTAAAAGAGCAAGCGGTCCGCCTACCTGTGCCTCCGGAGAGATGTGGCCCACGATGAAACCGTGCGAACCACCAGAGAAGCGACCATCGGTCAACAAAGCCACCTCCGCGCCAAGGCCGGCACCCATAATTGCCGAGGTCGGTGTGAGCATTTCCGGCATTCCGGGACCTCCCTGCGGGCCTTCATAGCGGATGACAATCACATCCCCAGAACGGATGTCGCCATTTTCGAGGGCGGTGAGCATCGTTTCCTCACTATCGAACACCTTGGCAGGGCCCGTGAAGGATGTCCCTTCCTTGCCGGTGATCTTGGCCACCGCACCCTCCGGTGCAAGATTGCCACGGAGAATTTGAATATGGCCGGTCGACTTGATCGGCTGCTCAAGTGGCAAAACCACATCTTGTCCGTCTGCTAACGGTGCCACTTTCGCGACATTCTCCGCTAATGATTTTCCCGTAACCGTCATGCAATCGCCATTTAATAGATCGTGCGCCAAGAGATACTGCATCACCGCTGGCAGGCCACCAACTTTATGTAGATCTTCCTGAACGTAACGGCCACTCGGTTTAAGATCGCCCAGCAAAGGGATCCGATCACTAACCTTCTGGAAATCATCGATTCCTAAATCAACACCCGCTGCTCGGGCCATCGCTATCAGATGCAGCACGGCGTTGGTCGAGCCGCCGAGCACCATGACGACCACCATCGCATTTTCAAACGCAGCGCGGGTCATGATATCGCGTGGTTTGAGGTCCTGCTTTAATAGATTCAGGATCGCACTGCCCGCCGAAAAGCATTCTTCCCGTTTTTTTGGATCTTCGGCCGGCGTGGATGAACTGTAGGGTAGTGTCATACCAAGAGCCTCGATGGCACTGGCCATCGTATTGGCCGTATACATTCCGCCACACGCGCCCGCACCGGGACAGGCGTGTCGCACCACTTCCTGACGCTCCTGTTCACTCCGATTGCCGGCAAGAAATTCTCCATAACACTGGAAGGCGGAAACGATATCGAGTTTTTCGTCCTGCCAACGCCCGGCTCGGATCGTACCACCGTAGACCATAAGGGACGGGCGGTTGAGTCTTGCCATCGCTATCAGGCATCCGGGCATATTCTTATCGCAGCCCGGCAACGACACGTTCGCGTCGTACCAATGCGCTTGCATCACCGTTTCCACCGAGTCTGCGATCAAGTCTCGAGACTGCAAAGAATAGCTCATCCCCTCAGTCCCCATGGAGATGCCATCGCTAACCCCAATGGTGTTAAAGCGCATGCCGACCATCCCGACATCCTCGACCCCCTCCTTGACCTTGGCGGCGAGCTCATTGAGATGCATGTTGCAGGTATTGCCTTCGTACCAGACACTTGCGATACCGACCTGCGGTTTGGCCATATCGGCATCCGAGAGCCCCGTTCCGTAAAGCATCGCCTGCGAAGCACCCTGGCTTTTAGGCTGGGTAATCCTACAGCTATATCGATTCAGTCCCTGAAGGTCTGTCATATCATTTCCTTCTCAAAACACCTTTAGGCAGCTTTTCATAATCAAGCTGCCTTGCGTATCTGCATTTGGGCTTCTAAGTTTATCGCAATGTGAGGCCGGTCTATCCGCAGTCATCGAAGCTGCGGGCTCCCATGGGCCTCATTAGCTGCCCGCAATCATAATTGATCTCCCTGCCCTAAGGGAATCGGCTTGAGGAAACTCCCAAAGAAACAAAACATGAAACCGAGATAATGACACCACAATTTATCTATTTTGATCTGGGCAATGTTATTCTTAATTTCAGTCGATCGCGGCAGTATCGGCAGATGGGCGATATTCTCGGAGTTTCGCCCGAGAAAATCAGCCAGTTTGTAGAGCAGGATAATCTCGAGCGCCAGTCTGAAACGGGCCAGATAACACCCGAGGAAGCGCACCGGCTGCTCTGCTGTGCGGCAGAGAGCGATTGTGATTTTTCGGCCCTTGCGCTGGCCGATAGCGATATCTTTGAACTCAATACCTCGATCGAACCGCTGATCGTGGAGCTAGCCCGCTGCGGCTGTTGCATGGGGCTTCTCTCCAATACCTCGAAAAACCATTGGGAATTCTGCCATTCCCGCTTCCCTCTGCTACGGGACTGTTTTGAGCATTATGTCCTCAGCTACGAAGTGGGGGTCATGAAACCTGAGGCAGATATCTACAGAGTGGCGATCCAAAAGACCGGACTGCCTGCCGAGGAGATCTTTTACACCGATGACCTAGAACCCAATGTTTTGGCCGCCAAAGAATGTGGCCTAGATGCGGTTCTCTTTACAGACACCGCACAGCTGACCCGGGAACTGAGTCTTCGAGGTCTACAATTGACCTTTTGACCTTCATCTGCCCGCTCTTGGCAGGATCCAAATCGCAGGGGGATTCAATAGAGGTAACGGTTGATCAGATTTTCCAGCATTTCCTGCCGACCGCTGACGTTGGCGGCAATCTCTCCCTTTTCCAGCATATAGGTTTCAAGCGAGGCAAAAGTATGCTTGCCCGCTTCAATCTCCGCGCCGATTCCATTATCCCAACTCGCGTACCGTTCCTGGAGCAAGCGAGCAAGCTCTCCATCGGCACGGATCGCTGCTGCAATTTTCAAGCCTGCGGCAAAAGAATCCATGCCCCCGATATGGGCGTGAAACAGGTCGACCGGTTCAAAACTCTCGCGCCGTACCTTTGCATCGAAATTCACGCCGCCGGTTTTGAACCCACCATATTTCAGCAACATCAGCATACATTGTGTGGTCAGATAGACATTGGTTGGAAATTGATCGGTATCCCAGCCTAAAAGCTCATCGCCAGTATTGGCATCAATCGACCCGAGCATTCCCTGGCTTCCAGCAGCATCCATTTCATGCATCATCGTATGGCCAGCGAGAGTCGCATGATTTGTCTCGAGATTTAATTTCAAGTGATCCTCCAGGCCATAGGCCCTGAGAAAATTCAAACAGGCGGCAGTATCTGAATCGTATTGATGCTTGGTTGGTTCCATCGGTTTTGGCTCAATATAGAATTGGCCTGTAAAACCGATCTCCTTCGCGTAGTCGACCGCCATGTGCAGCAGCTGCGCGAGGTGGTCCAACTCCCGTTTCATGTCGGTATTCCAAAGATTCTGGTAGCCTTCCCGACCTCCCCAGAATGTATACCCTTCTCCTCCGAGCTGCTGCGTAATTTCTAGGGCTTTCTTTACCTGCGCAGCGGCAAAGGCAAAGGCATCCGCGTTGGGGCTGGTCGCCGCCCCGTGGACATAGCGTTTGTTGCTAAAGAGGTTCGCCGTTCCCCAGAGAAGTTTGATCCCGGTACGGTCCTGTTCCTCTCCGAGAACTTTTGCCACGGCATCGAGGTTTTGGTTCGATTGCCGCAGCGTATCCCCTTCGGGGGCAATATCACGGTCATGAAAGGCATAATACGGTGCGCCAAGCTTTTCAATAAATTCGAAGGCCATCTGTGCGCGCACAATCGCATCGTCGACCGTTCCATCCGCGAGCATCCACGGTCTTTCGGCACACCCAGGACCGAACGGATCTGCCCCGGCGCCCCGAAATGTGTGCCAATAGACCACACTAAACCGCAGGTGGTCCTGCATCGAACGGCCTTCGACCATTTCCTCGGCATTGTAGTGGCGAAATGCCAGCGGGTTGGTCGAATCGGGGCCTTCGTAATGGATTTTTTCGATTTCGGGAAATGCAGCCATGGTTTTCTTTTTGAAAAAGAGGGTAGGATTTTCAGGCGACCTACGACAGGTCGCGTCGCGCATGGGTGTATCGTGCCAGATAAAAATGAATTTCGCAACCAACCGCGCATGCCACTACCGACTCATGCGCCGCAACAGCCAATCCCCTAAACTTGGTGAAAGCTGGGTGATTGCAAACAGAAGCCGAGCCTTTGCCGGGACTACCAGTTCAGCCTTTCGCCGCTCGCAAGCCTTGACAATTCTCCGGGCGAGCCACTCCGGATCGATCATGGACAAATGCACTCCACCGCCCGGTCGAGCAGCCGAATCTGGCATCCCCTGAGTCATCGTCCCGTAACGCTCTCCGGCATCGTCGCGACGAATGGGTCCGGAACACACCAACAATGTATGGACATCATCGAGTTCCAAACGCAATTGCTGAGAATAAGCGACCACCGGAAATTTGCTGGCCGGGTACGCGCCCATATAAAGAGCCGCACTCTTACCGGCTAAAGAAGCAATATTCACGATGACACCTTTTTGCCTTTTTAAGTATGGCAAGGCCGCATGAGTACAATTGACCAGGCCAAGAAAATTGATCTCCAACGCTTCGCGAAATTCTTTTGCGTCCGAATCGCTCGCCTTTCCTCGCAACGATTTACCGACGGCATTTACCAGGACATCCATTTGCCCGAAATGCTCCACCACTTTGGCAAAAAGTCTCTCCACCTGTGAAGTATCCAGGATGTCGGTAGGCACTGCCAAAACGTCCACAGCCAGAGTTCGCAAATCGTTCGCAGCATGTGCAAGTCGATCTTCGTTGCGAG
>JASMGX010000200.1 GCA_030751095.1 Pirellulales bacterium | reverse complement strand
CACGATCTGTCGCCTAGCAAACTCTTGTGTAACGCGCAAATATAGTCCTTTATAGCTTCGGTGAACTTCGACTCTCGACCCTTCGCCATTGATACAACACCTTCAATTCCTTTTTCCTGATACCGGCCCATCCAGACGTAAATTGAAGAGCGCTGCACACCGAAGGCTGAGGCAATCTGTGTTTTCTTCACTCCCATGTTGGTTAACTGCACAACGACTACTCGCTTGGCTGCTTCATCTTTCTCATGAAACCACGCGAATTGGTGAAAGCCATAGCTGACACGGAAATACTCATCTTCGACTTTTACCTCCAAAAGTCCGGAGGTGTCCAACAAGATTCCCTGTGCCATATCGCTTGCTCCTATAGCGAATTATAACACAATAGTTTTTCGTGTCAAAGATCATGTCTATGTTTTTGTGCAATCAATTTCTTTTGGTCCCGAGTTCTGAACCAATGCCATATTTTCATCATGCGTAAATTGGTGATGGACATGCCAATCCCAATTTAGGAATTGTGAATTTGCTTGCCTGTTGAGATAAATAGCAGCCTATGTGACGTGTGCGAATGAATCAGCCGAAATACATCGTTCCCATAGTATCTCAAGGCGGAGAAAGCCCCAGGTCGCCCGAGTCACCTGCAGCACAACTTGCCTGCCTGTTCGTACAATCTTTCCTGCTACATCCAGACAGTGACGACGAAATGTTGTCGCATACCAGGTCAGAGGAATGATCTCGGTTCCTACATCCTTCTTGAACACTTCGAACAGGAAAAATGAGATAACCATCAGGTAATAGAATGCGGCATTGGGTGCAAACCGGGCGAAGGGTAACTGTTCGCCACCGAAATCCTTTAGGCCACGATTCACCAATTCATCCCGACCACGCTGATGATATGTGGTAATGATCGCCTGTGCACTTATGTGGGTCAGCGTGTCATCATGCTGCCCGAGAATCGACCGGGTAATCTCATTCTCCAGTCCCAGGTTCGTGTAGATAATCGTCTCCGGTCGCGCAAAGTCAAAGAGTATTTGGTCACAGTCGTCAGCAACCGGTTTGGTGTAAATTACCCGGTAGAACTTGTCCCAGCACTTGCGCCGTCCGCCGAACTCGGTGTAAACCCAAGTGTTTCCGGCTCCTTGATACTCATACAAGCTCTCATCGGGCACCGCAGCGACGAATTTCTTGATATCCTCATACATCTTGCCCCCAACGATGAGTCCTATCTGGAGTTTCTCGCAATATGCCAGCACCTTCTGATCGAAGAAACCGCTGTCGGCCGCTAGCACTATTGGCACGTTCGACCGATAGTATTTGCGTATGAGCCTGACTGTCGTAGATATCATCCGGTTCACATGATTGCCATAATTGCTGTGTGCCTTCCCATTGCGAAAGATCGCGTCAATCAGATAGCGACCCCAATACAGTTGTAGCGGCTGGAAGCCCTTCACCTTTTTGTAGGTTGGCTCCACTCCCTCTCGCTTTTTCGCTTCGTCGTTGTCCATCACCATCGTGTCGATACCGAGGATAATACGCTCAGGTTGCTCCACTGATAATCGCCATATAAACAGTCGATGAAGGATCTTGCGAAAGAGCCACACCCGCACGATGGTGATATTCTGCAAGAAACGCTTCACCGCATGCGAAGAGAGCAGCTGCTCCTGAGCCGTCTCTATGCTCGCCGCATATCCGTCATCTCGCTTCAGCTGATCAAAGCGCACAAGGCGAAAGCTTGTACCGTCGAAGAAAAAACATAGCAACTGATGGAATATCGATATCAGTGTCGCGCCTTTTGAGCTTTTCTTCAAAAAGGAAAACACACCAGCGAGTATTTTCTCAATGCCGATCGCCTTCAGGTATTTAGAGATCAGCGCCAAACCAGCTCGCGCTGTCAGGCATGCATCGGTAATCTCGATTTTGTCGATCGAATACTTGACCCCGACTTCATTTCGGCCCATGATGAATGCACCTCCTAGTACTACAGCGCACCTTTTGTCTATCCAATAAGCAGCTATTGGAACGCCGATTCGTATGGCACGTTGATCGAGAGTTTGCACGTGTCAGGTTGAAAGAATTGTCGCTAACACCGCAACATATTTGTCGGTATTTAGACCTTACGATCCCAATGCAGGACAAACCGAACCCGCAGCAAGCTGAACCTATACAGAGGTTGCTTTCTGCGATGCGGAGATTGCCCACATAGCCCCTATGGAATATTCTGTCGAAGCGTTTCCTGTTCGGTCCGGTCACACTCGTGTGTGAAAATATGGTCCACTCCCGAACACCGGAGTCTACAATTTCATTTGCGCAAGCTCAGCTCGACGTTTTTTACAATGGGCTTTATACGCTGAATAATTCCTTCGCGTATGGTATTGAAGCGTTTTGATTTCCCTCAGAATGACTTTTCGCGCGTGTTCCACCGTTAGTGTTCGTTGCGAAAAAGAGGCTATCAGTAATCGCTGCACCTGAGGCAGTGTCAATGAAGGGAGTTTTTTTTAAACGCAAGACGGAGTCTGAGCAGAAATAGTAACGCGAGGATTACATAGGTCATGTGGCGATGCCAGGCGGTCCACCCGCGATGTTCGTAATGATCCATACCTAAGTATTTTTTTCCGTCTTCGAAACACTGCTCGATGGGCCATCTCATGGTCATCGCCCGTATCAATTGCTTTTTTGGAATATCTGCGGGTGCGTTGCTGAACGCATACCTGAGCTTGCCGCCTGCATCCTTCCTTATTACAAGCCACAGATCCTTTCCCGGGAGCCCGTCCCTGTGCTCCACCACTCTGATGAAACACAACCGAGCAATGACTGGACCTTTTGCGCCTTCAGCCAAAACCGCCACCTCCCAGGCAAGATCAGGATCATTGGCAATCTCGGAAACGGAAACCGCGGCCGGTTCTCCTTCGAGGACCTGCGGTTTCACCGCCGGCCGCCCTTTTCCGCTGTAGGTCGGTATCCTGACTTCGGGTCTGTTCAACCACACCAGAGTGTTTGATTTGATACCACCGAGATAATTCACATCGAGCAAATCTATCGCGTCACGGAAATTGTGGTCGCTTCCGAATCCGGCATCAAATCCCACCCATCCGGCTTGGAATTGTCCTGAATCCAGGTTCTGCTGAAGAAGCTCCAGGGCAATCTGATTCTTCGTTTTAAACTCAAGCTCTTCGGGGACCTTGCATTTTTCACGGCGTTCCCGATAGTCTTCCTCGAACCAGCTTTTGTGCATGTACAGTCCACGGTCGATCAATCCATATCCAATCTCACTGGTATACCCGACAAACACTCCTACCTGGCAGTTGTCGAGCTTCCCGGTATTGCCACAGTATTGCTGTGCAACCCCGACCGACTCCTTTCCTTTCTTGGGTATGCCTGATTCGTCTACGGTGAGCATGCCGTTTTCTTCCACGATTAGATCGGATAGTTTGTTCTTCGCAATGGCAAGCATCAGCGAATCATCCCAACTATAAATACTGATATACTTTTGCATCGATCTCACGCGGCTACTCTCAAGGTACTCAAGCGTAATTGCTTCTACATTCTTGCGAGGAATGTTGCTCAACAGTCCCTGGAGATAATTTTCGCCCAGGATGTGATGCTCCACGCGTCCAAACACATCGCGAAACTCCTCATGAAACGCTACCAGTTCCTCCGCAAGGTTCTTGACTACTTCAGGAGTAAGCCACTCCCAGTCTATCAGATCAGGATGGTAATCGGCCTTTTGTATCATCATGGAATCCGCCTCTTCTTTATTCCGTCGTATTGGGCATGTGGGAGAAAAAGGGCGTTGTTGGCAACCGATGATCGCACGAAAATTCCGTTCAACTACATATACATATATCTCCTTGAGGTTTCCGTGATATTCATAGCCTTCATTACTCAGGCTGTAGCCTTTGGTAGTACCTGCATATATCCAATTTGATGCCTGATAACTAATGCCTTTGAAATACAGCGGGTTTACAAAGCTCTCTAACAGTAACACCTTCAGACCAAATCGTTGATACCAGTCGGCTTTGACCAGTTTCACTGCCCGTCCAAGCAGATGAGAGGCGAGATTCGGCACTTTTATCCATTTCGGTATGAGAAACCGACTATTATTTACGATATGTTTCAGATACTTTTTTCGTTGTTGCTCCGACCATCCGATAAAGCAGTCTCTGGCTTCCAGTCGAATCGATGCGGATTTGAAGCCGAATGCTCCTATCGGTCGCTCCTGTGCATAAGCGAGGTATTTCAACCGCCTTCCAAACATCCGTTGATGACCCAAATAATGGTGTTCTCTCACCAGCTTGTTCCACACCGCTTCCCGTGGGCCGCCGCTAACTAAAGTGAATCGAATCTCGCCGAGTTCTTTCAACGAGCACTCGACAACCGCGGTATCTATTGAAAGCTCTTGTTCCTTTCCTGTTCTGGTATATTCGCGCGAACACATATCCGATAGTATTCCTTGTCGCACTTCCTTAGTGAGCGTTTCTGTGGCTTTCCTGATTCAGATCACGATATCCAATCAGAATTGCTCGAGTTATCCCTTGCTCCGCTAGTGCCCAGGAAAAGAGTATCATATGTGATTCGTTTTGACTACCTAAAGATACGCTGTAGTAGTAAGTATACCTCCCATAAGTACTTAGCCACATGGGTCGAGGAATGCGATCCGAAACAGGACTTGCATGAACAGGTGGTAAAGCGTTGGACGGGAAAAGAGCATGTATACTATCGCTACCGGTTTGCCAATGAGGTGCCAATAAAAGACGGAGAGAATGCGCTCCGGGTCAACTGGTGCGAACTTACCATTACCGATGTCGAGGGTAAGGTAAGGGTGCGCCATTCATTTGCCACGAACCACCACATCACAAAACACAATGTAATGTCACTGGTTGAGGCTGGACGGGCACGATGGAAGATAGAGAACGAACACAATAACACGCTGAAAACCAAAGGATATAATCTCGAACACAATTTCGGCCACGGGAAAAAGCATCTTTCCAATCTTCTGCTGACTCTGAATCTGCTCGCATTTCT
>JASMGX010000001.1:60561-69121 GCA_030751095.1 Pirellulales bacterium | reverse complement strand
CTGCGGTGTTTCCGTCGATAACCTTCTGCACGATCGGTTCGGTACCCAAGACCACAGACGTCTCATCGGGCTGGTAGATCCCCACGGTGATCGGCCCGGGTTCATCGATACGCCGATATGTTTTGCCGTTGTACTCGGCAGCTACCGTCGGCACCTTGAGCTTTTCGAGGATCGGCTCGAGGTCCAACGGCTGCTGAAGCACAATTTTAATGCCGAAGTTCGGCGGCAAGCCTGGAATGAATCTATCGATCGCGACTTGAACCTGCTCAATCGTCGTGGCGTCGACACCCATCTGTTCTGTCGAGGCAACCTTGAGCAACTCGTGCGGGATAAGCTCCATGCCCGGTGAGTGGATCATGCGGTTGGGAAAGGCGACCCCGGCTAGTACCGTATTGTCGGTCAGTAGGGATGCGTCGAATTTTTCAGTTTCCTGTGCAACCGCCAGAGAGGGAGCGGCTCCGACAACGAAACTGAGAAACATGCAGAGTAGTGGTGAGCGGCTAAAGAACATCGTAATGAACCTCCAAAAGCGAGTAAGAGCCAAAAGAGAGTAAGAGAGATGGTGCAGGGGGAGAGTGGTCTGCGATACCTTCTCCAGTCACTTGATGAGCTCGCCCCTTTGATAAAAACCTATCCCACGCTAGGACAAAGTCAAGGGGTTTGGCGCATTGGTCGCGCAGAGATGTCTTTTCGCCGGAGAGGGATTATTTCCATAAACGGGATGGGTCCACATCAAGACGTTCTGGTCGAGATAAGTAATTTGGCGTTTTGACTAGGAATCAACCTCGACATGGAATGACGTTGCAATTTCACTTATAATTTGACCCTCAGTGGGCGGTGATGGCCAGATGTTCCGCCCGTGGCAGCGAGAGCTCTTGGACAGGTAGAGACTTTTAGAGGAGATTTGCGGAGAGCCACGTGAAAAAATCAACACAAACTCCAGTGAGAGATTACGGGACACTGGTTCCGGAGGGTGGCGGTGATCCCATTCCACTTTTGAAAAAGAGGCTCATGGTCGGTCGCCGTGAGAGTTGCGATATTGTATTGCGCTTCAAAAATATCTCGGCCCACCACTGCCAGTTGGTGGTCCGTGGCGGCTATTGGTACGTGAAGGATCTTAAGAGCCTCAACGGCGTGAAGATCAACAAGGCTGCTGTAACCGATAAGCGCCTCGATTCCGGAGACATTCTCAGTATTGCAAAGCATCACTACCGTATTTTTTATGTGCCGAGTGATCTTGGTGCGGTCGGTCCCCCGCCACCCGATGAGCCGGTTGACGAGATTTTCGGCGAGTCGCTGTTGCGTCGGAGTGGCCTCGAAAAGAAACAGAAGCCTCAACGTGAAAACCGCCAGCGCGATTCTCGTGCAGTTGATGGCGACGCAGATACCCCTCTCAGTAATCCGCCCAACGGCTGAAGTTCCGCTCTGATGGCCAAGAAAAAGAAAGTTCGCGTCCGCTTTCGAAAAAATCGGCAGGTCCGTACGCGCAAAACGGGATTCACGCGGGAATTTGCCGAACATGGATTTACGGAAGATGACAGCGTGCGCAAAGAGAGGCTCAGTGGCAAAGGGGAACTGTCGCGAAAACGGACGGTCATCGGCGACCGGGTCGAAAACGATGATTGTGGATTTTCGGTGATTCCCGATATTGATACTTCGGCCTGTCTCGAGGGAAGGGTCCTGGAGGTCAAGGGACTCATCAGCAATGTCCGCACGAGCGATGGCCGAATCTATCGGTGCGCCGTGCGACGTCTTCTGAAAACGCTCAGTACCGATCAGCGTCACGTCGTCGCTGCAGGCGATCGCGTCCAGTTTCTGCCCGATGGGGATGAGGGGCTTATCCAGCGCGTGGAACAACGAACGGGGATCTTGAGTCGCACCAGTCGTGGCCGGCAGCATGTGCTGGTGGCCAACGTCGACCGGATTGTGGTGGTGGCCAGTGCTGCCGAGCCGGGATTGAAGCCGCATCTCATCGACCGGTTTCTCGTGGCCGCCGAACAGGTCGGGATCGAGCCGATCATCTGCATCAATAAGATCGACCTGATTGATCCGGGGCCATTGCAACCGCTGGTGGGGGTCTTTGCCCAGATGGGCTACAAGGTACTCCAGATTTCTGCGGAGACCGGATTGAATATCGATCTGTGCAAATCGGAGTTGGCCGATCGCGAGTCGGTGATTGTGGGACAGAGTGGTGTCGGTAAATCGTCGATCCTCAACGCGATCGAACCCGGTTTGGCCTTGCGAACCGCGGCGGTGAGCGCCGAGACGCAGAAAGGCAGGCATACCACGACAACGGCAAAGCTGTTGCCACTTTCCTTTGGAGGATTTATCGTCGACACACCCGGCATTCGCCAGTTCCAACTGTGGGATGTCACTGCGGAGGAAGTTGCGGGGTTGTTCCGCGATATACGGCCTTTTGTCGATGGTTGTCGCTTTCCCAACTGCACGCATACCCACGAAGAAGATTGTGCGGTAAAAGCATCGGTCGCCGATGGCCGGCTTGATATGCGTCGCTATGAAAGTTATTGCCATCTGCGATCCGACGGGCAGCTGTGATTTTTCGGCGGATGCCGCCGATTGAAAGGCCCTTGGAGGAAAAAACAGTCAAGTTGCCCGGGACTTTGTCACTTGCCGCGCGGGACATCTGGCACAGGCGGGTCCTCGTGGATTACGATGGAAGGGACCACTTTGCGTCGAGATAAAGAGATTCCGGGCTGATAGGCCATGAGGCCGGGAGGAAAAGGCAAACGTTGAAACCAATCATTCTTTTGCAGGCAGCATTTTGAAAGAGATGACCCGCATCGAGGGTGTCCGTAGTGAAGCGGCCGTACTGGTCGGTGTTCTCCAGTCGGATCAGCCTGTGCGGCAAAATCCGCTACAGGAACTTGAGGGTCTGGCCGATACCGCAGGTTCGCATGTCGTCGGCCATTTGGTGCAGCGGCGCAAGCGGCCCGACCGCGCGACCTATCTGGGCAAGGGTAAACTGCTGGAGCTGGTTGCCCTGGTGGGGGGAGCCCAAGCCGATCTGGTACTCTTTGATAATGACCTCACTCCGGGGCAGACGCGGAACCTCGAACAAGCCACCCAAGTCAAGGTTCTCGATCGCACCGAGTTGATCCTCGATATTTTTGCCAACCGCGCAAGGACACACGAAGCCCGCCTGGCGGTCGAACTTGCGCAACTTGAGTATTCTCTTCCGCGACTCAAACGCATGTGGTCGCACCTCTCCCGGATTGAGGGTGGAATTGGAATGCGCGGGCCGGGCGAAAAGCAATTGGAGGTCGATCGTCGCCTCGTTGAAAAGCGGATTCGCGACCTCCGCAGGGATCTGGCTGTTATCGAACGCCGCAAATCGCGGACGCTGGCCGCGCGGCAGGGGCATATGACCGTTTCGCTCGTTGGCTATACCAATGCGGGAAAGAGTACCTTGATGAATCGCCTCACCGGCGCCGGTGTGCTGACTCAGGACAAGCTCTTTGCAACACTCGATACGCGGACCCGTCGCTGGCAACTTCCCGGTTGGGGGCCGGTCCTGCTTAGCGACACGGTCGGATTTATTCGGGACTTGCCCCACTCCTTGATTGCCAGTTTCAAAGCGACTCTCGAAGAATCGCGACAGGCCAACTTGCTTTTACATGTTGCCGATGCATCCAATCCTGAGGCACTGCAGCAGATTGCCTCGGTCTACCGTGTGCTCGAGGATCTGGAGATTGAAGAGACAAATACCGTGTTGGTGCTCAATAAGACAGATTGTCTCACAGACCGGGCCGGTATCGATGCGATCCTCAATCGCTATCCCGAAGCGATTCCAATCAGTGCCGAATCTGGCGTTGGTGTGAACCGGCTTTCGCACGTTGTCTCTTTGGCACTAAGCCGTAATTTTTGTGATGTCGATATCCAAACGCATGTTGGCAATGGTCGCCTGCTTGCCTACCTGGCGCAGCATGGCGAGGTGTTTTCTCATCGCTACGATGATGAAGATCGGGTGACCATCCATTGTCGCATCCCGCATGAGTACCTCAACAAAATTGAGGATCCGGACACTCTGGTGCGACCCCATCCGGCAATAGGCGCGGCCACCGATGTGCCACTAGAAAATCACGAGGCGAAAAAAGCTGACGGAGCCGCGTAGCTCCTTGTTGCGTAAACCTGTTTTCGGGTCCATGCTTTGGTTAGGGGTGTCTCGATGGCGAAACGAAAAATCAGCGGGATGCGTACCGTGATTACGGGAGCATCGAGTGGCATTGGGCGGGCGTTGGCTCTGGAACTTGCCCGTCGTTCTGCCCGCTGTGTGCTCGTTGCCAGGCGCGGTGAGAAACTCGAGGCGGTGGCGGCTGAGATTTTAGCGGAGTCTGCAGAGGCAGAAGTCGAGTTTGTTGTTGGAGATATTACCGACCCGCTCGTTCGCAAGGCGGCAAAAGAGAAGTGTGTGATGGCTTTCGGTGGCCTCGATGCGATCGTCAACAATGCGGGCATTGGCAGTTTCGGGCGTTTTGTCGATAGTGATCCGCAGCGTTTCCGTCAGATCATGGAGGTCAATTTTTTTGCCGCTGTAGAAATGATTCGCGAAGCACTGCCTGCCCTGCAGGCGGGCACCTCACCCATTGTGGTCAATATCGGATCGATCCTGGGGCATCGGGGAATTCCGCGAATGTACGAATACTGCAGCAGCAAGTTTGCCCTGCAGGGGCTGAGTCAATCGCTGCGCATCGAACTCCGTTCGATGGGAATTGATCTGCTGATGGTCAGTCCGGGTACAACCAAAACAGAATTTTATGACAGTGTGGTCCACGGTCGTGGTGAGGTTCCCTGGAACAAAGGTCCCGGAGTCCCTAGCGCCACGGTAGCTCGCAGAACGGTCCGCGCGATCGAGAAAGGGAAGCGGGAAATTATTCCCAACCTTCTTGGCGGCCTGCTGGTCTGGGCCAATCACCGCGCACCGGGGCTCGTCGATCGCTTTCTCGGTCGCTATGCCTGAAGGGCCCGCTAAGAGCATCCCATTGTCATAAAAGTGTATTGCGAGGGGCATTTTTTGCATGAAAGAGGTGGTTTTCTAAAAAGACCTGGCGATGCTGCGCCTGATAAAATAGTATTAAAGAATGCGCTGAATATACTAGGATGTTTTGTCCCATGGGGGTAGACTGAGGACACCTTACCGAGCGGTCCGCTTGCGACCGCTCGCAAACCATCCCTCATACCTTTTTTGTACGGTGCCGTGCTCATGCGGTTCGGAGATCCGATCATGCCTGCCAAACATTTCGTTTCGTTTTTTCTCCTGGCTCTTTTGCTCGCAACGGCCCTGCCGGCCGCAGAGACGGAGGACCCGGACAACGCACCAAGTGCTGACGAAAAGGTAAGTTACTACGAACATATCCGCCCGATTTTCCAGGCGCATTGCCAGGGGTGCCACCAACCCGCCAAGGCGGATGGTGACTACGTGATGACCAGCTTCGAGCAACTGTTGGCCGGTGGTGAGAGCGAAGAGGTGGCGGTTGTGGCTGGCGAACCGTCCAGTAGCAATCTGATTGCACAAATTCTCCCCAGCGATGGCGAGGTTCAGATGCCTTCGGACAAGGACCCGTTGGCTGAGAGCGATATCAAGCTGATTACCCGCTGGATTCAGGAGGGCGCAGTGGACGACACGCCCGACTCGGCGGTTGCGAAGTACGACATGGAGCATCCTCCGGTCTACACCCGCCCGCCGGTGATCACGGCGATTGATTTTTCGCCCGATGGCAAACTGCTCGCCGTTTCCGGGTTTCACGAAGTGTTTCTCCTGGCGGCGGATGGCTCAGCGCAGCTCGGCCGTTTGGTCGGTCTGTCCGACCGGATTGAATCGGTGCATTTTTCGCCGGACGGCCAGCGGTTGGCGGTTGTTGGTGGTCTGCCCGGCCGGATGGGTGAAGTGCAGATCTGGGACGTGCCCAAACGAGAGCTGTTACTCTCGGTGCCGACGACATTCGATACGATCTATGGCGGAGCCTGGTCACCGGACGGCAAGCTGATTGCCTACGGTGCTGCTGACAAGAGTGTGCGGGCTCTCGAGGCGGAGACCGGCAAGGAAGTGGTTTTTATGGCCGCCCACGACGACTGGATTCGTGACACGGTCTTTTCGAAAGATGGTCAATCGATCTTTTCGGCCTCTCGAGACAAAACGGTCAAAAAGACCGATGTCGCGACGCAGCGCTTTGTGGGCAATGTGACCACCACCACACCGGGCGTGTTGCTTGGTGGAATGATCGCTATTTCCAGACATCCCTATCGGAATGAAATTCTCGTCGGAGGTGCCGACGGTGCCCCGAAACTATTCCGTATGTCGACGAAGGCCGCTCTGGCGACCGGTGGCAACCCGAATCAAATTCGCGAATTTGAAGCGCTCCCCGGCCGCGTGTTTGCGGTCTGTTTCTCCCCGGGCGGGGCACACTGTTTTGCCGGTAGCTCTCTCGATGGAAAGGGACAGGTTTGCGGTTTTGAAACCGATACGGGCAAACAGCTCTGGGAGTTGGATTGGCCCGAGACAGGTATTTTTGCGTTGGCGATCAGTCCCGATGGAAAGCGACTCGCATCGGCTGGTGCCGACGGAGTGGTTCGAATGATCGACCCCAAAACCGGTCAGGTTGCCGGTTCGTTTACGCCGGTAGAACTGGCACAGGGGGAACTGAAAGAGACGCAGGACGAATCTTCCAAGGTGGCCCTGGTGTCGCTGGAAGAAACGGAGGATGTCGGGGCGGACGCGGAGGTTCTGACTCTCTCTGTGGAGCCGGGCGAAATCGTGATCGATCTGCCGGTCGACAAGGTACAGTTGCTCGTCACGGCCGGTCTGTCGAATAACACAGTGAAGGATGTAACGCGGGATGTGGAGTGGTCCGTCGAGGGTGGCGTCGGCAGCGTCTCATCAAGCGGTCTGTTTGTGCCGAACGAGGATGGTACGGGGCAGGTGATTGCCGAACTGTCCGGACAGCGGATTAAAATTCCGGTAGAGGTTCGCGACATGCACACCCCCTATCTCCGTAATTTCATTCGGGATGTGAATCCCGTTTTGGGCAAGTTGGGCTGCAATTCCGGTACCTGCCACGGCGGGCGGATTGGCCAGAATGGCTTCAAGCTTTCACTGCGAGGCTATGACGCCATCTACGACATACGCGGTTTTACCGATGACTTGGCATCGCGACGGGTCAACTTTGCCTCGCCGGACGACAGTTTGATGTTACTCAAGACAATCGCTGCGGTGCCTCACAAGGGCGGGCAGTTGATGAAATTCGGCGACCCTTACTACACCATTCTGCGCGACTGGATTGCGGCCGGTGCCAAATTGGATCCATCGACGCCACGTGTTACCAGCATCGAGGTCCTTCCCAAGAATCCGGTGATCCAGCGGGCGGGTCAGACGCAGCAACTGCGGGTGGTGGCGACCTATGCCGATGGCAAGACTCGCGACGTAACCCACGAAGCGTTTGTCAATAGCGGGGATACCGAAGTTGTCACTGTGGATAATGCCGGTTTGGTGACGGCAGTCCGCCGCGGCGAATCGCCCGCCCTGGTCCGTTACGAAGGGGCCTACGCGGCCACAATCCTGACGGTGATGGGAGACCGGAGTGGCTTTGAGTGGACATCTCCGGATACCTGGGGCCGGGTCGATGAATTGGTTTCCGAAAAGTGGGAGCGGATGCAAATCGAGCCGTCACCACTCTGCTCCGATACCGAATTTCTCCGTCGCATTTATCTCGACATGACCGGTCTGCCACCGAAGCCCGAAGATGTCCGCGCGTTTATGGCCGACAGTCGGGATGTCCGCATCAAACGGACAGAACTGATCGATAAACTGATCGGCTCGGAAGGATTTGTCGAATACTGGACCAACAAGTGGGCCGACCTGTTGCAGGTTAACGGGAAATTTCTCGGCCCTGAGGGAGCCGTCGCTTTCAGAGAATGGATTCGCGGAGAGGTAGACGGGAACACGCCATACGACGAGTTCGCACGCAAGATTATTCTGGCTAGTGGCTCCAATGGCGATAATCCAGCCGCATCGTACTTTAAGATTTTGCGGGAACCGGACCTGGTGATGGAAAACACGACCCATCTCTTTCTGGCCTTGCGGTTCAACTGCAACAAATGCCACGACCATCCGTTTGAACGTTGGACGCAGGATCAGTATTACCAGACTGCCGCTTACTTTGCCCACGTCGACTTGCAGCCCGATCCCGAACGCGGCAACGAGAAGCTCGAAGGGACCGCGGTCGAAGATGCAAAACCGCGTTATGAAGTCGTCTCCGACAAGACCGAAGGCGAAGTGGAACACGTTCGTACCGGCAAGGTGATGACCCCCGGCTTTCCCTACGAGTGCGACTACGATGTGCCCGAGGGAGCGAGTCGTCGCCAGCAGATCGCTGCCTGGTTGACCTCTCCGGCGAATCGGTACTTTGCCCACAGTTATGTCAATCGGTTGTGGGGGTATCTCTTTGGTGTCGGCATTATCGAGCCGATCGATGATATCCGTGCCGGCAACCCGCCGACGAATCCTGAACTGCTCAACTATCTGGCCGATGAATTCATTCGCAGC